>JBPOIZ010000014.1:0-17855 GCA_052034115.1 Actinomycetota bacterium
GCCGGAGCGGTCGGGATCATGCAGATCTCGCCCATCCCCTTGGCGCCATACGCGTAGGGCAGTTCGCCCGGGCCTTTGACGAACCGGACCTCCACAGGCGGCATCTTGTCGGCCCGGATGAGGCCGAGCTTGCCGTAGCGGGTGACGGGGACCCCGTCCTCGACGACGAACTCCTCGGTCAGCGCATAGCCCAGGCCCATCATGACCCCGCCCTCGATCTGGCCGATCGCGGACTGCTGGTTCATGACCGTCCCGATGTCGTAGACCGCGACGACCTTGTCCACCTCGCCGGTCTCGGTCAGGGAGACCATCTGCGCGCCATACCCGTAGCCGACGTGCGAGACCGGGTTGGCCTTCGGGGTGTCCAGCGGGTCGGTGACCGGGGAGAACTCCCCGAACCACTCGCGCCCCTCCAACCGAGTGAGCGCCCCGTCGACCTCGGCCAGCGCCTCGGCGAGCTGCACGGCGGCGAGCCGGGTGGCCTCGCCGGTGAACAGCGTCTGCCGCGAGCCGGTGGACGTGCCGGAGTTGGGCGTGCGGGCGGTGTCCGGCAGCTCGTAAACGACCTGGTCGGGCAGCAGGTCGACGGTCTCCATGAGCACGTGCGTGACGACCTGCGCGACCCCTTGGCCCATGCACGAGGCCGAGGTGCGGATGTGCACCTTCCCGTCCTCGACCGACAGGATGCACCGCCCGGTGTCCTTCAGACCCATGCCGACGCCGGTGTTCTTGTGCGCGATCGCCAAGCCGGCGCGGGGCGCGGCGTAGAAGTCGCCCTTGATGTCCTCGAGCACCTCCGCGATCCCGGTCGACTCGTCGGCGATCTGACCGTTGGGCAGCGCGTCCCCGGGGCGCACGGCGTTGAGGTAGCGCATCTCCCACTGGTCCAGGCCGGCGAGCTCGGCGAGCTCGTTGACGCAGGTCTCCATGGCGAACTGGCTCTGAACGACGCCGAACCCGCGGAACGCGCCGGAGACCGGGTTGTTCGTGTAGAGCGACAGGCCCATGACCTCGAAGTTCGGTATGGCGTACGGCCCGCCGGCGTGGGTGCATGCCCGCTGGAGCACCGGAGCACCGATCGAGGCGTAGGCACCGGTGTCGGCGAGGATGACCACCTTGGCGGCGGTGATCTTGCCCCGCGCGTCGCAGGCGACGGTGAACTCCATGTCCATGGGGTGCCGCTTGGTGTGGTAGGCGAAGCTCTCGGTGCGGGTGAACTTCACCTTGACTGGCACGCCGAGGTGCCAGGCCATGAGGGCGGCGTGGTGCTGGACCGACATGTCCTCCTTGCCACCGAACCCGCCACCGACCAGCGTGGCCGAGGAGCGCACCTTCTCGGCCGGCAGCTTGAGCATCCGGGAGATCTCCCGCTGTTCGTCATACACGCTCTGGCTCGAGGTGAACATCCGCAGCCCGCCGTCACCGTCCGGGGCGGCGACGGCCGCCTCGGGCTCCATGAAGGCGTGCTCCTGCCACGGTGTCTTGAACTTGTGCGAGACGACGAAGGCGGCTTCGCTAATGGCCTTGCCGGGGTTGCCGCGTTTGACGTGCTCGATGTCGTAGACGTTGCCCGTCTCGTGCACGAGCGGGGCGTCTGGGGCGAGCGCCTGCTGCGGCGAGGTGACCGGCTGCAACGGCTCGTAGTCGAGCTCGATGAGGCCGAGGATCTCATCCAGGCTCCGCTCGGTGGAGCTGGCGACCAGGGCGATGGCGTCACCGACATACCGGGTGATCGACCCGACCGGGATCATGACGTCCCAGTCGTGGGTGATGTGTCCGATCTTGTTCTCCGGCACGTCCGCCGCGGTGAGGATGGCCAGGCAGTCGGGGTGCGCCTTGGCAGCGGTGAGGTCCAGACCGCGCACCAGCCCGCGGGGGGTGGGGGAGCGCAGCGCCTTGGCGAAGACCATGCCGGGCAGGCGCACGTCGTCGGCGAACAGGCCGGTGCCGAGCACCTTCTCGTCGGTGTCCGGGCGTGGCGCCGAGTCGGAGACCCGCCAGCGTTCGTTCGAGCGGACGCCCTCGGTGCCGGTGCGCAGCAACTCGGCGGTGTTCATGACCGCGTCGGTGATCTGGCGATACCCGGTGCACCGGCAGATGTTGGTGCGCAGGGCCTTGTCGACCTCCTCGCGGCTCGGTTCGGGCTTCTTGTCGAGCAGTGCCTTGGCGGTCATGACGATGCCGGGGGTGCAGAAGCCGCACTGGACCGCGCCGGACTCGGCGAAGGCGTGCGTGTAGGCCTTCTTCTCCGGCTCGCTGAGCCCCTCGACGGTGGTGATCTGCTGGCCGACGAAGGCCGACGCGGGCCGGTTGCACGCCTTGATGACACGCCCGTCCGACACGACCATGCACGTCCCACACGTGCTGTCGTCGCAGCCGACCTTGACCGACAGGGCGCCGATCTCGTCCCTCAGGGCGTTGACCAGCATGCCGTCGCCGTCGACCTCGTGCTGTTCGCCGTTGACGTTGAGCGTGACCCTCGTCATGTCTCCATCCTCACCTTCCGCATGAATCCGCGTCCAGAACAAGTCACCTGATGTCCGTCTGCGGCAGGTCGCAGCGCAGGAACTGGCCGGGTGCCAGGTCGGCAGCCAACGTGCCGTCGTGGACGGCGTGTCGACCGCGCAGGAAGACGTCGCGCACCCGGCCCTGCAGCCGAACGCCTTCGTATGGCGTGTGTCCCGCCGCGTCGTGCAGGTCTGCGTGGCGCACGACCCCGGCCGGTTGCGGGTCGTAGACGACCAGGTCGGCGTCGCTGCCGACGGCCACCGTGCCCTTTCGCGGGTAGAGCCCGAAGTAGCGGGCGGCGTTCTCGCTGGTCACGGCGGCGAACCGCTCGGGGGTCAGCCGTCCGGCGGCCACGCCATACGTGTAGAGCAGGGCCAGTCGCAGCTCCAGGCCGGGGGCACCGTTCGGGGTCGTGGCGAACGAGTCGGCGGCGGCCTTCTGCTCCGGGGTGAACGAGCAGTGGTCGGTCCCCACGAAGGAGATGACCCCGTCGGCGAGGGCCTGCCAGATGACGTCCTGGTCGGCCTTCGTGCGTAGTGGCGGGCTCATCACGGCCGCCCGGGCAGCCTGCTCGGCACCGGCATACGCAGAGTCGTCCAGCACGAGGTATTGCGGGCAGGTCTCGGCCACCAGCCGGCTGCCGCCAGCTCGGGCAGCGCGGACGTGGTCGGCGGTCACCCCAGCGCTGAGATGGACGATGTAGTGCGGTGCGTCCACGAGGTCGGCGATGGTGACGAGCCGGACCAGAGCCTCGGCTTCCAGCGCGGCCGGGCGGGTCAGCGGGTGGTATGCCGCGCTGGTCTGACCGTTCGCGAGAGCCTGCTGGACCAGGGCGTCGATGACCCGCCCGTTCTCGCAGTGGAAGCCGATCGTCGTGCCGAGGCGGGCGCTGGCGGCCAGCGCGGCATAGACCTCGTCGTCCTCGACCATCATCGAGTGGCGGTAGGCGAGGTAGAGCTTGAACGAGGTGACGCCCGCCTCGACCATGTCGGCCAGCTCGTCGGCGAACGACGGCTTCCACTCGGTCATCGCCAGGTGGAAGGCGTAGTCGGTGACCGCCGTGCCGTCGGCCTTGGCGTGCCATCGGGCGAGGCCCTCGGCGAGGGTCTGGCCATGGAACTGGGTGGCGAAGTCGATGACCGTCGTCGTGCCGCCGGCCAGCGCTGAGCGGGTGCCCGTGGCGAAGTCGTCGGCGGTGCTCAGGCCGGGCCCGCACTCCAGGTCGAGATGGCAGTGCGACTCGATCCCACCCGGCAGGACGAGGCAGTCGGTGCAGTCCAGGACCTCCTCACCCGGGAGCGGGGCGAGATCCCCGATCTCGACGACCTGCTCACCGTCGACCCGCACATCGGCCCGCTGGGATGCCGCGGCCGTGACGACGGTGCCGCCGCGCAGGAGAGTGGTCAACGAGCTCACGTCCTACATCTGCGCCCAGATGCGCGGCGCGGCGGCGCGGGAGCGGGCGTGCACCTGCGCCTCGTCCACCGTGGTGATCGCGCGGTCGCGCATGACCCAACGGCCGTCGACCATCGTGTCGTTGACCATCGACCCGCTCATCCCGAAGAGGATGTGGCCCCCGACCGACCCGGCGGTCAGTGGCGTGATGGGGTCGTAGGTCACGGTGATGAGGTCGGCATACGCGCCAGGGGAGAGCACGCCCAGCGGGCGGGCAAAGTGCTGGGCCGCGATCTTGGGGTTGTTGCCCAACAGCAGCTCCAGGGCCTGGCCGAAGCCGACGGTGGGATCGCCGAGCCGGTGGCTCTGGAGGATCTTGGCGACCGATGCGGAGGCGAACATGTCGGCCGTGTAGGCGTCGGTGCCCAGGCCACAGCGCACGCCCTTGGCCAGGGCCTCCACCACCGGTGCACCGCCGACCGCATTGCCCATGTTGGAGTGCGGGTTGTGGACCATCGTGGTGTCCGACTCCTTGAGGATGTCGAGCTCCTCGTCGGTGGCGTGGACGCAGTGGACGGCGATCGACTCCGGGCCGAGCATGCCGAGGTCGTGGAACCGCTCGACGATGCGGGTGCCGTACTTGCTGACCGAATCGGGCTCGTCGCCGGGGCCTTCAGCGGTGTGGACGTGGAACCCACCACGGACACCCTGCGCCGCCTCGACGCAGGCCTCCAGCGAGGCCTGGCTCATGGTGAACGAGGCGTGCACCCCGAACAGGCCCTTGACGAGATCCTGGTCGGCAGTGTTCATGGCCCGCATGAACTCGACGTTCTCGGCCAGGGCCTGACGGAAGACCTGCTCGCCGTCGCGGTCGGAGGTCTCGTAGCACAGACTGGCCCGGATGCCGAGGCGTCGGGCGGCCTCGCCCTGGCGCTGCAGCGAGCCGACGACGGCGTGCGGGCTGGAGTGGTGGTCGAAGACCGTCGTCACGCCGTTGCGGATGCACTCGATGAAGGTCGTCGTGGTGTTGATCTCGACGTCATCGAGGGTGAGCAGCCGGTCCAGCCGCCACCACAGGTTCTCCAGGATCTCCACGAAGTCGCGGGTCGGGTTGCTGACCCCCATGCCGCGCGCGTAATGGCTGTAGGCGTGGGTGTGGGCGTTGATCAGCCCGGGCATGATGACCCGACCGCCGACGTCGACGAACTCCTCGTGCGGGTGCGCCGCGCGCAGCGCCGCCACCGGCCCGACCTGATCGACGACGTTGCCGTCGATCCGCACGGCACCGGCGTCGAGGAACGGGTTGCTCGGGTCGTTGGTGATGACCTGGCCGTTGCCGACGATCATGCGCTGGCTCCTTCCGGGGTGCGCAGGAGGTAGTCGTAGCGCTGTTCCATCGCCCGCAGCACCCTGGTCAGGTCCTCGGGCAGCCCGTCGTGGTCGGCACCGACCTCGATGACTGCCCCGCCGGGCAGCCGGGTGAGGTAGCCGCCCTGCGCCATCGGCAGGACACCGATGTCCGTGGACAGGTCGAAGTCCTCCCGGGTCCAAAAGACGGTGATCTTGTCCTTGTAGGGCAGCCCCGCGTGCGGGCAGAAGGTGCCGCAGTTGCCGCACTCGTTGCACAGGCCGTCGATGTGCACGATCTGGCGAGGGTCGTCATACCCGGGCACGACGATGGCGACGTTGGCGCGGTTGGGGCACACCTCGGTGCAGATCTCGCAGATGTCGTCGCAGGTCAGACACCGACCGCCCTCGGCCTTGCCGTTGATCTCGGCGATCATCAGGCCGCGCCGGTGGTAGACCTCCGGCGTCGGCAGGTGCGAGACCGGCTGGTGCCCGTCGAAGTCAGGGACCAGGCCCTCCTTGGTGAGGATGGCCCGGCAGGCGATCTTCGCGTCGCCCATGGCCCGCACGATGGTGTCCGGTCCCAGGCGCCCGTCGCCGACGACATACACGTTCGGGACGGAGGACTGGTATGTCGGGTCGAGCTGCGCCCGGCCGCGCCCGTCGACGGCGACGCCGTTGCCGGTGTAGCGCGAGGTGTCGATGGTCGCACCGGTCGCGCCGACCACCGTGTCGAACGCCAGGTCGACATACTCGCCGGTGCCTTCGATGCCCTGGCGGCCCGAGGCGACGACCGGGCCCAGGCGCATCGTCTCGCAGCGCAGCGTCGAGCCGTCGAAGGAGATCGGCGCGAGCATCTCGAGCATCGTCAGGCCCTCGGCGCGCACCGTGTTGACCTCATGCTGGGTGGCCGGCATGTTCGGCTCGTTGCGCCGGTAGACGATGACCGCCTCCTCGACGCCGGGGGTGCGCATCGCCGTGCGGACGCAGTCCATGGCGACGTCGCCGGCCCCGATGACGGCGACCCGCTTGCCCAGCGGGTGCCCGCCCTCGTCGTTGAACGCCTTCCACAGCAGGTCCAGCGCGTCGATGACGTGCTCCTGACCCTGCTGCAGCGGGTTCTGGCCG
This sequence comes from Actinomycetota bacterium, assembly GCA_052034115.1. Lineage (GTDB taxonomy): Bacteria > Actinomycetota > Actinomycetes > Actinomycetales > Dermatophilaceae > Lutibacillus. Next base: position 6,379 of record JBPOIZ010000014.1, read on the forward strand.
CGGCCCCAGGAGCCGGTGGCGATGACGACGTGGCCGTAGGTCTTGAGCAGCTCGTCGAGGTCGTAGTCCGGGTCGGCGTCGAAATGGAAGGTGACGCCCGCAGCGAGCGCCAACTGGTAGTCGCGTTCGATCTGCTCCCGCTCGATCCGGAAGTGCGGAATGATGTACTTCACGATGCCGTAGGGGCCGCTGAGCTTCTCGAAGACATCGACCTCCATCCCGTTGCGCCGCAGGTAGAGCCCTGCTGCGATGCCCGCCGGGCCAGCGCCGATGACCGCCACCTTGGTCGTGGTGCGCAGCGGCGCCGGGGTGGTGGCGGCGATGTAGTTGTCCTGCGCGTGGTCGGAGGCGACGAGCTTGACCCCGCGCATGTCGATCGACAGGTCGTAGTCGAGCCGGGTGCAGTGCTCACGGCACTGCTGGGAGCACAGGACACCGGTGATCGTGGGGCAGGTGTTGTCGGTGGCGATGACGTCGAACGCCTCGGCATACCGTCCGGCGGCGGTGTGGGTGAGGTATTCCGGGATGCGCTGCTCGATGGGGCAGCCACCGTGCTCGCACGGCGCCTTGTAGCAGTCGGTCAACGGCAGCGGGGTGTCGGTCTTGCGGGAGCGGATCTTCTCCCGGTAGCGCTTGTGGTAACGCTCGTCGGTGAAGACGTCCTCGACCATCGCGTCGAGCCGCTCGACGTCGATACCCTGCCAGTCGGACATCACCGGCACCGCCTCGTCGGCGAGCTGGTTGAACCGGATGACCCCACCGGGTTTGAGGATCGTCGTCGCCACGGTGACCGGCTGGATCCCGGTCTGCAGGAGCTGGGCGATGTTGAACGCGTCGACCCCGCCGGAGAACGAGATCGGCAGCTGGCCCTCGAAGTCGTGGGAGAGCTTCTGCGCCACCGACAGCGATAGTGGCAGGAGCGAGCGCCCCGACATGTACATCTCGTCGGCGGGCAGCTCGGCGCGGTGCACCTGCACCGGGAACGTGTTGGTCAGTTTGACCCCGAAGGCCAGCCCGAGCTCGATTGCCTGGGCCCGGAGCCGGCCAAGCATCGCGACCGCGTCGGCATACTGCAGGTCGGCGTTGAAGTGGTGGTGGTCGAAGGAGACATAGTCGAAGCCGAGCCGGTCCAACGCGGAGCGCGCCCCGTCATACCCGAGCAGGGTGGGGTTGCACTTGACGAAGGTGTTCAACCCCTTCTCGTGGAGCAGGTATGACGCGATCCGCTCGATCTCGTCCGCGGGGCATCCGTGCAGCGTCGACAGCGTCACCGAGCGGCTCAAGGTGGGGGACAGGCCCTCCAGGTCGGCACGGGTGAAATGGGTCAGGTCACCGAGGTGCTGCTCGACCCACGAATAGCACTCCTGCCAGACCGCGGTCGTCGTCGCGTCCGCCATACCCTGCAGGTACGTCTCGACCTTCTCGCCCTTGATGCCCTCGAGGTCGTACCCGACCGACATGTTGTAGGCCAGGTCGTCGATCGTGCCGAGCCCGAGTTCCTTGGCGAAGACCGCGAGCGCGAAGTAGGCCCGGACGTATTCGTCAAAGGCCTCGGGGACGGTGAGCTCGGTCGACCATTCGCAGTTGTAGCCCTCGTCCTCGGCCTGGATGCACGGCTTGGCGACGGCATGCCGGATCTCCTCGCCATCCATCTTCTGGACCGTCTTGAGCTCCATGAAGCGCGCCCCGGCGAGGAACGCGACGAGGATGTTGTTGCTCAGCTGGGTCTGGGGCCCGGCGGCCGGGCCGACCGGGTTGGCCAGATGGTCGCCGAACGAGTTCGTCATCCCGCGGCCGGCCTCGGGCCGCCAGAACTGATCGTGCCGCACCCCGAAGATCGACCCGTCGCGCTGCAACTCGGCCCGCGCCCACGACATGAGGTGGTCGAAGGACAGCGGTCGCATGAGGTCGCCCACGGGTGCGTTCCCTTCTCGAGCCCCGAACCACGGTGCTCGCGCCCTTGCGTGCGCCGCGTGGCCTCCCGGCCGGTCGGGGACGGTCTCGGGACAGTGTGCCAGTAGCGTCTGGAGGGCCGAAGGGTGCAAGGTCCCGACCGGACACCCCTGACACCGGCCGGGACGTCGCGGCCTCGGGTCGGGGCTAGGCCGGCGGTGTGCTGGACAACTGGGTGCAGGAGCGCCGGTCCCGCCATTCCTGGGCGAGGGCGGCCCGGGTGGTCTTGCTCTCGGGAGCTCGGGGCACGCCGTCGAGGCCGACATACAGCGGGGTCCACGTGGCCGCCGAGACCAGGGAGGGGGCGTCGGCCCGGGCAGATCCGCGCAGCTTCCCCCGCTGGGTCGCGGCGGCCACGTCCACGTTGACGGTCAGGACACCGCTGTGCCGGGACTGCTCCTCGCGCAGGTGCCACACGAAGTTGCCCAGCCCGTAGCCGACATAGGACCGGCCCAGCCACCCGGCGCCCTGCACGCGGTGGGCGTGGGCGCCGACGATGACGTCGGCCCCGGCGGTCTCGAGGTCCTGGGCGGTCGCGAACTGGGCACCGTCCGGGCAGGTGGTCTTCTCGGTGCCCCAGTGGAGGAAGACGACGACCACGTCGTACGACGCCACCGCCGTGCGCACCGCCTCCAGCAGGTGCCCGTTGGTGAGGTTGCCGGCCACGCCGGGGGAGTCCGTCGTGGCCGGGTACTTGTTGACGGTGAGGTCGTTGACCTGGGTCGAGGCGATGACGGCCACCGTGACGCCTTGCACCGTGAAGACCGCCGGTGCGAAGGCGTCGGCGCGGTCCTTTCCGATGCCGATGACCTTGATCGGGCTGGCCTGTCGGGCCGCCAGGGAGTCGGTCAGCCCGAGCGGCCCGTAGTCGACGGCGTGGTTGTTCGCCATCGAGCCGACATCGACCCCGGCACGGTCCAACATGGCCAGAGATTTCGGTGGTGCCCTGAAGTGGAAGAGCTTGGCCTCCTTGGTGCCCCGCTCGGTGATGGCCATCTCGAGGTTGACCACGGCGATGTCAGCGGGGCCGAGGACGGCCTTGAGCTCGTCGAGCGAGTCGGGGTCGTCCAGGAGTGCGGCCGCGTTCTCGTCGAAATGGACGTCGCCGGCGAAGGCGAGGCGGATGACCCCCGGATGGGCGGGGGCCGCTGCTGTCGCCGTCGCGGTGGCGGACGGGGTGGCCGACCCGGTGCCGGTGGAGGTGCCGCGCGTGGAGGTGGCGGCCTTCGAGGGAGTGCTGGTCGTCGTCCCGCCGGCCGCCGCTGGCTGCCGGTCTGCGGTCCCGATGGAGGTCAGGCAGGACCGGGCGGTGACCCCCAAGGCGACGGCGACCAAGCCGCCGACCACCAGGGTGCGCCGGAGCCTGGCCTGGCGGGCCCGGGATCGGCGCGTGGTCGTCATACCGGCAGTGTTCCAGCCGGGCACCGGCTGCGCCTGCGACGATGGCGGCATGTCGCTGGCCGGGATCGTCCTCGCCGCCGGTGCCGGTCGACGGCTCGGTCAGGCCAAGGCGACCCTGCGCCGTCCGGACGGCACGTCGTATGTCGACCATGCCGTCGACGTCCTGCGCGGCGCCGGGGTCGATCCCGTCCTCGTCGTCGTGGGCGCCGAGTCGGCCGCGGCGCGAGCAGCTCTGACCCGCACGGGCGTGCAGGTCGTCGAGGCGAGTGACTGGGCCGACGGCATGGGGGCCTCGCTACGGGCCGGGCTGTCCGGTCTTGAGCCCGACGTCACCGCGGTCCTGGTGACCCTGGTCGACCTGCCGGACCTCAGCGCCGAGGTGGCCCAGCGGGTCGCCCTCGCGGTCGGTCAGTCCACATCGGCCCTCGGACGGGCCGCGTTCTCGGGCCGGCCTGGGCACCCGGTGCTCATCGGTCGGGATCACTGGGCGCGGGTCGCGCAGGCCGCGCAGGCGGATGTCGGCGCCCGGAACTACCTCGCCGGGGCCAGCGCCAGGCTCGTCGAGTGCTCCGACCTGGCTGGGGGCGCCGACGTCGACACGGCAGCGGCCTACCGAGCCCACGGTGGGGGAGTGAACCGCCGTGCGACCGGGGTCGATCCCTGAGGCTGTCCGCGCACGCCGGACGAGCTTTGACGGCCGGGCGGAGGTGTCGGTCGACGTCACGCGGGCATGAACCGACATCGAGATCTCGTTGCCGCGAGCACCATCACCACACGCAACCGCCGGATCGGGACGTGACTGTGTGCTGGAGGGGGTGGCGAGGGGCGTTGAACGTGTCGGTCTGGAGCGATCAACGCCGGAAACCGGAGGCTTGCGCCATCCACAGGGCCGTCTAAGGGGTTGGGAGACCTGCTGCTTCGGCCTGTTTGCTCAGGGCGGCCCACTTCTCCGCAACCGTCGTGATCTGGGCGGCGTGGGTCCTCCTGAACTCCTGGACCATGGGCGCCACCGCCGTCAGATAGCGCAGGAAGGCATCCGTCCGGCACTGCGCGTCAGCGACCGCGGCCGCCCGCTCGGCGGCGACCGCTCGATCCCACCCGGCCCCGCTGGCCGGCGAGGCACCTACGGACGGTTCGAACGGCGCCAACTGTTCTGCCGCCGACGCCGCAAGCTCCCAGGGGTGGTCAACCGCAGGCTGACCGTGTGCTGCTAGGCAGGCCGAATAGTCCCCCTCGCCCATCGGCACCCCCGGCGCCGTGGAGGCTTTGAGGATCATCGCGTCGAGCTCATCCGACAGTCCCCGTGCGAAGTCTGGAATCCACGAGGCCGTTGCCTGACTTCCGCACGCAGCGGCAGCAGCGGCCGCGGCATCGGTCATCGACGGCCCCGGCGTGGTCCCCTGATGGGCCACGATGAAGTCGGCTCGCCCGAATCCATGAGCGCTGGCGAAGTCGACATCCGCCTCGTAGGCCTCGTTGTTCGGCGCCGGCAACGGCGCGCGGATCGACCCCGCTGCTCGGTCGATGAAGGGAGCCCACCGGTACGTCTCCCCTTTGGCCGCAACGCAGTCGGCAACGGCCTGCTGGAAGTCACGGTGCCTGAGAAAGGCGTAGGCGTACTGCTGCGACGCAGTGCCCGTGACCTCCTCGACGAGGGGGCGCAGCCCCTGGGTGCGGTCCGGCGCTGTCGTCGGGGCCACGGTGGTCCCACACCCCGCCAGCAGGATGACCAGCGCGGCAACACCTTTCCCATGGACTGTCCTTGGCGCCATTGTTTCTTCCCCCTAGATCAACTACTCGCGCTTGTCGGGTTACTGTCGTAGAACGACGTCGAGCCATTGGGCCACTGAACGAATGCCGAAGTGACGTGGTTCGGGAAGGCAGGACTGACGGTCATCCCACATGACAACTGGGACCAGGCCACACAGAACCCGAGCGAAGAATACCCGCTCCGGCACAACTTGAACTTCTGAATGGCGGTCACGCCAGAGGCGTCCGACCATAGGCGGTACAGTCCAGAGGCGTTCTTGCACGCACGAACAGCCCGGGCATCGTGGTGCGATGGATACTGCCAGTCGAAGTAGGTGGTGTCGCAGGTTGACGCCCCAAGGTAGTAGGCCTTGGTATAGACGCCCACCGTGTTCGCCGTGCCGTTCCAACTGGCGTTTCCATATCCGGGCGATTGGTACACGAGACTCTGGTCACCACTACCAGGACCGGGGCAACTGGCCCCCCAGGCAGAAACGGGCGACACAAGAACTGCCGACGCCACTAGCGCCGCAACCGACAACAGGCGTTGACGCATGAGGCGAGCCTACGCCGATGCGCCAGGACGGGCAACGGCGCCGCCACCCCCTGCACGATCACTGCGGTGAGATAACGCCGGCCGAGGCAGGGGACCTTGAACATCCTCAACAACAGGTTCGGCGGAATGGAGCCCTCGAACGAGCACGATCCAGTCACTCCGGGCGGTTCACCGTCATTCGAGGCGGGGTGCCCGTGTCCGGCCCGGCGAGCCGTTGACACCCCTAGAGATCCGTACCCCAGACAGGTGATGCTGTCCCCATGCTCGCCACCAACGCGGTCAGCTCCGCCGCCGCCTTCGCCGACCTCGTCGGCACCACCGGATACCTGTGCGACGACGCGCTGGCCACCGTCGGCTTCCTTGCCGTCCGCCTGCAGCGGCCGATGCTGCTCGAAGGGGAGCCGGGCACCGGCAAGACGGCGTTGGCCGAGGCCATCGCCGAGGGACTGGGTATCCCGCTGGTGCGGTTGCAGTGCTACGAGGGCATCGACGCCAGCCAGGCGCTCTACGACTGGGACTTCCCGCGGCAAATCCTCCATCTGCGAGCCGTCGAGTCGATCGGCCATGTCAACGGCTCCGGTCCGAGCCTGGATTCTGTCGAGGCGCACCTGTTCACCGACCGGTTCCTCCTGGCCCGGCCCGTGCTGCGGGCGCTGCGCGAGGCGCCGTGTGTGCTGCTCGTCGACGAGATCGACCGCGCGGACGACGAGTTCGAGGCGTTCCTCCTCGAAGTGCTGTCGACCTATCAGGTGAGCATCCCCGAGCTGGGCACTGTGAAGGCGACCGTGCCGCCGATCGTCGTGCTCACGTCGAACCGCACGCGTGAGCTGCACGACGCCCTGAAGCGACGCTGCCTCTATCACTGGATCGACCACCCGGGCCTGGCCCGCGAGCTGGCCATCGTGCGCAGCCGCGCTCCGGAGGTGTCCGAGGCGCTGGCCGAGCAGGTCGTCGGGCTGGTCCACCAGTTGCGGATGGATGGTGACCTCATCAAGGCCCCTGGCGTCGCCGAGACCCTCGACTGGGCCCGGGCTCTGAACCACCTTGGCACCGTCGTCGTCGATGTCGAGATGGCGGCGCGCACCCTTGGGGTGGCGGTGAAGTATCGCGAGGACGCCGACCGGGCCCGGGTGATGCTCGACCGCATTCTCACCGTGCGGTGATCCGAGTGCCGACCCCGCCCGATGCGCTGCTGCTGGGGTTCGCGGCAGCGCTGCGGGCTGCCGGCGTGCCGGTGACCCAGGACCGGGCCACGACATACCTGCAGGCCGTGTCGGTCGTGGGGCTCGGCGAGCGCAGCGCGACCTACTGGGCCGGGCGGGCCACCCTGTGCGGCTCACCCGATGACATCGCCCGGTATGACGAGGTCTTCTTCGACTGGTTCGGTGGTGAGCAGGAAGACCTGCGCCTCGTCGAGCCGGCCCGGAGCAGGCCGCAGCTGCAGCTCGATGCCGACGACGGCCAGGGCCAGGCGGGAGCGAGCGACGACGATGACCCACTGCGCGTCGCCGCGTCAGCAGTCGAGGTCCTCCGGCACCGGGACGTCACCACCTTGACCGCCGGTGAGAAGCGCCTCCTGGAGTCGACCATCGGCACGCTGCGGCCGCGGGCACCGGTGCGCCGAGCCACCCGCCGCCGCCCCGCGTCGCGGGGCGAGACCGACCCGGGCCGCACCCTTCGGGCGCACATGCGCCACCTCGGCGAACCGGCCGAGCTTGCCTGGCGGCGCCGCGCGACGCGCCCGCGGCGGGTGGTCTTCCTCGTCGACGTCTCCGGCTCGATGAGCCCGTATGCCGACATCGTGCTGCGCATCGCCCATCGGTTCGTCCAGGCCGGCGGCCCGACCGAGGTCTTCACGGTGGGGACCCGGCTGACCCGCGTCACCCGGGCGCTGCGGCAACGCGACCCCCAGCGGGCCCTGCGCGAGGCCGGAGCGGTGGTGCCGGACTGGTCTGGCGGCACCCGGCTCGGGGAGACCCTGCAGGCCTTCCTGGCGCGCTGGGGACGCCGGGGCGTGGCTCGGGGGGCCGTGGTGGTCATCCTCAGCGACGGCTGGGAGCGTGGTGACGCGGCGCTGCTGGGGGACCAAATGCGTCACCTGCATGCCCTGGCCCACCGGGTGGTCTGGGTGAACCCGCATCGGGGCCGGCCCGGCTATCAACCAATCCAGCAGGGCATCGTCGCGGCTCTGCCGTCGATCGACGACTTCCTCGCCGGGCATACGCTGGCCACCTACGTCGAGCTCATGGAGGTGCTCGCTCGTGCGTGACGTCATCGACCCGCTCATGACCTGGTGGCGCGACGGCTCGGTCGTCGGGACAGCGACCGTGGTCGCCACGTTCCGCTCGGCCCCCCGGCCTGCGGGCGCGTCGATGCTCGTCGGCCCGGACGGCACCGCGGTCGGCTCGGTCTCCGGCGGCTGCGTCGAAGGCGCGGTCTATGAGCTGGCCCAACAGGTGGTCGCCTCCGGGCACCCGGTCCTGCAGCGGTATGGCGTCAGCGACGACGACGCCTTTGCCGTCGGGCTGACCTGCGGCGGCATCCTCGATGTCTTCGTCGAGCCGGTGAGCCGGTCCCATTTCGCCGAGTTGGACTCGGTGGCCGACGACATCGCCGCGGGTCGACCGGTGGCCGTGGCGACCGTCGTGGCGCACCCCGACCCGGGGTGGGTCGGCCGGCGTCTCGTCCTGCGTCCCGGCCGCGCCGACGGGGCCGACGGGGTGGCGGTGGGCACCCTGGGCAGCCAGCGGGCCGACGGTGCGGTGCGTGACGACGCCCTGGGGCTGCTCGCCGCCGGTCGCAGCGAGTCGCTGCACTACGGACCCGACGGGGAACGTCGGGGTGAGGGGATGCAGGTCTTCGTCGCTTCGTATGCGCCGAAGCCGCGGATGCTTGTCTTCGGGGCGATCGACTTCGCCGCCGCCGTGGCCCGGATGGGGTCGTTCCTCGGCTATCACGTGACGGTGTGCGATGCGCGCCCGGTCTTCGCGACGCGCACCAGGTTCCCGCACGCCGATGAGGTCGTCGTCGCCTGGCCACACCGCTATCTGGCCGACGAGGTCGAGGCGGGCCGCATCGACGAGCGCACCGTCCTGGCGGTCCTCACCCACGACCCGAAGTTCGACGTGCCGTTGCTCGAGGTGGCTCTGCGCCTGCCCGACGTCGCGTATGTCGGGGCGATGGGGTCGCGGCGCACCCACACCGACCGGCTGGAGCGGTTGCGCGCGGTGGGACTCACCGAGACCGAGATCGGCCGACTCTGCAGCCCGATCGGGCTGGATCTCGGTGCCCGCACCCCCGAGGAGACCGCGGTGAGCATCGCGGCCGAGATCGTCGCCCTGCGTTGGGGCGGTGCCGGGGCCCGCCTGGCCGCCGGGGACGGGCCCATCCACGCACACCCCGACATACCGCGCTGATCCACGGCGCCGGCGCGGTCCCGCTGTCCGCCCGGGCCCGGTCACATCCGTGCCGGGGCTAGGGCGTGTCTCCATAAGTTGAGCGTGGTCGTCGGTGATTGTTGGGCCCATGTCTCGAACCCGGGTGTTGACCGACGCGCAGTGGGAACTGATCTCGCCGCTGATGCCGTCTTCGGATGGCAAGCAGGGCAAGCCTTTTCGTGATCACCGGCAGGTGGTCGAGGGGATCATCTACCGGTACCGCACCGGGATCGCCTGGCGTGACCTGCCGGCGGAGTTCGGTCCGTGGCAGACGGTGTGGAAGCGGCACCGGCGCCTGGCTGGGGACGGCACCTGGGACCGGGTCTTGGGCGAGTTGCTGGCCGACGCGGATGCTGCCGGGCTGATCGACTGGCAGGTCAGCGTGGACTCCACCGTCACCCGTGCGCATCAGCACGGCACGAACCTGCCCCGAGCGCAGCAGGTCACAGGGGGACCTACCGAACTACAAGAATCTGGGCGAGGAGCCGCCTGACCACGCCGTCGGCCGCTCCCGTGGAGGCTTGTCGACCAAGATCCACCAGCTGTGCGACGGGAACGGCCGGCCGCTGGTGGTGCTGCTCGGCCCGGGGCAGGGCAGCGACTCGCGGATGTTCCCGCACCTGCTGGACGCGCTGCGTGTGCACCGCCGCGGCCGCGGGCGTCCCCGCACCACCCCCGACGCGGTCCTGGGTGACAAGGCCTACTCCAGCCGCGGCCACCGTGCCCTGCTCCGCCGGCGGGGCATCACCGCCGTCATCGCCGAACCCCAAGACCAGAAGGCGAACCGCACACGCCGCGGCGCCAAGGGCGGGCGACCTCCCGCGTTCGACACGCAGCGGTACAAGAACCGCAACGTCGTCGAACGCAGCTTCAACACCTTCAAGCAGTGGCGGGCCCTGGCCACCCGCTACGACAAGCTCGCCCTGACCTACCGAGCCGGAGCTCTCCTACGCGCCGTCCTGATCTGGCTCGACGCGTTAGGAGACACGCCCTAGGGCGGAGGAGGTCACACACGTTCGCGGGGACGCGGCGTCAGAGGCGCTTGACATAGTTGCCAATATCGGCAATGGTTGCTGCCATGGGTGACGACGAGGCGGTGCTGGCCGAACTGCTGCGCGCGCTCGCCGACCCGGTCCGCCTCGCCGTCGTCGACGAGCTGGGCCGCGGGCCGCGCCCGGCCGGTGAGCTCGCCGACGTCGCCGGGGTGTCCGCCCCGACGATGAGCAAGCACCTTCGGACCCTGTTGCGGGCCGGCGTCGTCACCGACGAGCGCCGAGCCGACGACGCCCGGGTGCGGGTCTTCCGCCTCCGCGGCGAGTCGGTCGTCGCGGTCCGGGCGTGGCTGGACCAGGTGCAGGCCGGGTGGGACGAGCAGCTCGCCGCGTTCGCGCGGCACGTGGAGGACCGACGAGAGGACGGGGCGGACGATGGCCGGCACCGGACGTGACGAGGCGATGACGACGAGCTCGGAGGTGGAGGTTCCGGTGCCCCCGGGGGTGGCCTTCTCGGTGTTCACCGACGAGCTGGACCTCTGGTGGGTCCGGGGCCCGATCAACCACTTCTCCGGAGGACGGATGCGGGCGATGCGCTGCGAGCCGGAGGTCGGCGGCCGGCTGCTCGAGGTGTACGACGAGGCGGGTGACGATGTCCTCGAGCTGGCGCGGGTCACGGCCTGGGAGCCGGGCCGCCGGCTGGCGCTGGAGAGCTCGCTCGACGACGTCGCCACGGAGGTGACCTTCGAGCCCGTCGGCGAGGGCACCCGGGTGCGCGTCGTGGCCACGGTTCCGGTCGGCGGGCGCGACGCCGGGGGGACGGTCTGGGCGCGGGTCGTGCCGAAGTGGTTCGGGCCGTGGGTCCGTCAGCGTGACGAGGCCCCGCGGTCGGTGCGCGACATCGCGCGGCTCGGCCTCACGGTGCGCTACGAGCGGCCGGCCGCCGCGGCCCGCTGGCTGGCCGACGTGTTCGGCTTCGACACCCCCGATTCGTTGCCGCGGGGTGAGGACCCGTTGCCGCACACCGACTACGGGCACCCGTGGCTCGAGCTGCGCGCCGGCGGGGCGTCGGTGGTCATCGAACCGCTGCCCGACGGCGAGAGTGCCCGCAGGGGCGGCGACCGCGACCTGCCCTGGGTGTACGTCGACGACGTCGAGGCGGTCCACCGGAGGGTGCGCGAGCGGGCCGGCGAGGCCGCTGCTGGGACGCTGGGGAGCCCGTGGGGGCTGCCGTTCTTCGACGCCACGGACTGCGAGGGGCGCCGCTGGCGCTTCGCCCAGGCCCGCCCGACGATGTGAGCCGCCGCGTCAGACGACGCAGAGCTCGTTGCCCTCGGGGTCGCGCAGAGGGCGCCACCCTCACGCTCAAGTTATGGAGACACGCCCTAG
>JBPOIZ010000011.1:0-72184 GCA_052034115.1 Actinomycetota bacterium
AGCCTACGAACTCTCCGTGAGAAGTCTGCGGACTGCCTCGACCGGGAGTCCGGGAACGATGTGACCGCTGCGGCCCACGACCGTGGGTGCGGCAAGCATGCTCGCTACCACGGCCTCCTCAGCCGCATCGACGACGGCCTCGAACAGGTCGTTGTGCTCGGCACCATGCACAGGGGTGAGGCTTGAGCGGGTGCCGCGCGGAGCCGCGAGGGCCGTCGAGGCCGCCAGGAAGATCTCGCCCGACCCGTGGGTCGCCACGCTTCCGACGCGCGCCAGACCCAGACCAACGCGCCGCGCGAGTCGGACGCATGCCGCGGCGTCCACGGGCGCGTCGGTCAGGACAATCCCGATGCACGACCCGGCGTCCGGCGGCATCGGCTCAGCCACCGGCTCGGGCAGCAACCGCCCGACCGGCACTCCGCCAATCGTCAGTCGCTCCCGGGAACCGAAGTTGGTCAGGAGGAGCACCCCGACGACATACCCGGACGGCAGGACGCGCGAGGCCATACCGATGCCGCCCTTGAAACCCAGGCAGGACATACCCGTCCCAGCGCCGACCGCACCCTGGTCCGGCGCGACGCCAGACCCGACCGAGCCTCGGGCGGCATGGTAGGCATCGGCGACGTCCTCCCGGGTGACCTGCATCCGGCGGGCATCGCTGAGGTGGGAGTCGTCGCACTCAGCCACGACCGGGATGACGACGTCCTCGCAGATCTGTTCGTTCTCGGCGATCATCAGTTCGCACGCGGCGTCATAAACCCGGCCGAGTTGCATCGTCGAGGTGAGGAAGATTGGGGATTCGAGCAGCCCCCACTCCCCTGCCGACAACAAGCCCGTGCACTCGCCGGCCCCGTTGAGCACCGCACCACCAGCGGGCAGCGGGCAGCGGTAGGGGTCGGCCGATGGCAGGACGCAGGTGACGCCGGTCCGCGCCACCCCGCGGCCCCGCGGTGGGTCGGGCTCGTCGCGCCATACCGTGGCGTGCCCGACCCCCACGCCCGGCACGTCGATCAACGAGGCGGTCGGTCCGCTGGGGAACCGTCCGATGACCAGGGGGAGGTCCGCGACGCGTGCCATGATGACCAGCATGCCGGACCTCGCCGGACTGACTGTCGTCACCGATCCCGCGACGCGGCTGCATATCCCTGGGGCCGAGATCTGGGTGGGGGTCCGGACCCCGGGCACAGAGGTGCCCGAGCGGGTGGATGCGATCCTCGATGTCCTGCTCACCTGCGGCGCCATTCCCGCCCCTGCCGACCCGATCGACGCCGCGCTGCTCGGTCGGGTGCACGGGCCCGAGCTGCTCGACTGGCTGGCGACCGCCCACGATCGATGGCTCACCGGAAGGTATGCCGAGGTCGTCGGTCAGGACCGGGTCGTGCCCTATGTCTTCCCGACCGCCTCGATGATGCAGGGGCTGCCCTCTCGACCCGCCGCCGCGACCCACGCCGAGGCCGGCAGGTTCTGCTACGACACGATGACCTTGGTCGGCCCCGGCACCTGGCCGGCCGTCCAGGCGGCCGCAGCCATCGCCCACAGCACCGCAGACCGAGCCCTGAACACCCCTGGCAGTGCGGCATACGGGCTCTGCCGGCCCCCCGGTCATCACGCCACCCGGGACGGGTATGGCGGGTCGTGCTACGTCAACAACGCGGCCGTCGCTGCAGAGGCCATGCTCGGGGCAGGGCTGGCACGAGTGGCCATCATCGACATCGACGCCCATCACGGCAACGGCACCCAGGCCATCTTCTACGACCGCGGCGACGTGTTCTACGGCTCGGTCCACGTCGACCCGGGCGCGGGCTGGTTTCCGCACTTCGTCGGCTTCGCCGACGAAACCGGGCGAGGCGTCGGCGCGGGGTGGAACCTGAACCGCCCGCTTGCTCCCGGCAGCGGCGACGAGCCGTTCCTCGAGGGGGTGGCACTGCTCGCCACGCAGGCCTCCCGTCTGGGCTGCTCAGGGCTCGTCGTCTCGCTCGGCGTCGACGCTGCCGGTGGCGACCCCGAGAGTCCACTCACGGTGACCGCCGACGGGTTCCGGGGGGCCGGGCAGATCCTCGCCGGCCTCGCGATGCCGACGGCGCTCGTTCAGGAGGGTGGCTATCACCTCGACACCTTGGGAGCGTTGGTCGCGGCCACCCTCGAGCCCTTTGCGGAACGCTCCCGGCTCCCTGATCGTCCGGCGAGCGCGCCCGGGACGGAGCAGGCCGTCAGGGCCACAGGTTAGGCTGCGGCCGCATGACGACGCCGACGCCCGAGGCCTCGAACCATCCCGCGGACAGCCACGACCTCATCAGGGTCCATGGAGCGCGGGAGAACAACCTCAAGGACGTCACCGTCGAGATCCCCAAACGCCGCCTGACCGTCTTCACGGGGGTCTCCGGGTCGGGGAAGAGTTCGCTCGTCTTCGGCACCATCGCGGCGGAGTCGCAGCGGCTCATCAATGAGACCTACAGCGCGTTCGTCCAGGGGATCATGCCGACCCTGGCCCGGCCCGACGTCGACGTCCTCGACGGGTTGACCACGGCGATCATCGTCGATCAGCAGCGACTCGGCGCCGACCCTCGTTCGACGGTGGGGACCGCGACCGACGCCAACGCGATGCTGCGCATCCTGTTCAGCCGACTCGGCCAGCCCCACATCGGCCCACCAAGCGCCTTCGCCTTCAACGTGGCGTCGGTGTCGGCCAGCGGAGCGCTGACCGTCGATCGGGGGGCCGCGACCAAGGCGGTCAAGGCGACCTTCACCCGCACCGGCGGCATGTGCTCCCGGTGCGAAGGACGCGGCTCGGTCTCGGACTTCGATCTGACCGCGCTGTATGACGCCAGCAAGTCGCTGGCGCAGGGCGCCTTGACCATCCCCGGCTACACCATGGACGGGTGGTACGGGCGGATCTTCAGCGGCTCGGGGTTCTTCGACATGGACAAGCCGCTGTCGGCATACGGCAAGCGCGAGTTGCACGACCTGCTCTACCGGGAGCCGACGAAGATCAAGGTCGAGGGCATCAACCTGACCTATGAGGGGCTGATCCCCAAGATCCGCAAATCGATGCTCAGCAAGGACCCCGAGGCGATGCAGCCGCACGTGCGGGCGTTCGTGGAGCGGGCCATCACCTTCCAACGGTGTCCCGAGTGCGACGGGACCAGGCTCGCCGAGGGGGCCCGGTCCGCAAAGATCAAGGGCATCTCGATCGCCGACGCGTGCCGTATGCAGGTCAGCGACCTCGCCGACTGGGTGAGCCAACTCGACGAGCCGTCGGTTGCGCCGCTGCTCGCCGGGTTGCGGCATACCCTCGACGCGTTCGTCCACATCGGGCTGGGCTATCTCAGTCTGGACCGCCCGGCCGGCACGTTGTCCGGGGGTGAGGCGCAGCGGATCAAGATGATCCGACACCTGGGGTCCTCGCTGACCGACGTCACCTACGTCTTCGATGAGCCGACCGTCGGACTGCACCCTCATGACATCGCGAGGATGAACGAACTGCTCGCCTCGCTGCGGGACAAGGGCAACACCGTGCTCGTCGTCGAGCACAAGCCGGAGGTCATCGAGACCGCCGACCACATCGTCGACCTCGGTCCGGGTGCGGGCAGCGCGGGTGGGCGGGTCGTCTTCGAAGGGTCGGTTGCAGGGCTGCGTGCCGCCGACACCTCAACGGGTCGTCACCTCGACGACCGAGCGCGGCTGAAGGATTCGGTCCGTCGGGCATCCGGGGCGCTAGCCGTCCGTGGCGCGACAACGAACAATCTGCGCACTGTCGACGTCGACATACCGCTGGGCGTCCTCGTCGTACTCACCGGGGTCGCCGGCTCGGGCAAGAGCTCGCTGGTGGACGGCTCGGTGGCCGGCCGGGACGGGGTCGTCGTCATCGACCAGGCGCCGATCAAGGGCAACCGCCGCAGCAACGCGGCCACCTACTCGGGACTGCTCGACCACATCCGAAAGGCTTTCGCCAAGGCCAACGGGGTCAAGCCCGCCCTGTTCAGCGCCAACTCCGAGGGGGCCTGCCCGTCGTGCAACGGATCCGGCGTCATCGAGACCGAGCTCGGGTTCATGGCGACGGTGTCGGCGCCATGCGAGGACTGCGAGGGCAAAGGTTTCGATGCCTCGGTCCTTGAATACCGGCTAGGCAGCCGGAATATCGTGGAGGTGATGGATCTCCCCGTGGCCGAAGCAGCGGACTTCTTCGGCTCCGCCGAGGCGTCGGTCCCGCAGGCGAAGACCATCCTGCGGCGCATGACCGATGTCGGCCTCGGCTATCTACGCCTCGGCCAGCCCCTGACCACGTTGTCCGGCGGCGAGCGGCAGCGGCTCAAGTTGGCCAGTCAGATGGGCGAGAAGGCATCGGTGTATGTCCTGGACGAGCCGACCTCCGGGCTGCACCTGGCGGACGTCGAGCAGCTGCTCGCCCTGCTCGACCGGCTGGTCGACTCCGGTATGTCGGTCATCGTCATCGAGCACCATCAGGCGGTGATGGCGCACGCCGATTGGATCATCGACCTCGGTCCTGGTGCGGGCCACGACGGTGGTCGCGTCGTCTTCGAGGGCACTCCCGCCGAACTGGTCGCGGCGCAGTCCACGCTGACCGGTCAGTACCTGGCACGCTACGTCGCCACCTGACGGGGCGCTGCGCCGCGCCTCGGCACCCTCGCCGCGGGCCGTGCGGCCCCAGCCCTAGCGACTCACGAGCGCAGCGACGCCGTCGAGGACCAGATCCAGGCCCGGCTCGAACTCGCGGGCGAAGGAGTAACTCGGCGCCATGACGACGTGCTCGGCGAACCACACCATGTTCGGGTAGGGGGCCATCGCTGCACCCATAGCCTCCGGGGCCAGCAACTGCACCGCCTCGTCACCGGAGTCGAACGGCAAGGACGTCTCTTGCAGCACGAAGCCGTACACGTAGGCGTCGATCACGGCATACGCGTGGGCGACCTGCGCTGGGGAGAACCCCGCCGCTCGCAGGCAGGCGATGTTGGCGTCGTGATAGGCCAACGTGGCCGGACCGGGCGTCCGCCGGGATTCCATGAGCGGCAGCGCCCAGGGGTGCCGCCCCAGGGCCGAGCGCACGGCCACCGAACGCCGTCGCAACTCCACGTGCCAGCTGCCATCAGCACGGGGCAGGGGGATCTCGGCGAAGACGACGTCCACCATGCCATCGAGCAGTTGCTCCTTGCCGGCCACGTGGTGGTAGAGGGACATGGCCTCCACCCCCAAGGTGGCTGCGATCGCTCGCATCGTCAGCGCCTCAAGGCCCTTGGCGTCGGCGAGTTCGATGCCGGCGGCGATCACTGCGGCCCGGCTGACCCTTCCCCTGACCACGCGCTACTCCTCGGCCGACGGCACTGACGTTTGACTTAACTTACTGCGTAAGGTTACCGTCGTCCACCTGATCCTTACGCCGTAAGTCATGACCCGGAGGACCTCGACGTGACCACTTCTCAGCACCCGTCAGCCGCTGACTCACCCACCCCGACGCCGGGAACGACGTCGGGCTCCGCGGCGGCCCCGTCCTCGACGCGCCCCGACCCGACGAGCCTGACCACGATGCGAGCGGCCGTTCGCCGGGAGTACGGAGGGGTGGAACAGGTCCAGGTGGACACGGTGCCCGTGCCGAAGCCCGCCGAGGGACAGGTCCTGCTTGCCGTGCGCGCGGGTGGGCTCGACCGGGGCGCTCTGCACCTGCTGACCGGCACGCCATACATCGCGCGGGCCGCGTTCGGACTTCGCCGACCGCGGCAACCGATCCTGGGGCGCGAAGTCGCCGGCGAAGTCCTCGCCGTCGGTTCCGGCGTCTCCGGATTCGCCGTCGGAGACCGTGTCTTCGGCACGTGTGAGGGATCGTTCGCCGAGTATGCCGTCGCCCGCGCCGACCGGCTGGCACCGACGCCCGCCGCACTCGGCGACGCCGAGGCCGCAGCTCTGGCGATTTCCGGCGGCACCGCGCTGTTGGCGCTGCGGGATCACGCGCAGGTCTGCGCCGGCCAGGCCGTTCTGGTGATCGGCGCGTCCGGCGGGGTCGGCAGCTTCGCCGTGCAACTCGCGGCGCACCTCGACGCGGACGTGACCGCCGTCTGCAGCGCCGGGAAGGCCGACTTCGTGACCGGACTGGGGGCACACCGGGTGCTCGACTACCGGACATCGGGCATCACCGACGACGGCCGCCGCTACGACGCGATCATCGATATCGCCGGGAACCGCCCGCTCGCCGAGCTGCGCCGAGCGTTGACACCGACCGGCGCCCTGGTCATCGTGGGCGGCGAGGGCGGCGGGGACTGGTTCGGCGGGCTCCACCGGAACATCGGGGCGTCGCTGCTCAACCCGCTGACCCCACAGCGCCTCGCGTGGTTCGTCGCGTCGGAGAGCAGTGAGCTCTTCGCCAATCTGGCCGACCTGGCCGAGGCCGGCGCGCTCCGTCCGGCGGTCGATCGCACCGTGGGGCTCGACGGGGTCACCGACGCGCTGGCGGCCATGGCGCAGGGATCGCTGCGTGGCAAGGTGGCGGTCGCACCCTGACGGTCACGGTGCCGGCCACGCCCGGCCGGTCGCCGGCCGTTCGCGCCCGACCGTCATCGCGCCGGCTGCATCCCCGCGCTCGCAGCGCCGGGCATGCCCCACGGTCACAGCGCCGTTCGCACCGTGCCGGCACAGCGCCGGTCACGGCCCCGCGTTCACGGCGCCGGTCACCCCGACCGTCACAGCGCCGGCTGCATCCCCGCGGTCGCTGCCGGTCATGCGTCACCATCGCGGGACGGCGCGACATCGGGCCCTCCCAGCCGACACCATGACGCCATGCCCGTGGAGCTGTGGACCTCCGAAGCCTTCCTCGCCGACGTCACCTCCTGGGTGGCCGCTGAGGCACACCGTGCCGGGCTGCGTCTCGACGGCTCCTGGGATCAACCGCAGGCCCGACCCTGGTCGAGCGCGATCGTCTTCGGCGCCGACGCCGGACGCATCTGGTTCAAGGTCAATGGGCCTGGCACGACCTACGAGGCGGGGATCGTCGCGATCCTGAACCGCCATACACCGGATCTGGCCCCCCAGCTCATCGCTGTCGACACTGCCCGCGGGTGGTCGCTCAGCCACGACGCCGGGCCGACCTTGCGCTCGACCGGGGCGCCCGACGAGTTGTGGGATCGGTGGATCGACGTCCTCCAACGGTATGGCGCTGCGCAGCGTGCGCTAGCGGCATGCGTCCAGGAGTTGGCAGGCACCGGGATCCGTGACCTCGGCCCGGCGGCCGCCCCCGGGGCACTGCGGCGCCTCGTCGACGAGTTGGCCGCGACCGCACCGGAGCACGGTGGCCTCGACCCGAGGGACGCCGAACGGCTGCGGGCGGCGTATCCGGACGTCGAGGCGTGGTGTGCCGAGCTCGCCGCATCCGCGTTGCCGGTGACGCTCAACCATGACGACCTCCACTCGAACAACGTCTGCGTCTCGGATCGCGGCCCTCGGATCATCGACTGGGGCGACTCGTGTCTGAGCCATCCCTTCGGCACGCTGCTGGCCACAGTGAACTCCCTCGCGTGGCATGCCTCCTGCCCCCGAGACGATGCCCGCATCCGACGCGTCGTGGACGCCTACCTGGAGGTCTTCGACGGGTATGGCGACCGAGCGTCTGCGCGTCGGTGGGCGTCCATCGCCCGGCGGGTGGACACGCTCGCGCGGGCCCTGAGCTACGTCAACGCCTTCGCGGGTGAGCCGCTCTCGGCCCAGGCGGAGGCTGACTGGCCGGTGCGTTCCTGGTTGCTCGAGCTGCTGGATCCGGCCGTCGGCTGACGCCCGCCTCGCTCCGGCCCGATGGCTGACGGATCGCCATACGCGGCTGATCGCCGTGCCGGTGGCCGGCGCCACCTCTCCCCACAGCAACCGCATGGGCAGGGAACAGCACCCGCATGGTGTCCTTGGGCACGGTTGGGCCTACCAACGAGGAAGGACCGACCGATGAAACGCACCACGCGCAACCTCGCCGCCGCCATCGCCGCAGGGGGTTTGAGTCTCGCCCTGGCCGCGTGCGGCACTTCCCTGGCTCAGGACACCGGCGCCGGATCGGCGGCTGCCACGACCACCAGCGGCGCCACGACGGGCGCCACGACGAGCGGCACGGCGGGCACGGCGAGCGCTGCGACGGACGCAACGGCCGGGGTCTCGACGGCCAACCGGACCCCCGGCGAGACCCACTTCGATGCGGACGACCTGACCTGGGACGCCTCCGCCGAACGGGCGATCACGCTGGCCGACGGAGCCTCCAAGGGCGGCTCCGGCGCAACAGTGTCGGCGGACACGGTCACCATCACCGACGGTGGCGTCTACCGGATCTCCGGCACGCTGACCGACGGTCAACTCGTCGTCGATGCTCCTGCCGGCGAGACAGTCACGCTCATCCTCGACGGAGTCTCGATCACCAACTCCGACGGCCCGGCGATCTCGGTCCTGACTGCCGACGAGGTGACGATCTATCTCGCCGACGGCACGACGAACACCGTGGCCGACGGCACCGACTACACGGTTCCCGACGACGCCACCCCGGTGGCCGCCATCGCCTCGGCCGCCGACCTGACCATCGCCGGCAGCGGCTCGCTGGCCATCACCGGCGAAAGCAACGACGGCATCAGCACCAAGGACGGCCTGGTCATCGCCGCCGGGACGGTCACGATCACCGCCGCCGACGACGGCCTCCGCGGCAAGGACTACGTCCAGATCCTCGACGGCACCATCGCGGTCACGTCCGGCGGTGACGGGATCAAGGCGGACAACATCGAGGATGCGGACCGCGGCTGGGTGAGCGTCCGCGGCGGCACAGTGACCCTGTCCACCGGCGACGACGGTATCGATGCCGAGCGGGCCCTCGACATCTGTGCCGGCACGGTGACTGTCGAGGAGTCGCTGGAGGGCTTGGAGGCCCAATACGTCACCATCTCCGGCGGGACCGTCTCGGTGACCGCCTCCGACGACGGCATCAACGCCACCGCGATGTCGACGGCGCAGGACGCCACGACGACCACCGACCAGGGTCCCGGCGCAGGTCCTGGTGGCGGCCCCGGCGGTGGACGAGAGGCGGACGACGGCTCGCAGCTCACCATCAGTGGTGGCACGGTCGCCGTCAAGGCTGGGTATGACGGCCTGGACTCGAACGGCGTCATCACCCTCAGCGGCGGGGCCATCACCATCACCAGTCGCGATGCCGGCGGCGATGGTCCGGTGGATGCCAACGGCACCATCACCTTCACCGGCGCAGACCTGACCACGAACGGGACGACGATCACCTCGGTCGACCAGCTCGGGACCCAGCACCCGTAGCAGCCGTTCTGCCGGATCGCGAGGCCGCCGCTCGTCACCGTGACGTGCGGCGGTTTCGCCGCGCCCCCACCTCGACGGCCTCTATCTCCCCACCCCTACCCCCTCGGCACCCTTCGCCGCAGCCCTACCCCCACGGCACCCTTCGCCGCCGCCCAACCCCCCACCAAACGCCCACGTCCAGCAGGTCGCCCCCACGGCACTACTGTGCTCTGGTGAACGACCTGGCCGAGCGGCCCGAAACCCGATCCTGGCGCGACGGCCTGACCCTTCGTGCCTACGGGATGCTCGCCTGCCTCGGATTTGCCCTCGTCGGGCTGGGGGCGGTCCTGCCAGGGGTTCAGGGTGAACTCGGGCTCAGCCCCGGTCTCCTCGCCGGGCTGCCGACGCTCTTCGCACTGTGGTTCGTGGCGGTCGGGTTGGGCGGGCGGGTGCTCCTCGGCCGATTCGGCCCCGAGCGACTCCTCGCGATCTCCAGCGTCATCATCACGACCGGCTCGGCCCTGGCGGCACTCCCGACACCCCTGGCGCTGGTGGCGGGCCTGACGATCGTCGGGCTCGGCGGTGCACTCGTCGTCGTCGGCGTTCCGGCGGCGCTCGGGACAGCCCATCCACAACGGCTGCGCAGAGCCCTGACCGAGGCCAACGCCCTCAGCGTCCTGGCCGGTATGGCGGCACCGACCGCGGTCTCGGTGGCGGTCACGGCCGGGCTCGGTTGGCGCATCGGCTACCTCCTGCCCCTCGTGCTGCTGGCCCTGCTCGGGCTCCGGCCGGGCGGGTCCGCGGCGCCGGTTGATCCGGCCCGCGCCCCGGTCCCCGACGTGTCACCACCGGCTGGCACCGTCGGTGCGATCGCGCCCAGCTGGTTCGGTGTCGTCCTGGCAGTCATGATCGAGTTCGTCTTCACCCTGTGGAGCGGAGTCGCCATACAGGACTGGCACGCCACGACGACGGCCACTGCAGCACTGGGACCGCTGTTCTTCGTCGCCGGTATGGCGGCCGGGCGCATGGTGAGCGCGGCCCTCGATGACCACCTCACCCCCGGACGGATCACTGCCGTTTCGGTGACTCTCGTCGTCGTGGGGTTCCTCGGCTTTCGCAGCGCCGGCACGGTCCCGCTCGGGTTCGCCTGGCTGGTCGTGGCCGGCCTCGGCGTGGCCCCGCTCTACCCCCTGACCTTGACCCAGCTCATGGCCGCGTCGAGCCCGACCGCGGGGGCCCGATGGGGTGCCGTGGCGTCCGGCACGGCGATTGCCGTCTCACCCCAGATCCTCGGACGAGTCGCCGACGAGGTCGGACTGCGCACCGCTTTCGCGATCGTCCCGGCCCTCGCCTGCCTGCTGGTCGGCCAGCAGGTGCTCCGACACCGACGGCCCGACCGGCTCGGGTGATCCGCGCCCGAGCGCACCCCGGCCAGCCCCGCTGTCGAGGGCGCGCGCAGGATGCAGATCGAGGAGCGCTGCGCTGGCCACCGACAGCCGGTTGACCTTCTGGACGCAGACCGCCGGCACGACGCCGACGCGGGCAGGAGTCGGAACGCGCGGATGAGTCAGACCACCGTCCGCAGCAGGGTGTCCGACACCCCGATGGTGATCTGCTGACCCCAGCCGATGAGCAGTCGATCCCCTTCGATGCCGTCCCCGAAGGCCACCAGCTCCTCGGAGCGGCTCCGCAACGCCAGGCTGGACCCCTCCAGCCGTCCAGCAACCAGATGTGTCCCCGTCGTCGGGGACGGCCAGGCTTCCCGGACGAACCACGCCAGCGCCGCCTCGGTGGGACGCGGCAGCACCAGGTCGGGGGCGAGCACCCGCTGGATGGAGGCGCTCCACCCGCTGGCGCCCGTGCCGGTGCCGATGACCACGCCGGAGGACGACTGAAGCTCGGCCTCAGGACCGGCGGTCAGCTCGTAGCGGGCCGACTGGTGGCCGGCCTGGCCGACATACACGTCGTTGAGGGCTCGCAGCGATTGGCCGTCGTCAGTGCGCACCTCGACCATCCGCCGGTCGAGGTATGCCGCCCGCCCGGCCGCGACGTCGGCGAGCACGTCGGCCACCGCATCCGCCGCGTGGGGCACCAGCACCCCGGCGTTCTGCCCGGGCGTCGGGTCGACCCCGATGACCGGCTGGCCCGCGAGGTACTTGGCGACGTTCGCCACCAGCCCGTCCGGCCCGAGTGCCACGACGATGTCGGCGGGCTCGAAGACGAACCGGGACAGCTCGGCCCGTTCGACCTCGGCGCGCCGCCAGTCTGCCGGCACCGCGACCCAGACGGCGCGACGGGCCTCGTCCCGCGAGGTATGCCGATGCAGCACCCCCTCCAGCCCCTTGGCCCCGGGCGCGCAGGAAGAACTCGACCTGCCCTCGAGTGCCATGCCGGTCGAGGAGTTCGGCATACTCCGTCCGCCGGGTGACCAGCACGACGCGTGGGGTCGCCATGGTCAGCCCTCCGCACCAGTGGTGATGGCCAGCCGGCTCAACAGGCCCTGGACGAGGTCGGGGGTGACGACGAGGTGCTCGACAGCGGGCAGGTGCTCGGCTGCCTCGCGGACGGCGAGGGCGAGGAGCAGCTCACGGGGCACGCCGGCATAGGCCTCGACGCGGGCCCGTTCGGCGTCCGCGGCGGCGACACCCACGACTCGATCCGCGTCGGCCCGGGCCTCGGCAAGGGCCCGGGTCCGAGCAGACTGTGCCTCGGTCTCGATGACACCGGCCGCCGCGACTTCCTCCGCGTTGCGTCGAGCGTTGGCGCCCTCCTGGGCGATGAGCTGCTCGCGGCGCCGCGCCAGCTCGATCTGGTTGGCCAGCTCGTTCTCGCCGATGGCGGCCTCGCGCTCCACGGCCCGGGCCCGCCGCTCGAACGTGGCCTTGTCGGCCTCCTGCTGGATGGCCTCACGGGCGGGGGTCTGAAGGGCTCGCTCGACATCCGGCTCGGGGCGCATCAGGGAGAACCGGGTCCCCACCACGGCCACGCCGAGGCCGGCCAGACTCGCATCGGCGTCGAGCCGGGACTGGACGACGGTGCCCAGTCTGCTCTGGTCGGTGGCCAGCACCTCGCGCAGGTCGAGTCCGGCGAGCACCGCCGCGACCGCCTCCGCCGTCGCCCCCCGGACCGCGGTCGCCAGCGTCTCGAGCGGGGTCTGGGTCCACCCGCCGGTGCTCAGGTCGATGGAGAAATCGACGCGCGTGGCGGCCAGGTCCGGGTCGGCCACCCGATAGGTGACCACTCCAGGGACGGCGACCTGATGCAGGTCGGTGGTGCGCACCGGCACGAGGACCGCGCACTCGCGGTCGTCGACCGGCACTTCGCTGATGGCGGCGCTGAGCGCACGGAACCAGAAAGCCGCGCCGACGGCGCTGTGGCGAGGGCGACCGTTGCCCAGGTGCCGCACGTGGCTGGCCTCGGTTGCCCGCAGGTGCCGAAGGAACGGGTAGGTGGTGATGGTGGCCATGGGAGCCTTCCTCTCATTCTCGTCATGTTGACGATAATAAGACACGCCCCTTCTCGTCAAATTGACGATTGTGGGTTAGGCTGCCGAGGTGACGTACCCTCCGTTCGCCGTAACCGTTGACCTCGTGGTCCTCACCGTGCGCTCCGCTCGACTCTGTGTGCTGCTCGTCGAACGGGCCGGACCGCCATACCAAGGGCAGTGGGCGCTCCCCGGCGGTTTCGTGGGGATCGACGAAGACCTGGCCGACGCGGCATACCGCGAGCTGGGCGAGGAGACCGGGGTCACCGCCGGGGTCCACCTCGAACAACTGGCGACGTATGGCGCTCCAGCGCGCGACCCACGGATGCGCACCGTCACCGTGGCCTGGCTCGCCCTGGCCGCCGACCTCGGCGAGCCCATCGCCGGCAGCGACGCCGCAGCAGCCCGATGGATTCCGTGCGATGACCTCGATGAGCTCCGGCTCGCGTTCGACCATGCCCAGATCCTCAGCGACGGGGTCGAGCGAGCGCGGGCCAAGCTCGAGTACACGCCACTGGCGACGGCCTTCTGCGACACCGAGTTCACCGTGGGTCAGTTGCGGGCGGTCTACGAGGCGGTGTGGGGTCACCCTGTGGACGCCCGGAACTTCCATCGGAAGGTCACCGGGACGGTGGGATTCCTCGAGCCGACCGGACGAACGACCACCATCGACGGCGGTCGCCCGGCCCAGCTCTACCGCCGGGGTCCGCTCGAGCTCCTGCTCCCTCCGCTGACGCGCGCCTCCGACGGCTGATCGGCAGCGCCGGGCAATGCCGCCACTCGTGTCGGCGAGCGCCTATTCCTGCGGCGGTCGCGAGGTGTCGTGGCAGAGGACCCCGCGGTTGCCCTCCGGGTCGGCGATCACGACGAGCCCCGGAGCTTGGCTGTCGTCGACGACCGTGCCACCGGCGGCGAGCGCCGCAGCGAGGCGCTGTTCGGCGACCTCGGGCGCCACGTAGACCTCGATGTGGACGCGCTGCTGGGCCGCCCGCGGCATGTCGCGCGCCTCGGTGCGGTCGCGGTCGGCGTCGGCGTCGGCGTCGGCGTCGGCGTCGGCGAGGTCCGCGAACCACAGGTTCGGCACGCGCCCGAGGGCGTCCCGGATCTCGTCGCTGGGGGTGCCGCGCCCCTGAGCGGTGGCGTCACCGGTCAGCAGCATGGCCCACATCGGCGCGACGGCGCCCGAGCGAGCGGCGTCCAGCCCGAGCTCCATAACGCTCACCGATGACGGGTCTGCGGTGAGGCGCTGGTCTGCGGCGACCTGCGTGATGCGACGCGCGAGGTCGATGTCCTGCTGGGTGACCCACTCGACGACATACTCGGTCCCGTCGTCGTCGCGGTAGATCGCGTCGTCGCTGCTCAGCTTGAGATCGACATACCCCGGCCCGATGGAGACGCGCGGGGGGTGGGCGACCGCCTCACCCAACTCGCCGACCGCGGCCACGAAGCGGGCCGCAGCACCGAATCCGTCGACGAGGTAGCGGGCGTGCAGGCCCTGAGCCAGCTTGCGCCAGTCGGCCAGCCGAGCGGCCGCGATCTGTTCTCCCCTGAGCATGTCCATGAACGGGCACCCTACGCCCGAGCGGGCTCCAGCGCTCGGCAGCACTGACCGGGCAGCCGCGCGCGGGCCCGGTCAGGACGTCACCCGACCAACCGCTCGAGGATCGGCCGCCAGGCATCCAGCAGCACCAGATGTCCCTGACCGGCGCACACGGTCAGCGTGCTCGTCGGCAACATCTCGTGCTGGTAGCGGGCCTGGCCCAGCGGCACGTTGCGGTCCAGGTCGCCGTGCCACAGGTCGACGCGCGGCTTGATCTCCGCCAGCTCGAACCCCCACGGCGAGTTGACGACGATGTCGTCGTCGGCCGGTCCGAGCCCACCCTGCGCGTACCCCTCGCGGATGCTGGCCAGCAGCATGTCTCGGACCCCGGCCCGCATCGCCACCGCTCGGTCAACCGGCGGGAACGACGAGGCAAGGCGCCGGGCGACCGTCGCGGGGTCGCCGGTGAGCATTCGGTGCATGAGCCGGCGGACCAGCCGGACCGCGGTGGGGGAGGACCGGCCCACCATGTTGAGCACCCGCACCCCGAGGGGCATGCCGTCATACGGATGTGGTCTCTCGAACGGGCCGAGCCCGCTGACCACCCCCGCCGCCGTCACGCGTTCCGGCAGGTAGCGAGCACAGGCCAGCGCGTGTGGCCCACCCGCCGACCACCCCAGCACGCCGAAGCGCTCGGCACCGAGATGATCGGCCAGCTGGGCGATGTCGCCGGCCCAGTCGACGAGGCGCCGGCCGGGTTGCGGCGTGGACCGCCCGTGCCCCGGCCGATCGGTGGCGACGAACCGCACGTCCAGGTCGCTGAGGACCGACAGGTCGCTCGGGTGCTCGAGGCGCGAGCCGCCGGAACCGTGGAAGTAGAGGACCGTGTGGGTGGCACGCGGGTCGCCATACACGGCGTACCCCAGGGTTCGCCCATCGGAGAGGATCATCGGCCCACCAGCGCGGACCGGCGCGCATCGCTCGAGCGGCGTCCGACCAACAGCAGCCACCCCAGCAAAGCCAACTCACCAAACATGAACGGCATCAGCACTCCTGAGTCGAGGAACTGGACGGCGCCAGGCAACGAATCTGCAAGGTATGCCAGGCCGGCCGCTCCCGTCGCCACAACCACGAGCACCGGCACCGCGTTGCGCGCGAGCACGTAGGCCAGGACGACGAGATGCAAGCCAAAGACCAGCAGGCTGGTCGACCAGCGTTCGTCGAATGTCGCCACCGCGGCTCGGTCAGCGGCCCCTCCGGTCAGCAGCGCGAGTGCAGCCGACCCCTGTATGGCGCCCGCGCCGATGCGGAGCACCGCGGCAATCGCCGAGGTGCGAGGCGCCTCGGCGTTGGTGAGGCGCCACAGCCACCAGGCGACGACAACATCGAGGCCGCTGATGAGGACGAACGCTGCGGCAGCGCCACGCACGACGGCGTCCCCGCCGTCAGCGTGCACCAGCAGGTTGGCCGGTATGGCGAGCACGGTCAGTGCGGCCAGCGCCATACCGGCAGTCAGCGCCGAGCGGGCGCGACCGGACGACAGAACGAGTGAGGGCATGAGCCCACCCTGCCCGGCGAGGGTGTGACGGACCATGGGGGAAACCCCCAGTCCGGCCCTGAGAGCACCCTGGGCGGCAGGGGCGTGGCCCCGGCGAACGGGTACGCCTCATCGCGTCAACGGTGAGCCTATGAGGTCTGCCTTCCAGTGCCGATTTGCCGCTCCAAGGCGACGGCCACAGCCTCGGACTCCTCAAGGGCGGCGGTGAGGTCCTCGACGATCTCGCGCGCCAGGACGTCCGGTGACGGCAGGTTGTCGAGGTCCTCGAGGGACTCGTCACGCAGCCAGGTGATGTCGAGGTTCGCCTTGTCACGGGCAGTGATCTCGTCGTAGGTGAACGGCTTCCAGCGTTCGCACTCCTCGCGTTCGCTTCGCCGTCCCGGCTTGTATGCCGTCACGAAGTCTTCGAGGTCGGCACGCCGGAGGGGGTTCTGTTTGAGGGTGAAGTGCTTGTTTGTCCGTGGGTCGTAGACCCAGAGGCGTTCCGTCCAGGGCTGGCCGGGGCGGGCGACCTTCTTGTCGGAACCGTCGGCGCTTGGCTCGCTCGCGCTCCCGGAACTCGACAAGGTCACTGAGCCGGACGAAGCGGTGTCGCCCGGGCCGTTCCATGGGCAGGTCTCCGCGCTCAAGCATCCGGACCAGAGTCGGACGCGAGATGCCCAGGTAGTCTGCGGCCTCCTGGGTCGTCAGGAGGGCATTGAGCGGGGCGACGTTCACGCCGGCCCCCGCACTTAGCGCTTGGGCGACCTGCAGAAGCACCTCGACCATGGACTCGGGGATCTCATGGGACGTGCCATCGGCAGCGACGATGGCGGGGCGCCGCTCGGGAACGCTGCCCCCGACCCGCTCGAGCGCACCGATGAAGTCAAGGATTTCCGCCTCGTGACCCTCCGGGAGGTAGGTACGCGAGTCGATCGACGCTGAGGTACGGGCCATGGAGGCATCCTCGATCAAACGAACAAAACGAACGAGAGCTACAGGCTCTCGAAGTAGTCCGCGTCCAAGCGATAGAGGGTGACCGTCTCCTCCGCCTGGACCCCAACGCCGTACGTGACCAGCAGCTCGGCAAGGCGTCGACCATCGATGAGCTCGATGCGTGCGTTGATCCGTTCCGCCTCTTGCACAGCACCCGCCGAGAACCGCGAGGTCGTGATGAAGACACCGCGGTCACCTTGTTTACCGAGGAGCGCGCCGGCGAACTCGTGGATGCGCGGCCGGTCGATGGTGCGGTCCTCGGCATACCGCTTGGCCTGCACATAGATGCGGTCGAGCCCGAGCGGGTCCTGACTGATAATGCCATCCACGCCCGCGTCCCCGGACGCGCTCGTGCGTTCGACCGACCCTGCGCGCCCGTATCCCATCCGCGCGAGGAGCGCGATGACAAGGTCCTCGAAACCCGTTGATGAAAGAGTCATTGCCGCGTGGAGGACCTCACCCTCCACTGCTGATCGATTCGTCGCCACGGCCAACGCCAAGAGGTCGGACGGCGTGGCAGAGGCTTCGACTGCGCCTGCGTCGCGGTCCTCACGAGCGAGGTTCGTGTTGGCCTTCTCCCGTGTTCGATCGCGAAAGTCCAGGTAGGCCGGATAGGCCTCCAACTCCTTCATGCCGATCCGATCGGGGTATGTCGTCAGCGCGTGCCGGCCGACCGCGTTGATGACCACGCGCCCTCTTGAGGGCTGATCGACGAGACCCGCCTGACGCAGGTACGTCAGGGCCCACCCGACTCGGTTGTCCATCGTGCGCTGACGCCCGCTTGGCAGCATCTGCGCGCGCTCGTCATCCGACAGATCGAACTGATCTGCCATCAAGTCCTTGACGTCTCGGCTGCGTCGAGTCTCGCCATCCGCAAGGTGCGCCAGCACTGGACGCATCAATGTCTGGAAGTCGGGAATGGTCATCCTTGTGCGCCTTCGTCGAGTCCCCGCAGCCCCCGCCAGGTCTCAGCCAGACCCATCCTCGCGCCAGCTTGTCTCGGTCCCCGCCCTCGTTGGGTAGCACGTCGCCAGCGCCCCTATGTCAACAGTCGGCGCACTAGTCGAGGTCGAGTGCCGCAACCGCGGCGCGCACCGAATGTTCGTAATCTTCACGCGGGAACACGAAGGGCCCGAAGCCCTGATAGTCGCGATTCGGTCGGTGCGGCTGGCGAAAGCCCTGCCAGACGACAAGGTCGCCGGTCACCTCGATGCTCGCGTCCAGGGGCCAACAGCCGACCTCGCCGCAGTCGCATCCGAGGAGCCATGCGCGGCCCCGCTCCGGCCATTGCCTCGTCTCGCAGCCGAGGTAGTACTGGGTCAGTTCGCCGAACCTGAAGTGATCGGGGACAAGGCCGGAGTAACCGCCAGCCGGCTCCCAACCTTGCGCCGCCTCGAACGCGCTGACGAGATCAACGAGTGACCGCCCATTGACCACCGGCACCACCTGTTTTGGCCTTTCGGCGGTGACCGTAAACGCCACGGTGTCTGTCATGTCTGTTCGCCTGGCTCGCTTCACATCCGCCTGCTGCCACATGGTCCCACGCCGACAACAACGCTCGGATCGGCTGTGCTGGTTGGGGCGGGGGCACTGCCAGGCGGCCCGGTGCTCAAAGACGACGAGGACGAGCGAACAGGACCATCTCCTAGCGTATCGGAACTGATACGCTTGCCACGTGCCACGTTCTCCTCGGCTGCAGGCGGTCCTGCGTTCGGCGGCCGAACTTCAAGTACTGGTCCCCGATGCCGTCCTCGTCGGGGGCAGCGCCTCGGCCCTGCACGCCGGGCACCGGCTCTCCTTGGATCACGACCACGTGCTCATCGACCTCGCGGAGCGCTATGCCGAGGTCGTCGAGGCGGTCGAGGCCAGCGAGAGCTGGGTGACGTCCATCCGGGCCAGCCGCCCACCACTCACATTGCTGGGGAGTCTCGATGGCATCGAGGCCGGCCTTCGCCAACTGCGGCGAACTCGCCCGCTCGAGGTCGAGGACGTCGACCTCGGGGCCGGGGTAAGCGTGCGCGCCCCCACCCTTCCCGAGATGCTGCGCGTCAAGGCTTACCTCGTCGTCCAGCGCAACGCCACGCGTGACTACCTCGACACGGCCGCACTCATCGATCGGCTTGGTGAGCAGGCGGCCGCGGCGGTCCTGGTGAAGATCGACGACTACTACGCCGACCGCTCGGGCGAGGGGGACTCTGTGCTGACAGCGCTGACCCTCCGGCTGGCCGAGCCGATGCCCAAGGACCCCCGGGTCACGTCCCAGCTCGCGACATACAAGGAACTGGACGCGCGCTGGCACGACTGGGCCTCGGTGACCGCGGTATGCACCGACATGGCCGACCGACTGCTGGAATTGATCGAGTCGGGCGAGCCATGACGACCCCTGCCCGGCGCCGGTTCCGGCACGTGGACGTCGACCAGTCGGCTCCAGTGGCCACGTGGCCGTTCGAGGCCCTCATCGCAATCCTTGAGCGCGGGTCGATCCGGGACTGGGCCGTCCTCACCGCGGAGATCCGGCGGGACCCGTGGGGGCCGGTGTCGCGTCAGGTCGACGAGCACATGCGCCAGGAGAAGGTGCCCGGCCTCGGCCCTCTCCTGGACCGCGCGATCGCGCGCGCACGGCGCCGCGCGGAGGACGCGGAGCGCGCCGCTGTCGCCACCCGAGTGTCGGAACTGGTACGCGAGTCCGGCCTCAGCCCTGTGGAGTTCGCCGAACGCATCGGCACCTCCCGCAGTCGGCTCTCGACCTATCGCCACGGCCGAGTCACGCCGTCGGCTGCCCTCATGTACCGCATGGAACGAGTTGCCGCCGACGCCTCGAGTCGCGCGCACCCCAGCTCATGAGACCGGGCTGCGCTCCTCACCGCAGATGCTCCACCCACCGCGCGCGGGGCCACCCGCGGCACCGGCCGTGCACCACGGACCAGAGCGCTGCGACATGTGCCCTGCGCCCCGAACTCACCGTTCTCGGAAGTCAGTCATTCGTCGGGTGGGCGCGCAGGTACCGGCCGAAGTGGGGGACGGTGAACGCGATGCGTCCCCGCTCGCTGGCGTAGATGAGCCCCTTCTTCAGCAGCGCATCGCGCGCCGGCGACAGCGACTGCGGCCGTCGGCCGAGCAGCTTGGCGATGTCGGCGGTCGCCACGGCACCGACCCCATCGCCACCGTCACCCCCGTCGAGGTGGGCCGCCTCGGCCATGGCCCGCAGATACTCCCGCTCCGCCGGTGTGGCCCGCTCATACCGCGACCCGAAGAACCCCACCGCCAGCTCGGCCTCGGCCTCGGGGCCGGCCACCTGCACGTCCTCGACCCCGATCGGCGACGAGGTGGCCCGGTCCCACGCAGCCTTGCCGTAGGCCTGCACGAAGTACGGATAGCCCGCCGTCAGCGCGTACATCTGGTCCAGCGCCGCCTCATCCCACGCAGCGCCCTCTTCCGCTGCGGGGGCGGTCAGCGCGACATCGGCCGACATACGGTCCAGGCGGTCGATGCGCACATAACGGAACAGTCGTTCGGAATATGACTTGGATGCGGACAGGACCGTCGGCAGGTGTGGCAACCCCGCCCCCACGACCAGCACCGGCAACCCCGACTGGCTCAGCTCGTGCACGGCAGCGCACACCCCGGACACGTCGTCGGCGCCGATGTCCTGCATCTCGTCGATGAACACCGCCACACCCCGGCCGGTGTCGGCTGCCAGCCCGCCGACGTCGGTCAGCAGCTCGACAAGGTCGATCTCGATGTCACCGGAGTCGGCGCGCCCCGTCACCGCGGGCGCGTCGATGCCCGGGTTCCACCGCTCCCGCAGCCGCCCACTCCCCCGCTCCTGCTGCGCGAACGCCCGGACCACCCCGAGCACCTGGCGCACCTCATCAGCCGAGGGATGTCCGAGCTCGCGCAGCGCCTGGTGCAGCGCCGACGCCAGCGTCCGGCGGATCGACTGATCCGGCCGCGCCTCGAGCTTGCCGGTCCCCCATCCGGCCCGCACCGCCTGCCCCCGCAGCGCGTTGAGCAGCACCGTCTTGCCGACCCCACGCAGGCCAGTGAGCACCACGGACCGTTCCGGCCGGCGCCGCGCCACCCGCTCCAAGGTGATGTCAAAGGCCTGCAGGTGCTCGTCGCGGCCGGCCAACTCCGGCGGCCGTTGCCCGGCCCCCGGTGCATACGGGTTGCGGATCGGGTCCATGATCGGACTGTATGCCGTTATCTAGCGCAGACCCGAGATTTCGCCATACACCCCGATCCGTGTCGCGTCAGGCGAACGGGCCTCAACGCCGCCGCAGCGACCCGTGAGCCACGACCTGCGCCGCCAGGATCCGGTAGAACGCCCGGTCGGACAGGTATGCGTTGTGGGTCGTCGCCACCGTGCCGGGGTAGGCCAGGTCGCTGTCGTGTGCGTCGGCGACCCAGTCCGCGGCGGGATAGCTGAGCAGATCGGTCGAGCTCCACGCATTCCAGAAGTAGCCCACCCCGGCAGGGCCCACCTCGACCGGACCACCCTCGGGCGCCGAGTCGAGGAACATCCCCAGCCGGCGGAACAACCCCACCTGCCCCCCTGCGGCACACCACACATCGATGTGCGGCATACCTCCGGGACAGTCGGCCGCGAACGACGTCACCGCGTCGTAGAGCAACTGTCCGCCCATGCTGTGCGTCAGCACGACGAGCGGCTCGCCGGGGGCCAGTACCGCGTCGCGCGCCTCGGCCAGGCCGGCGAGCACCCGTTCCATGATCGGCCCCGGTTCACCCGGCCGACCGCGACCGTCGATGTAGCGCAACAGGTCCCCGACGAAGACCGGCACCGTGTCGGCGAGCGGCTGGCGCACGCCGCCCATCGCCCGGCGCACGCCCCGCCGGCCGACCGCGGCCATCTCCGCGCCCACGGTGCGCAGCCGGGCATCCAAATCCGGCGCAGCGCGCGTCAGTCGGTCCTGAACACGCCCGGCGAGCCAGGACCGTTGGCTGCGCGGGCTGCGAGCCGCCAACTGGGCCGGTATGGCGGGGTCGCGCACCGTCGACCACACCGCCTCGATGACCTCGGGCCAGTAGGCAGGTGGCAGGGCGGACATGAGCCGGCCTTCGAGCACCGCGCCGAGCACCTCCGGCGACAGGTCATCGAGGTGGGCGGCCGCGTCGTACGCCGCTTCCGCCATGCCCGCACCGTCCGCGGTGAGATCCTGCGCGGGCGGGGTCGCGAGATCACCCCAGTAGACCCGGTTGACGTGGATCTCCCCCGCCGCCGTCTGCACGACCGGCACGACATACTCGCGCAGCATCCGCTCCACCAGCGACCACTCGGCGCCCCGGCTCAGCCGCTCGACGGCGCCGAACTGGGGGTCGTCCTCGTCGCGGACCGCCACCCCGTGGATGAAGACAACCGGCACGCCCCGACTGTATGCCGTTCCTCGATCCGGCCCGCCGATCTACGGGAGCAGGGGCTCGACGGCGAACCGTTCGTCGGGGGTGGCGATCGCCGCCTGCTCGCGCACGAGGAGCATCTCCGCCGACCCCGCCGCGTGGGTCGCAGCCAGCACGGCATACATCGTTGCCGTCGTCCTCGACAGCGCCGCCCGCGGCCCAGCAGTGAGGTAGTGGGCGAGGAAAAGCGCCGCTGTGACGTCCCCGCCGCCGCGCACGGCCATGGGGATCATCGGCGTCGTCGTCACCCAGGCCCCTTCGTCGCTGACGCACGCCATCTGGATCGACCCCTCGGGGGTCTCCGACGTCAGCACGCTCGTCACGAGCACGACCTGGGGGCCCGTGGCCCGTATGGCGTTCGCCGCCTCGAGCACGTCGCCCGACGATGTCAGGCTTCGCCCGACGAGGTACTCCAGCTCGAACTGGTTGGGCGTGACGATGTCCGCAGCGGGCACCACCTCGTCGCGCAGATACGCCGGGATGCCGTCACGCACGAAGAAGCCCCGGCCCACGTCGCCCATGACCGGGTCGCAGCAGTAGATCGCCGCGGGGTTCGCCGCCTTGACCCGGGCCACCGTGTCGAGGACGACCGCACCCATCGGCTCGGCACCGAGATAGCCGGAGAGCACGGCGTCCAGCGTGGGGAAGGCGCCACGATCCTCGACCCCCGCGATGACCTCCGCGACATCGGCCGGCGCCACCAGCGGGCCGCGGGTGGCGCCATACCCGGTGTGGTTGGAGAAGGTGACGGTCAACACCGGGTAGACGTCATGGCCGAGCCGTTGGAGCGGGAACACCGCCGCGGAGTTGCCGGCGTGGCCGAAGGCGACATGCGACTGGATGGAGAGGATCGGCACCCGTCGAGCCTACGGGAGCGCCACGTCCCCGACGCCGGGCCTAGCCGAGGTCAAGCGAGGACATCATGGCTGCCACGTCCGGGCTGAACCCAGAGGCGCCCTTGGTGCTCGCCGAGAACGTCAAGACGTAGGCCCGTCCGGACCCGACGGCGAGGTACTGCCACTGGGTGATGGCCGTGCCCTGCTCGGTGCGCTTGAGCATGAGTCCCGGCACCGAGATGCCATCCACGCGGACCGCCGGGACGTCGCTGGTGGCCACCCCCTGGTCGCTCCACAGCGACCTCAGCTGGGCCATTCCCTGGTCGACCGACAGTGACGTCCCACCAGCGACGCCGGTGACGACCACGTTGGGGGTGAACGAGTCGACCGCTTTCGACGACGCCGCGCCGAGGACGATGGCGGCCGAGTCGGCACCGGCCATCGCGAGCATCTGCTCGGTGACATCGCGGTATCCCGACGGCACGACCACTGACATCCCGCCGTCCGACGCACCCAGGCGGGTGCCGGACGGGGCGCTGCTGGGCCGGCCGGCCGACGTCGCCGGGGACGGCGAGCCGCTCGACGACCCCGACGTGGAACTCGACGCTGTCGGGGTGCGGCGCGTGGTGGACGGCGTGCTGCCCGGGGTGCGCGTCGGCGTCGGCGTCGAGACGGTCACTGACCCCGTGCCCGCCCCGATCGTCGGTCCGTCCGCGGCCGGGCTGCCACCGGAACAGGCGGACACGCCGACGATGGCAGCGGCGGCGAGCAGCGCCAGCCGCCTGCCGGGCGCGGCCCATGGCAACACTGAATGATCGATCGTCCCCAACTGCGTTGCGGCCCCCAGCCACGAACGAGCGCGGACGCCTTCCCGGGGCGTCATAGCGCAACGGTAACCCGTGCGCCGCCATGAGGCCGCATCGCGAAACGCAGTCCTGATCCCTACTTGAGCAAACGGGACATCCGCCGGTCCGCCAGCGGCTTACCGCCGGTCTGGCAGGTGGCGCAGTACTGCAGCGATGAGTCCGCGAAGGACACCTCTCGGACGACGTCACCGCACTCCGGACAGTTCTGCCCGGTGCGGCCGTGGACCCGCATCCCGGAGCGCTTCGCGTCCTTCAGGTCGGCCGCCGGCTTGCCACGGGCCGACTCGATGGCGCCGGTCAGGGTGGTGCGCATCGCCTCCCACAGGCGGGTCACCTGCTCGTCGGTCAGGCTCGCGGCCAGCGCGTATGGCGACAGCTTCGCCACGTGCAGGATCTCGTCGGAGTAGGCGTTGCCGACACCTCCGATGATGCTCTGATCGCGCAGGACACCCTTGATCTGCGTGCGCCGCCCGGCCAGCAAGGTGGCGAAGTCGTCCCGTCCGAAGGCCGGGTCCAGCGGGTCCGGTCCCAGCCGGGCGATGCCCGGCACCGACAGCACGTCACGCACGACATACACGGCCAGCGACTTGCGGGTCCCCGCCTCGGTGAGGTCGAAGCCGGACCCATCCGACAGGCGAACGCGCAGCGCGATGGGGCTCGATCCGGGCCGCAGCCGGGTCGTCGACAACGCGTCGGACCAGCGCAACCAGCCCGCCTTGGCCAGATGGACGACCAGATGGGTCCCGTCGCAGTCCAGGTCGAGGAACTTGCCGTGTCGGCTCACCGTGTCGACCGGCGCTCCCTCCAGAGCCTGCGGCGGCGGGTCGTAGGTCTTCAGCACCGCGATCGAGGCGAGCTCCACCCCGGCGATCGCCAGCCCGGCGGTCCGCTCGGCCAGGAACTCGACGAGGCCTTGCACCTCGGGCATCTCCGGCATACCGGCTCCTTCCTCGTCGGGTCAGGTGGTCAGATCAGGGCCGTGCCACCCGGGGCGGGTCACCCCAGGTCGGAGTCCTTCGAGGGAAGCAGCCCGGCGGTGCGGAACAGTCGGGCCAGTCCGTAGCCGTCGGGGGCGTAGAACACCGGAGTCTGCGGCCGGGCCCCCCCGGCCTGCGGCCAGGCCCCCCGCGCCTGCGGCCGGGCCGCCCGGGCCTGCGGCCCACCGGCGAGCTCCTCGTTGGACACCGGGATGCCATGGCTGAGCACCTGTTCGGCCGCGGTGAGCTGCCGGATGGCGATCGCCTCGACGAGCTCGGGTCGAGCGGCGGCGAACTCGGTGTAGAGCGCGGGGTCATGCTGACCGTCGTCGCCGACGAGGAACCAGCGGATGTCGGGGAAGTCGAGCGCGAGCCGGGCCAGCGACGCCCGCTTGTGGTCCTGCCCGGATCGGAACCAGCCGGTGTTCGTCGGTCCCCAGTCGGTCAACAGCAGCGGGCCGGCCGGATAGCCACCGGTCTTGAGGAACCGGGTCAGCGCCGGTGCCGTGTTCCACGCTCCGGTCGAGACATAGACGCACGGAGCGCCCGGGTTGGCCTCGAGCAGCTCGCGATAGAACGGCGCCATCCCGGCGACGACCCGGCGGGCCTTCTCGTGCAGGACGAA
The DNA here is from genome assembly GCA_052034115.1 of Actinomycetota bacterium. Classification (GTDB taxonomy): domain Bacteria; phylum Actinomycetota; class Actinomycetes; order Actinomycetales; family Dermatophilaceae; genus Lutibacillus. The sequence continues at coordinate 25,553 of JBPOIZ010000011.1, forward strand.
GGTGTTCCACGCCGCGATGAGCGGGCGGGGCAACGAGGTGGTGAGCACCGTGTCGTCGATGTCGCTGATCAGGCCCACCCGCACGTCGTCGCCGACGATGAAGATCGGGGCCGAGACAGGCTCACCGCTGCGGGCCATGACCTGCACCTCGTGCCAGCCGGGGGTCAGGTTGTGGCCGTCGACGGTCAGGTCGACGTTGCCCGAGCGGTCGCTGCGACCGTAGGCCCACCGGCTGCCGATCTTGACGCTCACCGGGACATCCATGGCCGGAGCAGTGACAAAGGCCCGCCAGCCGCGTCGGGTCAGGTAGGGCGAACGCAGGCCGCCATACGTGAGTTCGTCCCGCTCGGCGGCGAGCTCGTCGGGGTCGCCCGGCTGGTACATCAGCACCCGGGCGAAGATCCGCGCCGAGCGCAGCGAGCCGTAGGACGTGTGGGCGATGACCCGGTTGCGCCAGCCCCGCGAGCGCAGCGCGCGCTCACGTTGCCGGTTCCAGGCGTCCTCCACGAGGGCCGCCCCATGCGGTCGGGCCATAGCGTCCGATGCTATCCGGGCGCGGATCGGGACAATGAGGCCGTGGACCTCGATGCCCTCACCCCGAGTCAGCTGCGCGCCCGCCGCACGATGAAGTGGACGCTGTGCCCCGACGACGCCCTGCCGCTGTGGGTCGCCGAGATGGACTATCCGACGGCGGAGCCGATCATGTCCGCCCTGCGCGCCGCGGTCGAGGCGCAGTCGTTCGGCTATCCGATCTCCGCGGGGGAATCCGGGCTCGCCGATGCGACTGCCGACTGGTCGGCCGGGCGGTACGGCTGGGCGATCGACCCGGCCGACGTCCACGTCGTCGCCGACGTCATGCATGGGGTGCGCCTTGCCCTGACCCACCTGACCGCCCCCGGTGATCCGGTCATCCTCACCACGCCGGTCTACATGCCGTTCTTCGACATCGTCGAGCTGTCCGGCCGCCCCCAGGTGCACGTCCCGATGGCCACCGACGCGAACGGGCGGGCCGGCTTCGACCTCGACGCGATCGACGCGGCATTCCGCGCCGGCGCTCGCACGCTGCTGCTCTGTTCGCCCTACAACCCGCTCGGGCGGGCCTTCACCACCCCTGAGCTGCTCGCCCTGGCCGAGGTGGTCGACCGGTATGGCGGCCGGGTGGTGGCCGACGAGATCCACGCGCCGCTGGTTCACGGCGACCGGACACACACCCCGTATGCCGCGCTGTCCGAGACCACCGCGTCCCACACCATCACCGTCGCCTCGGCGAGCAAGGCCTGGAACCTGCCCGGCCTGAAGTGCGCCCAGGTCATCACGAGCAACGCCGCCGACCGGGCGGCCTGGCACGCCATACCGATCTGGGACCAGGTGGGGGTCTCGACGGTGGGAATGGCGGCGGCCGTGGCGGCCTACCGTGACGGCGGGCCGTGGCTGTCCCACGTGCTCGCCCACCTGGCCGGCAACCAGGCCCTGCTCGCCGACGCGGTCGCCCAGTGGCCCGGCGTCCGGCTCGGCGGGCTGGAGGCGACCTACCTGGCCTGGCTGGACCTGACCGCTTTGGCGCTCGAGGAGGAGCCGGCCACCTGGCTGCTGCGCGAGGCCAAGGTCATGCTCAACCCGGGGGTGCCGTTCCGCGCCGAGCCGCTGCGCTTCGTGCGACTCAACTACGCCACGACCCGGCCGATCCTCGGCGACGCCCTGTCCCGCCTCGACGAGGTCATCGGGTCCCGGGCGCGCGGCTGAGCGAAGATGACGGTATGCCGAACCAGCCGCACCTGCTGAACTCGATGTCCCCCCGGCCTTCGACCAGTGGCCGGCGGTGCACCCGGACGGCGCATCTGGCCCTCGTCGTGGCGATTCTCGGCGGCGGGCTCGGCGCCTGTTCGAGCCCGCCGAGTCCGAACGCCGAGGCACAGGCGTTTGCGGCGGCCCTGGGGAAGAAGGACCTGACCGGCATACACCTGAGCGGTGCGACGACCGCGGAGGCGACCCAGCAGACCACCGAGGTCCTCGAGCGGATGGGCACGATCCGCCGCACGGTGACCCTGGTCAGTGCGGTGGTCAACCCCGACGACGGACAGAAGGCGGTCGCCACGCTGCGCACCACATGGCAGGTCGGCGAGGGCGCCTCGGGCTCCTGGAGCTACGAGACCACAGCGCCGATGACCCTGCAGGACGACCAGTGGTCGCTCGCCTGGTCCCGGACCGTCCTGGCGCCCGACCTGAGCCGGGACGAGGTGCTGCGGATCTCCTCGACCCCGGCCACCCGAGGCAACGTCATCGGTGCCGACGGGCGCACCATCGTCGAACCCCGCGACGTCTTCCACGTCGGCATCGACAAGTCCCGGGTCAAGGCGGCGCAGCTCGCGCCGGCCGCAAAGGCGCTGGCAGCGCTGGTCGAGATCGATCCGGCGGCCTACGCCAAGGCGGTCGCCGCCGGAGGGCCCCAGCAGTTCGTCATCGCCGTCACCTACCGGGCGACCGACCCAATGCTCGCCGTGGTCGACCAGGAGATCACCTCGATCCCCGGTGGCGTGCGCGTGCCGGACACCATCCCGCTGCCCCCGACGCGGACCTTTGCCCGCGAGGTGCTCGGGACCGTCGGGCCGGCCACTGCCGAGATCGTCGCGGCCAGCAACGGCGCAGTGAGCGCCGACATGACCGTGGGCCTGAGCGGCCTGCAGAAGCGGTATGACGAACAGCTGCGGGGCACGCCCGGGCTGACCGTCGAGGCCGCCGGCACCGCCGAGGGCGGCCAGAAGACAGCCCGCACCCTCTTTGCGGTCGATCCGGTCGACGGCAAGCCGCTGCAGCTGACCCTCGACATCGAAGCCCAGGAGGCTGCCGAGCAGGCCCTTGCGTCCGTGCGGAACCCCGCTGCGCTCGTCGCCATCCGCGCATCGACCGGCGAGATCGTCGCGGCCGCCAACGGTCCTGGCAACGGCGGCCAGAACACCGCCACCCTCGGCCAGGTGGCGCCCGGGTCGACGTTCAAGATCGTCTCGTCCCTGGCGGCGCTGCGCGCCGGACTCACGCCATCCTCGAGGCTGCCGTGCACCACCTCGATCGTCGTCGACGGTCGCCGGTTCGAGAACTACGACGACTATCCGGCCGGCGGGATCGGCACCATCCCGATGACCACGGCCCTGGCGAACTCGTGCAACACCGCGTTCATCAGCCTCCACGACAAGGTCTCGCAGGCCGACCTCGTTGCCGCCGCCGAGTCGCTGGGTTTCGGTGTCGACCTCGACCTCGGCTTTCCCTCGTTCCTCGGCGGGATCCCCGTCGCGGCCACCGAGACCGAGCACGCGGCATCCTTCATCGGGCAGGCCAAGGTGCAGGCCAACCCCATGGACCTAGCGATCGTCGTCGCCTCGGTCATCGCCGGCACGACGGTCCGCCCGGTCCTCGTGCCTGATTGGCCGACCTCGCACCCGACTCCGGCGGTTGCGCTGACCGCCGCCGAGGCCAAGGATCTGCGCACGATGATGGCGGCCGTCGTCACGCAAGGCAGTGGGCGACGGCTGGCTCCGGTCGGGGTCACCGTGGCCAAGACCGGAACGGCGGAGTATGGCGATGCCGCCAAGCCGAAGCGATACACCTGGATGGTGGCGGGCAAGGGTGACCTGGCCATCGCGGTGTGGGTCCAGGACGGGGTGACCGGCGCCTCGACCGCCGGCCCGGTGATCTCCGACTTCCTGACCCGGTGGTCCCCGACCAACCCGTGAGCGACGAGTCCTGAAGGTCCTGAGTCCGCCGCGACGGCGCGTCTGCCACGGGCGGGTCCGGCGCCTATGCTGCAGACGTGGCGAACCCGGTGCGGCTGCTCATTCTCGGTGGCGTGTGGACCCTCTTCGTCGGCGCCGTCATCCGGGTGGGGATCCTGCTCCGCGATGGTGGCTTCGACAAGTACCCCACGAGCCTGATGGTGCTCTTCGTGGTGTGCGGCTTCCTCGCCGGCGGATGCATCTCGTTGACCAAGGCCTACCTGCGCGAGCGGCGCGGCGAGTGAGCGGCGAGTGGGCACTGTCCAGGTGCTGGGCGGATCGGCGAGACACCCCCTTGCGCGCGGCCCTGTTGCTTGATCGACTGGGACCACGAATCACTGCCGGGCGCAGGGCGTCCGGCCCGAGCGAGGAGGCGTGATGACGGACGCAGTTCTGTCGCCGCTGGACACAGATCTTTCCGTTCACGTGGACCGTCGGGTGGAGCATCCCGTCGGCCACGTGTGGGGAGTGGTCAACAGTCCACAGGGCGTCGAGGCCTGGCTCGGTTCCGGCGCCACTCTCGGTGGGAAGGGCGAACACTGGTATGCCGCCGACGGCAGCCAGGGTGTGCTTCGCAGTTACCACCCGGCTGAACAGATCCGCGTGTCGTGGCACGCCGATGACAGTGCCCCCGCCTCGCTCGTCGACCTGCACATCGTGACCGACGGCGAGGGCACCCGCCTCGACCTGCGCCACGATCACCTCAACGAGGCCGCCGACGTCGAGGCGTTGCGGGCGAAGTGGACCACCGCCCTCGACCGGCTCGCTGAACTCGCCGGCTGAGCGTCGGCCACCGACACGGGCACCGGCACCGGCCGGCCCGCGCAGTATCGCTAGCTGAGGATGTCTTTGCGGGCGAAGGCCCGATAGGCCAGGCCGAGGAACAGGACGGCATACAGCACCGACCAGGCCAGGCCGTGCCGCATGGCGGTCCAGTCCACGGTCGGGTTGAGCAGGTCGAGCCAGGACCGCTGGTAATACATCGGCAGCGCCCGACGCAGGTCCCCGAGGGCATCGATCTGTTCGAGGATGCTGCCGAGAATCGTCGCCAGGACCGCTCCGCCGACCGCTCCGAGAGGGGCGTCGGTCTTGGTCGCGAAGAAGAAGGCCAGCGCGATGACTTGCAGAAGCGAAGCGATGACGTATGCCGCCGCGATCCCGAGCCGGGGCAGCAGGTCACTCCACGGCATCACTCCCCCGCCGAGCATGGTCAGCGGGGACCACCCGTAGGCCGCACCTCCCACGAGCAGTGACCAGCCGATGAGCACGACGACCGCCAGGGCGATCGAGGCCAACGCGACGACGAGCTTGCTGGTCAGCAGTCGGGCCCTGGGCACCGGGGCGGTGAGCAGGTAGCGCAGCGAGGACCACGACGCCTCCGCGGGCACCGAGTCCCCGGCGAACAGGGCGGCGAGGATGACCAGGAGCAGCTCGGCGGAGACGAAGAAGGCGAACACCGCAAAGTTGGCTGCCCCGCCGCGGGCCAGGTCCACGAATCGCGCCGAGGTGCCGGTGCTGCCGCTGGTGCCACCCCCCGAGCCCCCGATGGCGAAGGCGGCCACGAGGATCAGCGGCAGGGCGAGCAACAGGACCGCCGACCAGAAGGTGCGACGTCGACGGACCTGGCGACCCCACTCCGCGCGCCAGGACAGCGCCGGGCGGCTCATCGCGGACGCACCTGACGCCCGGCCTCGGCGACGATGCCGAGGAACACCTCCTCGAGCGGGCGTCGCCCGCTGACCCCGACAAGATCCGCGCCGCACTGGACGGCGAGGCGCACGACGGTGGCTCGGTCGACCTCGGCGGTGACCGTGAGCCGATCCCCGGACACCGTGACCTCCTCGATTCCCGGGCGGTCGCGCAGCGCGGCGGCCACGGTCTGCGGCCGGGACGCCGGGCCGGGCCGCAGGTCCAGCAGGCTGGTGTGGTCGCTGCCGACCAGGTCCGCCATGGCGCCGGCTGCGACGACTCGTCCGGCGTTCATGACCACCACGTGGCTGCATGTCATCTCGACCTCCGCGAGCAGGTGACTCGACACCACGACGGTGCGACCGGTGGCGGCATACGCCTGGAGAATCGGGCGCATCGCGGCGATCTGCGGCGGGTCCAGGCCGTTCGTCGGCTCGTCGAGCACCAGGACGTCCGGCCGCCCGAGCATCGCCTGAGCGATGCCGAGGCGCTGCTTCATCCCGTGGCTGTAGGAGCGCACCGGTCGGTCGACCGCGTCGCCGAGCGCTGCGACCTCCAGGGCCTGGTCGACATACGCCTCGTCGGCGGGGCGGCCGGTCGCCGACCAGAACGCTGCGAGGTTCTGCCGGCCGGTCAGGTGGGGCAGGAAGCCGGGCCCTTCGATGAGCGCGCCCACCCGGCCGAGCACCGCCGACCCAGGGTGCACCGGTTCCCCGAGCACGTGCACCGTCCCGGAGTCGGGGTGGATCAGGCCCATGACCATCCGCAGGGTGGTCGTCTTTCCGGCGCCGTTCGGACCGAGCAGGCCGACGACCTGACCGCGTTCGGCGCGCCAGGACACGTCGTCCACGGCTCGGTGCCCGTCCGAGTAGGTCTTGACCAGATCGGTGACGACCAGCGGGACGTCGGCCAGGTCCGGGCGGGGTGGGTTGGCGCGGACCCGGCGGCGGCGCCAGAGCCAGGCCACGACGGCGGCGACGACGAGCAGCGCGGATGCCGCGAGCACTCCCACGGTCTCGATGTCTCTCTCGGCCTGCGTCGTCAGGCGGCCCTGGGGCGCGGTCGGCACGGTGATGGCGTCCCCGAGCAGGCTCACCTGATCGATCCGCGCGGCGCGCACCGGGGCGTAGGACGAGTCGGTGCTGGTGACCAGCACCCGCCACGTGCTGCCCGGCTCGATCGTGTAGACACCGGCCGGCAGGGCCACCTCGACAGGTGTCGGGACGCCCGGTGTCACCGGCACGGACACCGGCGCGACCAACCGCCGCGGCATCGTCGCGGACCCGCCCGAGACCTGCCACCACGAGGCGAACAGCGTCACCACGGGTCCGGTGGATCGGACCGTCAGGGTCAGCCGCGGCGAGCCGACGACCTGGATCCGTTCGGGCGCCGCAACGGTGTCGAAGGCTGCGGACTGCCCTGGAAGCGCGGCCAACGGATAGGTCGCCGGCGACGTCGCCGCGCTACCCCCGAGGAGCCCTCCGAGGCCGGGAACGGTCGTCACCGATGCGGGTTGGCCGCCAGGGGGTGTGACGACGGTCTGCGGTTTGGGCTGGGGCACCAAGGGCAGCCGCTCGGTGCCGAACGTCTGCAGGGATTCGAACCCGGGGTAGGTCGGCGCAGCCCATTGGGGCGTGGGCGCGTTGCGGCGCGGGATCGGGCCACTCCAGGTGAAGCCGCCGACTCCGACCGTGCGGCCGGTCGTCGTGGCGAGGAAGGTGTCGAGCCAGCGCTGTGCGACGGCGGCGTCAGCCTCCGGCGTGGTGCTCTGGGCGTCGTGGCCCCCATCGGTCCACCGCACCGAGACCTTGGTGCCCCAGGCGTGCAGCGCGCGAGCCGTCGCGTCGGCCTGGTCGAGCCCGAAAAGGGAGTCGGACTGCCCTTGGATGAGCAGCGTGGGGGCCCGGAGGTTCTTCAGGTACCGCGCCGGGCTGTTGGCGCGAAGCAGCTCCAGCAGTTCCGCACTCGGCTCGCCTGTCTCGGCGGCCGCGAGGAAGAGGCGACAGACCGTCGGGTCGAACCGGCCACAGGTCAGCGGCGCGGTGTCCTCCGTCGCAGCACCTGGCCCTGGTGTCGACCCGACGCCGGCCTGCGACGACGCGCCGGTCTGCGACGACGCGCCGGTCTGCGACCGTGCACCCGCCAGGGCCGCCCCGAAGAACCGGCTGGCCCACAACTGTTTGAATGGGCCGGGGGTGGCGATGGCCGTGCCGCCGACCGGGGTGCTCCGGTCGCCCCCCGGGCGGAGCGCGGCCTGGGGGAAGAAGGCGGTGGCCAGGTCGTTCCAGGTGACCGCAGCCACCACCACATCGACCCGAAGGTCGGTGCCGGCGGCCATGAGCGCGAGGGCACCGCCATACGAGGCCCCCATGACACCGAGGAGAGGGTCTCCGCCGCGGCTCGTCGCGATCCCGGGTTGAGCGCTGAGCACGTCGAGCATGACCCGGGCGTCCGCCACTTCATACTCCGGGGCATCGAGGTGGATGCGGCCCCCGGACTCACCGAAGCCCCGGGCTGTGTACGCCAGGACGACGTAGCCCCGGCCTGCCAGCTCCTGGGCCTGGGTGGCGAGGCCCGACTTGCTGCCGCCGAAGCCATGGGCGAGGAGGACACCGGGATAGCCGAGCGAGGACGGGTCCTGCTGGGGTCGGTAGATCGTCGCGTCGAGCTGGACGCTCGACCCGTCGGGCTCGGACCCGACCGTCACCAGGAGGTCGCGGGAGTCGACCGCGGCCGAGGGGGCGAGAGCGGCCGAGGGGGCGAGAGCACCCGCAGTGGCGATCAGCCACAGAAGAGCAGCCAGAGCGCTGCGCAGCAGGGCCCGGATACCCCGGCGTGGTGTGGCCATGTGCGCACCTTATGTCGTCGATTCAAGAACTCGGGAACACTCGAGGTGATGCGCGCGTTAGTGCGTAATGATGTAATCACTACTAGGAGGTAAGCATCATGGCACCACACCCTATGGGCCCGCGCGGCCCGTTCGGAGCACATCACGGCCGGGGCCCGCGAGGCGGCAAGGGCGGACCCGGGGGATTCCCTGGGGGCCCTGGCGGCTTCCCCGGTCATCGGGGCGGCCCCTTCGGCCGCGGTCGCGGCGGATGGCAGACCAAGGATCTGCCCTCGGCCGGCGACGCGTCGTCGTGGTTCACCGGCCGACTGCCCAGCGACTGGTTCAGCGCGGTCGACGTCATCGTCGACCGTGAGGAGATCGTCGTCATCGGGACCCTGGTCGACGACGTGACCGACGCAGCCACCGCTGCCGGGCGGATCGCACGATTCCGGGCCGACACCAAGGCCGACCGGATCGCCATCGCCGAGGAGGCCCAGGCCCGCTATGGCCGGACCGTCTCCTGGGGAGCGCGCCTCGGCGACACCGAGACCCTGTTCACCCACCTCGCCGTGCCGGTGATGACCCGGCTGCGGCAGCCGGAACGCCAAGTGCTCGACACCCTCGTCGACGCCGGGGTGGCCCGGTCCCGCTCCGACGCCCTCGGCTGGGCCGTCCGACTCGTCGGCGAGCATGCCGACGAGTGGCTCGGCGAACTGCGCAAGGCGATGGCGGAGGTCGACCGGGTCCGGCAGGAGGGGCCAGGACTCTGAGCTCGGCCCGCCCGGCCATCTCGGTCCCGCGCACCTCGGTCCCGCAGACACCACCACCGAACCACTACGACACTGGCCCGCCCAGCGGGCCAGTGTCACCCACTGGCCCGCCCAGCGGGCCAGTGTCGTAGTGCCGGGGGGCCGTCCGCCCTCAGGTCGGTCCCGAACCCGGAGCGACCGCGCAGCGAACTCGCCCGCGGCCGCCATACCGGGTCTAGATTCGCGCCATGGGCCAGCCCTTTGCGGACCGGGAAAGCACGAGCGAGACCTTCGCGGCAGCCGTCAACCGCGGCAAGGTGGATGCCTATCGGCTGCTCGGACTCGACATTGTCATGGGTGCCCGCGAGGGCTCCTGGTTCGCTGATGCCTTCGACCCCGATCGTCGCTGGCTGAACTGTCACTGCAACGGCGGCGTGTTCAACCTCGGGCATCGGCATCCCGCCGTCGTCGCCGCCCTCCGGCACGCCCTCGACGACCTCGACATCGGCAACCACCACCTCGTCTCCGGCTGGCGCGCTCGGCTGGCCCAACGCCTGGTCGCCACCACCGGAGGGCGGCTGCCCGGGGTCGTGTTCGGTGTCAGCGGCGGCGAGATCGTGGACCTCGCCGTGAAGGTGGCGCGCGGCGGCACCGGACGGCAAGGCGTCGTCTCGATCGTCGGCGGTTACCACGGGCACACCGGACTGGCGATGGCCACCGGCGACGCGCAGTACCGCGACCCGTTCGGGACGACGTCCGGCGACTTCACCCAGGTGCCGTTCGGTGATCTTGAGGCGCTCGCCGGCGCGGTGGACGACCGCACGGCGGCAGTCATCCTCGAGGCGATCCCGGCCACGGCCGGTATGCCGCTGCCCCCGCCCGGCTACCTTGCCGCCGTCGGGCAGGTGTGCCGGGAGGCGGGAGCGGCATACGTCATCGACGAGATCCAGACCGGACTGGGCCGCACGGGCACGATGTGGAGCCATACCCAGGACGGTGCCGAGCCGGACATCGTCGTCATCGGCAAGGGCCTGTCCGCAGGGCTCTACCCGATCACAGCGGCCGTGATGTCGGCCCGCTTCCACCAGGTCATCGACGACAACCCGTTCAGCCACATCTCCACCTTCGGGGGAGCAGAGCTCGGGTGCGTGGCGGGGTTGGCGGTGCTCGATATCGTCCAGGCCCCGGGCTTCCTCGATCGAGTCGAGCAGGTCGGTCGGCAGATCGAGGAAGGCCTGCGCGCGATACCGGGCATCGAGTTGCGCCGACGGGGCCTGTTCATGGGAGTGAAGCTCGACGGTCCCCTGGCTGGGGTGCGTGCCACCCGCTCGTTGATCGGGGCCGGCGTGTTTGCGATCTACGCGAACAACGACCCGTCCGTGCTCCAGCTGCTCCCACCGCTGACCATCACCGACGAGGAGCTCGCGTGGCTCATCGCCACGCTGCGCGAGCGGCTCGCGTCATGATCGCCGACGCCAGCGACGTGGCCGGTCACGACCCCGGCGGCAGCGGCGACCGGGCGGCCCAGGAACCCTTCGACGCGGCGCTCACCGAACCTGCCCTGGCCGACCTCGAGCGGGCGGTGGCTCACGCGCTACACACCGGCGATCAGGGCGGCCTGGACGTCCTCGGCTACGGCGAGATCTCGCTCGTCCTGCGGTGGTCGGCCACCGCTCGTCCCGTCGACGTCGCCGCACCCGAGCGCGGCGCCAGCCGCCCGGGTCTGGCCGTCAAACGACTCCCGCCGTTCGACACCATCGACTCGGCAAACCGCTATGGAGCGTTGATCCTCGAATACGTCGACGCGGTCCGCGGCTGCGGCGTGGACGTCATACCGACGAGGTGGCGCACCACCCCCACCGATGGGTCACCCGGACGAACCAGCGGGTATGTCGTTCAGCCGGTCCTCCCGCCAGCCAGCCTGGGCCCGAACGTGCTGCGCGCGGACGCGAGCCAGACAGGAGCCCTGCTCGGCACCATCCTCGATGCCATCGATGCCGTGGTCGGGCCGCGCCTCGGCCTGGACGCCCAGCTGTCGAACTGGGCCTGGGATGGGCAGCGGGCCACCTACCTCGACGTCACCACCCCGTTGCTCAACACCCCGGACGGCGCGACCCGCCTCGACCTGCGGCTGCTGACCGCACCGATGCCGGCCGCGGTGCGACCCCTGGTCCGCCGCGCCGTGGCTCCGGGTATCGTCGCCGCCTACCACCGGCCCCGCGACGTCGTCCTCGATCTGCTCGGCAACCTGCTCAAGGACGACCTCACCGACGCTGTCGAGGTCGGCCTCGCCCTGGCGGCCACCCGGGTCCGGCCGGCGCTCACCCGGGCCGAGGTCGACACGTTCTACGCGGCCAACTCGCGGTTGTGGGAGGTGCTGCTCCGGCTCCGCCTGGCGGATCGCTGGTGGCAACGCCGAGTGCGCCGCCGCGACTATCCGTTCCTGCTCCCAGGTCCGATCGCTCGTTAGCGCCCGGCAACGCGCCGGGTCGACGCCCGCGGGGCGTCGACGTCGAGCAGCCCGGCGATGTCGTCCGCCGACAGCACTCCGGACGCCAGGGCGCCATCGTCGACCACGCGCGCGAACAGGTCACGCTTGCGCTCCTGCAGAGCCACGACCTTCTCCTCGATGGTCCCGGCCGAGACGAGCCGGTAGACCACCACGGGTTTGTCCTGCCCGATCCGGTGCGCCCGGTCGACCGCTTGGGCCTCGGCGGCCGGGTTCCACCACGGATCGAGGACGAAGACGTAGTCGGCCTCGGTGAGGGTGAGCCCGAAGCCGCCCGCCTTGAGACTGATGAGGAATGCCGCCGCGGACCCGCTACGGAACTCCTCGATCCGCTTCTGTCGGTCCCTGGTGCGCCCGTCGAGGTAAGCCGTGCTCAGGCCCTCGGCGTCGAGCCGATCGCGGACCAACCGCAAGAAGGTCGTGAACTGGCTGAACACCAAGGCCCGATGCCCTTCCGAAGCGACCTCGCTCAGCAGCTCCACGAGGGTCTCCACCTTCGCCGAGTGCACTCCTGCATGAGCCTGGTCGACCAGGCCCGGATGGAGCGCGAGCTGGCGCAGCAGCGTCAGCGAGCGCAGGATCGCCACCCGGTTGCCGTCGGGGTCGGCGAGCAGCCCAAGCACCTTGGCCCGTTCGCGCTGCAGTTGACGCGCATAGATCCGCTCGTGCTGCGGGGCGAGCGGCACGTGGAGCACCTGGTCGGTCTTCGGCGGCAGATCGGAGGCGACCTGGTCCTTGGTGCGGCGGAGCATCAGCGGGCGGATGCGGCGGCGCAGCCGCTGAAGCAGCTCGGGACGCTCGCCGGACTCGATGGGCTTGCGATAGGTCCGGGTGAACCGCTCCGGGCTCGAGTACATCCCGGGAGCGGCCAGGGACAACATCGACCACAGGTCCATGAGGGAGTTCTCCAGCGGCGTGCCGGTGACCGCGAGGGTGAACGGCGCACCGATCCGGCGGGCCGCCTGGTAGGTCTTCGACTGGTGGTTCTTGACGAACTGGGCCTCGTCCAGCACCAGCCCTGCCCACGGCAGCGCGGCGAACTCCTCGTCGTCGATCCGCAAGATCGCGTATGACGTGACCACCACGGCGGCCTGCGCCACGACGTCACCCAAAGCCGCACCACGTCGGCGGCCCGTCTCGGTGATGGCCACGATCGGCAGACCGGGGACGAACCGTTGGGCCTCACCGACCCAGGTGCCGACGACGCTCGTCGGGGCCACGACGAGCACCGGCGCCGCGCGGCCACCGACCTCACCGCGGTCGGCGGCGCGCTGCAGGGCCGCCAGGACTTGCAGGGTCTTCCCCAGGCCCATGTCGTCGGCGAGGATGCCACCGAGCTGGGCGTCCCACAGTGCCGCCAGCCAGCCGTACCCGTCCACCTGGTACGGCCGCAGCGTGGCCTGGACACCCTCTGGCACCGGCGGCGCCGGGCGATCCGCCAGCCCCCGCAATGCTGCGGCGCCCGAGGCCCAGCGGGCCGCCTGCCGATCGACGACACCGAGCGCGACCAGCTCCTCCCACAGGCTCACATCGAACCGGCTCAGCCGCAGCCCCTTGCGCCGTGGATCGGCCAGTTCGCGGGCTTCGTCGATGAGCTCCCGCAGGGTGATCAGCTCGGGGGCATCCAGCGCGAAGTAGGCACCGGAGGGCAGGACCATGAGCTCGTCACCGCGCACCAGGGCCTGGAAGAGCGGCTCGAACGGGACCTCCTCTCCGCCCACCTCGACCGCGATGTGGAGGTCGAACCAGTCCTGCGCCCCGATCGCCGTGCTGCCCTCGGGCTCGCTGGTGCCCACCCGGACCAACGGCGTAGCGTCGATGCGCTCGTAGGACGGCAGCGCCCCGTCGATCTCGACCTCCACGTCCGGGTCGTCTTGAAGCTGCGGGAGCACGCGGTCGGCGAAGACGATCGCCGCCATACCGTGCAGGTCGCGGGTCGGCACCACCCGCCATTGCGCGTGGGGGGTGAACCGGTCCGGCGGCACCCGAAGATCCACCTCGTCGAGCACCGAGAGCCGACGGATCAGCCCCGCTTCGGCGTCGAGGTCACGAGCCGCGTCGAGGAGTTCGGCCGACGAGGGAACCGCCCGCAGCGTCGTGCGCCCGGTGTATGCCGATCCGCTCCATGCGGGCACCACGACTCGGCGCCCGCCGTCGCCATACGCGAAGCCGATCTCCACCCGCAGGGTCGACGGGGCCGGTGAGAGGACGCGCACCAGCACCCGGGGACCGGACGGCTCGGCGAAGTCGATACTGCCGTCGCTGGAGGTCAGCGGGGCGACCTGGCGCAGGTGGGGGAGGTACATCGCCAGGAACGACCCGACATCGTCGGCCGGCACCCGGACCAACCTGCCGTCCGCGACCAGGTCGCGCACCGAAGCCGGCACCGTGGCGGTCAACTCGACGAGGTGGACGTCGGACCCCTCGACCCGCACCAAGCCATGTGCCGGGTCGCCGACCAGCCAGGCCGTTGCACCCAGCTGCCTGATCGGCTGAGCAGCGGCCCGGGGATGGGCGGCGGGAGGGCCAGCGTCGAGCGACCCTCCATCGGCCCCGCGGTCCACGGCAGCCACGCCGGCCACGCCGGCCTCGCCGTCCACGGCAGCCACGCCGGCCTCGCCGTCCAGGACGAGCGGAACGACCACCAGATCGTCACCGTCGGCCCGGACATCGAGCCGCACCGATGCGGCCGACGTTTCGAGCACCACGGACCCGGCCTGGTCGGGGTGACGCATGATGTCGACCCCGGCCGCACGCGCCGCGCGCAGGAGTGGCCACGCCGACGGGCCGAGGTCGTCGAGCACCACCTCGGGATTGCCGTAGCCGTAGACCGGCCGGCCCACCGCACGATGCGCCCGAAGGATCGCCACCAGCGCCTCGACATGCCGAGGGTCGGCGTTGATCGGCCGATAGGTCGCCTCGACCTCGGACCAGGTGAGGTTCTTCACCCACCGGCCGGTCTTCCCGAGTCGAGTCGGCGACAGGATGACGCGACGCCGCTGCCGTTCCCCCCACCGGCTCACGACACCGTCGACCACGGTGATGAACAGACCCAGCGGCGGCGCGTCGGTGCGCGCCCGCGCCGAGCCGACCAGCAGCGGGCCGAGCGCCGCTCGCCAATCCTGCTCGGGCGGCTCGGCGCCGACGAGGGTGCTCCGCACGGTGAGCAGGACCGCGACGACATGTTTGCAGTCCGTGCGCATCGGACACGAACAGCGTCCGTACCACGTCGGCGGCACCGCATCGACGGGCGAGGATCGGGTGACGATCGTCGTATACGCCACGCCGCGAGAGCCGGACACTTCCGCCAGCAGCACCCGACCGCCGTCCCCGGCGACGACGGACCGCACCCGCTCCTCATCGGCATACATCTGGCCTCGCGCGACCGTGCCCCAGTCGGTGGCCGCGACCAGATCGGCCTCGGTGACCTGCGCGACCCACTGCGCGCTGTCCACCGAGCTGCCCATCCCGGCAGGCTACCCCGCGGCTCGGACAGGTCCGGCGATCACGGCGAAGGTGGCGGGGGCGGGGTCACCTGGACCGGCGGCCGCGGGGGCGGGGTCACCTGGACCGATGGTGGCGGGGGCGGGGTCACCTGGACCGGTGGCACAGCGCCGGAACCGTGCAGCCATTTCTCCGGTCCCGCTGTGGCCCGCCCGGCCCGTGCGGCCGCGGTCTCGTCCCGGACCAGCTCGGCGGCCGTCGCCTCGGCCAGATGGGCCAGGGTCGGCACGACAGGTCCGGGAGTCGAGTGGATCTGCACCGTCGCAAGCCCGAGCCGGCGACTGAGCGGGCCCTGGCGGAGCCGAAGACTTTGCACCTTGGCGTGCGGCACGAGGATGAGTTCGCGGGTGAGCAGCCCGCGACGAAGCACCAGCGCCGTCCGGGTGAGCCGGTATGCCGTGCGCCTCCAGACGAGGGGGTCGACCCATCGAGCGGCCGCCGGCGCCCCGACGAAGCCCGCACCGGGCCCGATCCCGATCAGCCCGGCATCGATGACCGCCGCCGGTTCCTCCACCCCCAGATCCGGCAGCGCGAAAGCCAGCACCGACAAGGCCTCGTCCCGCGTGCCGACCGGGAGCAGGGTGGATGCCGCGAGCGCATCCTGGTGATCCCCGGTGAGTCCGAATCCGGCCACGTTGACCTGCACTGTCCACCAGCCAGGGAGCCGCCAGAGCAACGGTTGACTCAACCGGACGGCCTGGATCCGCCCCGGCGGCACGGTCTGGGTGCGTCGCTCGAGCAGGCCCGAACGCACCCGTAGCCCGTCGGCAGCGGCGGCGGCGGTGAAGCCGAAACCGCGCACGAATCGCGACCAGGTGATGCCGACCATGGCCACGACGAACGGGCCGAGGCCACCGATGACCCCGAGGGGGGTCAATCGGCCGGTGGTTGCCGAGACGACCAGGGCACCGCCCACGAAGAGGCCGAACAACAGGGTGGGCGCCGACAAGGCGATGGATCCGAGGAGCCGGCCCAGCGGCAGCTCGAGCCACCGCTCCTCGGTCGCCATCGGGGCTGACGACGCGGCGTCGACGTGCAGCCCGGCGGCCCGGGCCAGCAGCCGGTTGCGCAGTTCGTGGGCGGCATCGTCGGTGAGGTAGGCCAGGGACAGCGTGGACTTACCGGACCCGGCCACCTCGACGTCGAGGCGAGCCAGCCCGAAGATCCTCCCGAGCAGGGGTTGGACGACATCGACACCCTGGATCCGGTCGAGTTGCGCGGACCGGTGTTGTCGGAAGAGCACCCCACTGCGGATCTCGATGGACTCTGTGGTGAGGCAGTAGCGGGTCATGCGCCAGGACAGGAAGGCCAGGCCCAGCAGACCAGCCAGGACGAGCAGGACGACGCCGCCCCCCGCGAGCCATGCCGTGCGCGACAGGCCGTTCGGGACGGTGACGCCATCGGGAAGGTCAGACCCCAGACCGACCCGGCGTTGGAGGAGGTCCTGCCCGAAGAAGAAGACCGCCACCGCGACCATCTGCCAGGACCGGACCAGCGGAGTCAGCGGGTGGACCCGAAGCCACTGCCCGTCGGTGCCGACCGGCGTGGCGGCGCCTGGGGTAGGAGAGGCCTCGCTCATAGACCGGAGAGCTGGGCCTGGCCGCGGGCGGCGAGCCGGTCCCGCAGCTGCGCCGCCTCGGTGGCCGCCAGACCGGGGATCCGCGCATCGGAGTGCGCCGAGGCAGTGTGCAACTGCACGCTGGCCAGCCCGAAGGACCGCACGATCGGACCGTCCTGGACGTCGACGTACTGCAACCGTCCGTAGGGGATGACTGCGAGCCGGCGCCAGATGCGCCCGCGGCGCACGAGCAGCTCCTCGGCACGCTCGGCATACCCCCAGGCGCTGACCTGGCGACCGACCAACCACCACAACCAGGCATACAGGGCGATGGGCAGTGCGACCAGCCAGAGCGGAAGACCGGCGCCCACCCGCAGCGCGAGCAGCGCCACGACAGCCAGCACCATGGGGATCGCCCACTCGAGGCGGCGCACGGTGGTGAGTTGAGGATCCACCGGCCGCCAGGTGACCGACGGGTCATCGAAGGGGTCCGTCATACCTGGCAGCCTGCCACACCCGGCCTGGGGCCACCTCCGCCGCGAGCACGCCGCACCGGACCGGCCCCGCATCGCCGGTGTTCCGGTGCCCGGAAAGCCGGCCCCGGACTGCCGACGGCGGGATGCTGACCGGGTGAACCAGAGCAGCAGCGCGCGGCCGGACCTCGGCACGTCCGTCGACGTCGGCGGGCTGAGCACGAACTACCTGCAGGCCGGAGCCGACCTCGGTGGGACACCGGTCGTCCTCATCCACGGCTCCGGCCCCGGAGTCACGGCCTACGCGAACTGGCGACTGACGCTCCCGGACCTGGGCCAACGGTTCCGGGTTGTCGCACCGGATATAACCGGCTTCGGCTCCTCCGAACGCCCCCAGGACGGCCGGTATGACGTCGACCGCTGGGTCGGTCAGGTGGTCGGTCTGCTCGACGCCCTCGACCTGCCGAGAGTCCATCTCGTCGGCAACTCCTTCGGTGGGGCCATCGCCTTGCACGTCGCGACGCGACACCCGCACCGAGTCGAACGGCTGGTGCTCATGGGCAGCGTCGGCTTGTCCTTCCCGATCACCGCGGCCCTCGACGAGGTCTGGGGATACCGGCCGTCGGTGGCGGCGATGCGCGCGCTGCTCGACCTGTTCGCCTACGACCGTTCGTTGGTGACCGACGAGTTGGCCCAGGTGCGCTTTGCCGCGTCGGTCGAACCAGGCGTCCAGGAGTCGTTCGCCGCCATGTTCCCCGCACCCCGACAGCGCTGGGTGGACGCCTTGGCGCTGCCCGAGGGGGTCGTCGCCGGTGTCGAGCACGAGTCCCTCGTCATCCACGGCCGCGACGATCGGGTCATCCCCGTCGAGGTCTCGATGCGGCTTCACGCCCTGCTGCGGCGCTCCGAGTTGCACGTCTTCGGCCGGTGCGGCCACTGGACCCAGATCGAGTGGGCCGACGCCTTCACCACACTGGTCGGCGACTTCCTCGCCCGGCCGGCCCGGCCCTAGCCCACGCGGTGCCCGGTCAGGGCCGATGCGCGAGCCCCGCAGCGGATGGGGCCAGGGGTCGGCGCGGTCCGGCGCCGGTGCGATCCAGGCGCCGGTGCGATCCAGGCACCGCTGCGATCCAGGCGCCCCTGCGATCCAGGCGCCCCTGCGGTTCAGGCGTCGAGGGTGCGGATGACGAATCCGGTGCGCGGTTTGGGAGTGAAGAAGGTCGACTTGGGCGGCATGAGCAGCCCCTCACGAGCCGTGCGCATGATCTCGGTCAGCGAAGTGGGCCTGATGAGGATCCCTGCGGCTGCCCGCCCGGAGTCCACGGCCTCGACAACCCCCTCGACTCCGTGCTGGTAGCTCACCGCCAGCTCGCTGCCCTCCAGCGATCCGGCTCCCGCTCGCACCGCCGGTATGGCGGACGCGCCAGGCACCCCGAGCACGTGCTCGAGCCACGCGCCGTCGAGAGCCCGCACTCCGTCAAAGACCGTCGGGCGAGGCGCGAGCCACCATCGCCGGCCGGCGCGTCCGACGAGCACCAGGGCGCCGTGCGCCACCATGGCCGCGAGCAGCCCCGGCCCGTCGCTTGGGTCGCCCGGCCCGAACGGCCTGACGTCGAAACCCGCCGCCAAGGCCGCGGTGAGGGCGGTCAACGGCACCCCGTCATACAGCCGATGGATGGCCTCGATGCTCAACTGCTCCGGCGTCAGTTCCATGACCAGGGCCAGGGTCGCTCCCGCGCCGCCGCGCCCGGACACTTCCGCCGCGTAGGCGCCGGCCACGCCATACCGGTGGTGACCGTCGGCGATCAGCACGTCGTCGGACGCGACACAGGCCGCGATCGCGGCCACCCGGGCGGGGTCGCTGACCCGCTCCACGACGTGCTCGACGCCGTCGGCGGCCACCACCCCGAGCGTCTCGCCCGGCTCGGCGAGCAGGCCCGAGAGCCCGGTCGCCGGTGACAGACCCCACACCGGTGACAGGTTCGCCTCTGTCGCGCGGGTCAGGTCGAGGCGGTCGGTGGACGCCTTGGGGGTGGTTCGCTCGTGCGGCAACACACCACCCTCGATGCCGCGGGCGGTCAGCGCGCCGAGGACCCCGGCAACGTTGCGGGCCACACCGGCGGCGTCGACATACCGCATCCGGTAGATGGTGAAGGTCGGCTCGGTGTCCTGGATCAGGACCCCCTCGGCCATCCAGGACCGCAGCAGGGAGCCCGCCGACGCGTAGGACCCGGCCGCACCGGAGGGGACGTCCACGTGGACGATGTTGTGCCGGTCGCGCGCCCGCAGCGCCCCGACGTCGGCCGCCGACAACACGTCGTAGGGCGGTGCCAGCACCGCATCGAGGGGGACGTCCGGCGCATACCGCCACGCGGGGAACGGCGAGAAATCAGCCACGGGCAGTCAGCCTGGCATGCCAGGGGACCTCTTGCCTTATCCGCCCATGTCGTGGGCCCCTAGATTGCCGGGTGAATGTCCGTCGTCAGGCGGGCGGCACACGGCATCGGCCCGGGAGGACGAATGGGCAGCAGGTACGCGACGCTTGACGGGAACGAGGCGGCCGCACGCGTCGCTCACGCAGTCAGCGAAGTCATCTCCATCTACCCGATCACCCCGGCCAGCTCGATGGGCGAGCTGGCCGACGCATGGAGCGGGGTGGGTCGCAAGAACATCTGGGGCAGTGTCCCCGAAGTCATCGAGATGCAGTCCGAGGCCGGCGCGGCCGGCACCCTGCACGGCGCCGTGACCAAGGGCGCTCTGGGGGTGACCTTCACGGCCAGCCAGGGCCTGCTGCTCATGCTGCCGAACATGTACAAGATCGCCGGCGAGCTGACCCCGGCCGTCATCCACGTCGCCGCGCGCACCCTGGCCACCCACGCCCTGAGCATCTTCGGTGACCACAGCGACGTGATGTCCGCCCGGATGACCGGCTGGGCGATGCTCTGCGCGAGCAGCGTCCAGGAGGCGCAGGACTTCAGTCTCGTCTCGCACGCCGCGACCCTGCGCACCCGGGTGCCGTTCCTGCACTTCTTCGACGGCTTCCGCACGAGCCACGAAGTCAACGTCATCAACCTGCTGGACGACGCCGACATGCGCGCGCTGATCCGCGAGGACGACGTCCTGACCCACCGAGCCCGCGGCCTGACGCCGGATGCCCCCGTCATCCGCGGTGTCGCCCAGAACCCGGACACCTTCTTCCAGGCCCGCGAGGCATGCAACCAGTTCTACAGCGCCGTCCCGGCCGCCGTGCAGGAGGTCTTCGACGAGCTCGCAGCCCGCACCGGGCGCTCGTACTCGCTGGTCGAGTATGCCGGTGCGCCCGACGCCGACCGGGTCGTCATCATGATGGGTTCCGGGGTCGGCGCGATGCAGGAGACCGTCGAGGAACTGAACCGGCAGGGCGAGAAGGTCGGCGTCGTCACGCTGCGGCTCTACCGGCCGTTCCCCGTCGAGGAGATCCTCGCCGCGATCCCGCGCTCGGTGCGCTCGATCGCCGTTCTCGACCGGGTCAAGGAGCCGGGCGCCCCCGCCGAGCCGCTCCACCTCGACATCATGACCGCCCTGATGGATCACGGGGCGGGCCGGTTCGAGCATGGCCTGCCGCGCGTCATCGGCGGTCGTTACGGGCTGTCGAGCAAGGAGTTCACTCCAGCGATGTGCAAGGCGGTGCTCGACGAAGCCGCCAAGGAGTCGCCGAAGCCCCGGTTCACCGTCGGGATCACCGACGACGTCACCCATCTCTCGCTCGATGTCGACGAGACGTTCCGGGTGCCGACCGACGCGATCAGCGCCGTGTTCTATGGGCTGGGTTCCGATGGCACCGTCGGCGCCAACAAGCAGTCCGTGAAGATCATCGGCGAGGAGGACGGGCACTTCGCCCAGGGCTACTTCGTCTACGACTCGCGCAAGTCCGGCGCCGTCACCGTCTCGCACCTGCGGTTCGGCCGCAGCCCGATCCGCTCCACCTACCTCGTCCAAGACGCCGACTTCGTCGCCGTGCACCACTTCGGGGTGCTGGGCCAGATGAAGGTCCTCGACATCGCCAAGCCAGGTGCCACGGTCCTGCTCAACGCCCCGTATGCCGTTGACGACGTCTGGTCCCACCTGCCCGTCGAGGTGCAGCAGCAGATCATCGACAAGGACCTGTCGGTCTTCGTCATCGACGGCTCGAAGGTGGCCCGCGAGGCCGGGCTCGGCAACCGCATCAACACCGTCATGCAGCCGTGCTTCTTCTACCTGTCTGGCGTCGTCCCCCAGGACGAGGCGATCCCCAAGATCAAGGCCTCCATCGAGTACTCCTACGGCAAGCGCGGCCGCACCGTCGTGGAGCGCAACTTCCGCGCGGTCGACGCCGCGGTCGCCCAGCTGAGCCGGCTGCAGATCCCCGAGC
The DNA here is from genome assembly GCA_052034115.1 of Actinomycetota bacterium. Classification (GTDB taxonomy): domain Bacteria; phylum Actinomycetota; class Actinomycetes; order Actinomycetales; family Dermatophilaceae; genus Lutibacillus. Next base: position 47,022 of record JBPOIZ010000011.1, read on the forward strand.
ACGCGAGCAGCGACATGCACCGGATGCCGCCGCTGCCGGACGCCGCGCCGGACTTCGTCAAGCAGGTCACGGCGGTCATGCTCCGCGGTGAGGGCGACCTGTTGCCCGTCTCGGCCCTGCCGGTCGATGGCACCTGGCCCAGCGGCACGAGCACGTGGGAGAAGCGTTCCATCGCTGCGGAGATCCCGGTGTGGGACCCGTCGATCTGCATCGACTGCGGCAAGTGCGCCATCACCTGCCCGCACTCGGCGATCCGCATCAAGATCTACCCGCAGGACCAGCTCGACGGTGCCCCGGCGGACTTCCAGTCGAAGAAGTACAACGACCGCAACCTCAAGGACCACAAGCTGACCGTTCAGGTCGCACCGGACGACTGCACCGGGTGTGGCATCTGTGTGGACGTGTGCCCGGCCAAGAGCAAGACCGAGGTCAAGCACAAGTCGATCAACATGGAGCCGGCACCGGAGCACCAGCCCCGCGAGCGGGTCAACTGGGACTACTTCCTGACCATCCCCGAGGTCGGCCGCACCGATGTGCGCCACGACCAGGTCAAGGGCGTCGCCCAGCTCCAGCCGTTGTTCGAGTTCTCGCTGGCCTGTTCCGGATGTGGCGAGACGCCATACGTCAAGACGCTGACCCAGCTCTTCGGCGACCGGATGCTCGTGGCGAACGCGACCGGCTGCTCGTCGATCTACGGCGGCAACCTGCCGACCAGCCCCTACACGACGAACCCCGACGGTCGCGGCCCGGCGTGGTCGAACTCGTTGTTCGAGGACAACGCGGAGTTCGGGCTGGGCTTGCGTCTGGCGTGGGAGAACCAGAACGCCGAGGCCAAGCGCTACCTTGCCGAGCTGCGTGAGCAGATCGGCGCCGACCTCGTCGATGCCCTCACCGCGGCCCCCATGACCGACGAGGCCCAGATCGCCGCCCAGCGAGACCGGGTGGCGGCCCTCAAGGGCGTGCTCGCCGGCCTGGAGCAGACCCAGCCGGTGGTGGCCCTGACCAGCCTCGCCGACGAGCTCGTCGAGAAGTCGGTCTGGATCGTCGGTGGTGACGGGTGGGCCTACGACATCGGGTATGGCGGCCTGGACCACGTGCTCTCCAGCGGGCGGAACGTCAACATCCTCGTGCTGGACACCGAGGTCTACTCGAACACCGGCGGCCAGGCCTCCAAGGCCACCCCGCGGGGGGCCTCGGCCAAGTTCGCGGCGGCCGGCAAGTCCGGGCCGAAGAAGGACCTCGGCATGATCGCGCAGGCCTACGGCGATGTCTATGTCGCCCAGATCGCCATCGGCGCGAACCAGCAGCAGACCGTCCGGGCGCTGCTCGAGGCCCAGGCGTGGCCCGGGCCGTCGATCGTCATCGCCTACTCGACCTGCATCGCCCACGGCATCGAGATGTCGACGTCGATGGCGCACCAGGAGCAGGCGGTCACCAGTGGCTACTGGCCGCTCTACCGGTTCCGCCCCAGCGAGGACGAGCACACCAAGCCGTTCCACCTCGACAGCAAGGCGCCGACGACTCGGGTCAAGGACTTCATGATGGCCGAGACCCGGTTCTCGATGCTGACCCGGGCCAACCCGGACCGGGCGGCGCACTTGATGGCCATGGCGCAGGCCGACGCCGACGAGCGCTGGAACTACTACTCACAGATGGCTGCCGTGGAGCGCTCGATGCCTCACGAAGAGGTCGCTGAGGAGTCCGACGAGACCGTGGAGGAGCAGCAGTGAGCGAGTTGCTGGCGACGTCATACCTGGGCTTGCCGCTCAGCGGTCCGATCATTGCGTCGGCCGGTCCGCTGACCGGCCGGGTCGAGAGCCTGAAGGAACTCCAGGCTGCCGGTGCCGCCGCGGTCGTCCTGCCCTCGCTGTTCGAGGAGGAGGTGGAGGCCGAGGAGATGCAGATCCACGACTTCCTCGACCAGAGCGAGCACTTCGCCGAGTTCGCCGGCGGGATGCTTCCGGAGGTGGAGCTGCCCGACCTCGGGCCGGAACGGCACGTGCGGCTCGTCACCGAGGCCAAGGCGGCGCTGTCGGTGCCGGTCATCGCCTCGGTGAACGCGGCGCATCCGGGATCGTGGTCGCGCTACGCCACGATGATGGCCGATGCCGGCGCGGACGCCATCGAGCTCAACGTGTATGCCGTCTCGGCCGATCCGCGCCGCAGTGCCGCCGATGTCGAGGCCGGCTACCTGGACATCATCCGTGAGGTGAAGTCGGCCATCTCGGTCCCGCTGACCGTCAAGCTGTCGCCCTTCTTCTCCTCGTTCGCGCACTTCGCCGCCGCGGCGGTCGACGCGGGGGCGGACGGGCTGGTGCTGTTCAACCGGTTCTACGCTCCCGACATCGACCTCGGCACGCTAGGCCTGGTGCCGGTCGTCGAGCTCTCGACGCCGACCGAGCTGAGGCTGCCGCTGCGCTGGATGGGCATCCTGCGCAGCCAGCTGCCGGGCACCTCGCTGGCGGCGACGTCCGGGGTCCACTCGGCGGCCGATGTCATCAAGCTGCTCCTGGCCGGCGCATCGGTGGCCTGCACGACCTCCGCGGTCCTGCACCACGGGCCGGGCCACATCGGCTCGATGCTCGAAGGCATCCGGTTCTGGCTCGAGGAGAACGAGTACGTCGGGGTGGATCAGATGCGCGGCTCGGTCAGCCTGTCCGCCGCCGCCGACCCCTCGGCATACGAGCGCTCGCAGTACCTCAACGTCCTGAGCACCATGAGGTCGCGCTACTGACCTCACCGCAGGTGGCCCCGGGCACGACGAGGCAACCTCGGTCGTTGTCCGGGTAGGCCCCGTTCAGGTGGGCTCACATCGCGGCGGCGGGTCCCCGGCAGGTTCCGGGGACCCGCCGTCGCGTATGCCGCGTGGCCAGCGGAGTCGGTCCGTCCCGCGACGCCGGGGTCGGTGGTGTGGCCTGCGTCGATGTAGCCGTGCACCGGCGTAGGGTCGGCACCGTGGAACCGCGTTCGACCGCCGTGATCCAGGCCCTGCTCGACAAGGGCGTACAGATCCCCCATCCCCGCTCGATCGACATCGGTCCAGACGTCGACCCGTCGCGGATCAGCGGCGACGGGGTGGTCATCCACCCGGGCTGCCGCATCCACGGCGCCGAGACGGTGCTCTCGGCCGGGGTGGAGCTCGGTGCCGAGGGCCCGGTGACCATCCGCGACTGCCGGCTTGGGCCTGGGGTGGCCCTCAAGGGTGGCTATGCCGCCGAGGCGGTCTTCCTGGCCGGCTCGTCGATGGGCCTGGGACACCACGTCCGCGAGGGCACGCTGCTCGAAGAGGAGGCCAGCGGCGCCCACACCGTCGGGTTGAAGCAGACGATCCTGCTGCCCTACGTCACGCTCGGCTCGCTCATCAACTTCTGCGACTGTCTCATGGCCGGTGGCACGAGCCGCAAGGACCACTCCGAGGTCGGCTCGTCATACATTCACTTCAACTTCACCCCCGAGGGGGACAAGGCGACCCCGTCGCTGTTCGGGGACGTTGCTCGCGGCGTGACGTTGCGTCAACGGCCGATCTTCCTCGGCGGACAGGGCGGGGCGGTCGGGCCGGTTCATGTCGGCTACGGCACGATCGTCGGCGCCGGGTCGGTGTTGCGCAGCGATGTGCCGTCCGAGAATCAGCTCGTTGTCGTCGGGCCGCCGCCGAGTCTGCATCAACCGTGGACGCCGGGGGAATACCGATCGATCAATCGTCTGGTCAGCCGGAATATCGACTATCTCGCCAATCTGCGCGCGCTGCAGGTTTGGTATGACGTCGCCCGCCGCCCGTTCTTCGAGGCGCAGGAGCTCGGGCCACTCGTCCTCGATGGAGCGATCGACCTGTTGGCCCGGTCCTGGGCCGAGCGGGTCAGTCGGCTCCTTGCGATGGTCGCGAAGGTGCGCGGCGATGAGCCTGCGCGCGCGGCCCTACGGGAGCACGCCGGCGAAGTGTGCACTGGGGCAGCGGCCGTCGCAGCCGAGTCGGCGCCTGCGGCCGTCGCGAGTCTGCGCGATGCCGCCGCATCGGGGACGGCATACCTGGACGCCGTGCGGTCCCTGTCGGACGTCCACGTCGACCAGGTGCATGCCTGGTTGGGTGCCGTCGTCGATGGAGTCTGGGCGGTCGCCGCCGCCGCGCTGCCCCAGCTGCGCCGAGCACCTGGTCCCCGCTGACCAGCCTGCCGCACACCCCACACCCCGCGCACACCGAGACCTCGAACACCCCCAGGGAACACTCAACTCGACGCGATCTGGGGCCCCACACCCCCCGGAACACCCTCGACGCCCTCCACTCGACGCCATCTGAGGCCCCAAGAAGCCCACACAGAAGGCCCCCCGCGGCCGGCCGCGCAAACCCGGCGGGCTAGGAACGCTGCAGCGACTTCAGGGTCCCGGCCGTCGGGCCCAGCTCGGCGATCTGCGCGAGGTAGAGCTCGGCGCACGCCAGCGCGTCGGTCAACGCCTCGTGCGCCCGATATCGCGGCAGGCCGAACCGCTCGCGCGCCGCCCAGAGCCGCAGCGTGCCGGAGTTGGGATCCTGCTGCCACGCCGAGGTGGTCAGCCGAGCCTGGATCTGCAGGGTGTCCACCGCAGTGCACGCGAAGGGTGCGCCATACAGCGAGCGGCATACCGTCGAGAGGAACCGCCGCTCGAGCCGAGCGAAATGGCACAGCATCGCGCGGCCGCGCAACGCATCGAGCAGCGCGGCCATCGCCACCTCGAGATCGACACCGCCGGCGACGACGTCGTCGGTCACCCCGTGGACGACAGCGCTCTGACCCACCTCGACATCCGATCGGATGATGTACTGCCGAGCGCCGCCCAAGATGATCGAGCGACCGTCGACCGGCACCCAGCCGATGCTGAGGATGGTGTCCCTGTCCGGTTCCAGGCCGGTCGTCTCGATATCGACTGCCAGCAGGTTCAACGAGGAGATCGGCGTGGACCCGCTCGGGAACGGGGTGTCCAGATACTCCCGCAGGGGTCCCTCTGGAGCCCCCGAGCGGAGTCGGCGACGGCGCCCGTCGGCTGTGAACCTCCGCCAGATCATGGGGGCCTACGAGATGTATTGCAGCGGTCGGCGAGCCGCGAGCGTCGACTGGGCCCGCCGCACGATCTGGAAGACGTCCTTGAGGTAGCGCTGCTCCGCGCTGGTCAGGTCATCCGGGCGCACGTGGTTGCTCGGCTCGCGGCCCTCGCGCACCTCTCGGGCTTGGCTGCGCAGCCGGATGTGGCTGACGAACTCGAAGGCGGAGACCAGGTCGCTGGCACGGCGCTCGCTGAGCTTGCCCGCCGCGGCCGCCGCCTCGACCCGGGCAGCGGTGTTCAGCTCCGGTATGCCGTTCTCCAGCGCGTAGATGCGGGCGACCTCGACGATGCTGGCGATGGCCCCGCGCTTGAGGTCGACGGTGTCGGCATGCTCGCCCTCCTTCTCCAGCACGAAGCCCCGGAAGAAGCCGAGCGGAGGTTGGTGCTCGGCACACGCCTTGGTCATGTGGGCGAGCATCCGGGAGGCATCCGGGCTGGCGCGCAGGACCTCCGCGCGAAGTTCGTCGACCATCCCAGCTGCCCCGACGAGGGGCCGCATGTCGAAGAAGATACTCGCGTTGACCAGGGCATCGGCCCGCGGCGCCTCCATCCAGGTGCCGAACGTGCGCCGCCATACGGTGAAGGGCTGGCGCCAGGCCTCCGTGGTGGCCATCACCTCGCCCTTGCACAGGGGATACCCGCAGGCCTCCAGCCGGGTGACCATGCGCCGGGCAACCTCGCGGAAGTATGGCGCGTGCTCCGGCCGGACGTCGTCGGAGATGACCATGGCGTTGTCCTGGTCACCGGCCAGCCCGAGCTCGGTGCGAGCCTGCGACCCGAGGACCACCCAGGCGTAGGGCACCGGTGGGGCGCCCAGCTCCTCCCGCACCATGTCCAGGAGCCGCACTTCGACGGCGTCGCGGACGGTGGTGATGACGCGCGCGATGTCGGAGGCGCTGGCATCGTCGGCGACGAGTTGCGCCACCATTTGCGGCAGGCGCCGTGCCGAGGCCGCCAGCCCGTCGACGGTCTGCTGCTTCTTGATGTCCCCGACGACGTAGACCGGGTTGTCGTGCTGGAGGCGGATCAGGTCGGTGCTGCTGACCACCCCGACGACTCGTTCCCCGTCGATCAGCGGCACGTGGTGGATCCCCCGGGCCACCATGTCGAGGAGAATCTCGAAGGCCAGCGCATCGGCGGGCGCGGTGACCGGCTCCGTGGTCATGATCGAGGACACCGGTTCATCGACGGCGCGCCCCTGGGCCACGACCCGGTTGCGCAGATCGCGGTCGGTGACGATACCGACCAGCCTGCCGCCGTCGAGGACGAGCAACGAGGACACCGAACGATCCCGCATCGTCTCGGCAGCCTCCCGGATCGTGGCCGACGGCACGGTCCACAGCGGCTCGCGGTGGACCAGTTGCCGGGCGCTGGCCCGCAGCACGGGGGCGCCATGGTCCGACACCCGGACCGACTCGGCCGCCTCGCGGATGCGGGCCCGGATGCGTGAGACGTAGTACGCCTCGAACTCGGGGCTCTGGGCGGCGACCTCCCGGAAGACCTCCCCCGGCATGACCAGGACAAGGGTGTCCTCGATCGCGGTGATGTAGTTCTTGAAGGCCCCGCCGCGCAGCAGGGTCGACATACCGAAGCCGGCCCCCACGCCACGGCGATCGAGCAGAGTCCCCTCGGCGTCGACGAGATCCACCGCGCCGGAGCGGATGACATACAGGACATCGCTGGCCTGGCCCAGGCTGAGGATGGCGCTGCCGCGACGGTAGTACCGCACCTCCAGCTGCGCTGGCAGGGCACTGAGCGTAGCGGGCGGCAGCACGTCGAAGGGCGGCGTCGCGGCGAGGAAGTCGCGGACCTCGGTCAGCTCGGTGTCCATCGGTCCGCATCATGGCATGCCAGGACCGGTATGGCGACGGCGCGGCACGTCCGCCACGAGGTTATCTTGACACAGTCCAGAAAACGCGAGAAGGTGCGGCATGGAGTCATTCGCCCCGGCCCTGCGCCAGGTCGGGCTACGGGTCACCGCACCCCGGCTCGCCGTCCTGGGCGCCGTGGGTGAGCACCCCCATGCCGACACCGGAACGATCCTTGCCGCAAGCCAGGTCCGCCTGCCGAGCGTGTCCCGTCAAGCCGTCTATGACTGCCTGGAAGCGCTCACCGAAGCCGGCCTGGTTCGGCGCATCCAGCCCGCCGGGTCGCTGGCTCGATATGAGCTGCGTGCCGGCGACAACCACCACCACGTCGTGTGCCGGCACTGCGGCGCCGTCGCCGACGTCGACTGCGCCGTGGGCTACCGCCCCTGCCTGACGGCATCCGAGGATCACGGCTACGTCCTCGACGAGGCCGAGGTCACCTACTGGGGCACCTGCCCGAACTGCACCGCGACACCACCCACCACGCTCCCGTCCAGGTGAGCGGCGACACCACCCGAGAGGACGTCATGTCGATCCACGATGACACCGATCAGCACGGCGCGACGAGCGCTGCGGCAGGCTCTGGCGACGCCGAGGTCAAGGAGATGAACGAGCCGGGGCCGGCCGCATCCGGGGGCTGCCCGGTGCCGCACGCACTCGTCCCGCCGACGCAGGGCGACGCCAACCACCAGTGGTGGCCCAACCGGCTCAACCTGAAGATCCTCGCCAAGAACCAACCCGCCGTGAACCCACTGGGCGCAGACTTCGACTACGCGGCCGCGTTCAGCGCCCTGGACCTGGCCGAGGTCAAGCGTGACATCGAGGCGGTGCTCACCACTTCGCAGGACTGGTGGCCGGCCGACTACGGACACTACGGCCCCCTGATGATCCGGATGGCGTGGCACTCGGCGGGCACCTACCGCGTGCAGGACGGACGAGGCGGCGGCGGCACCGGCCAGCAACGGTTCGCCCCCCTCAACAGCTGGCCGGACAACGGCAACCTCGACAAGGCCCGCCGGCTGCTGTGGCCGGTGAAGAAGAAGTACGGCAAGGCGCTGTCCTGGGCCGACCTGATGATCCTCACCGGCAACGTCGCGCTGGAGTCGATGGGCTTCACCACCTTCGGCTTCGCCGGTGGGCGCGTCGATGCGTGGGAGCCGGACGACGACGTCTACTGGGGCTCGGAGACCGAATGGCTCGGCGACGCCCGCTACACCGGCGAGCGCGACCTGGAGAACCCGCTCGCCGCCGTCCAGATGGGTCTGATCTACGTCAACCCCGAAGGCCCCAACGGCAACCCCGACCCGCTCGGTTCGGGTCGGGACGTCCGCGAGACGTTCGCCCGTATGGCGATGAACGACGAGGAGACCGTGGCCCTGACCGCCGGGGGCCACACCTTCGGCAAGGCCCATGGCGCCGCTGACCCCGGCGTGAACGTCGGACCGGAGCCCGAGGGCGCGGCCCTGGAGTTGCAGGGCCTGGGCTGGAAGAACGCGCACGGCACCGGCGTCGGCACCGACGCGATCACCAGCGGCATCGAGGGTGCGTGGACCCCGACCCCGATCCAGTGGGACAACTCCTACTTCGAGACGCTCTTCCGGTACGACTGGGAGCTGACCAAGAGCCCGGCAGGGGCGAATCAGTGGCGCCCGGCCAACGGTGCGGGGGCCGCCGACGTCCCGGACGCGGCCGACCCCGACAAGCGGCACGCGCCGATGATGACCACGGCGGACATGGCGATGCGCATGGATCCGGCCTACGAGAAGATCTCCCGCCGGTTCCTCGAGCACCCGGACGAGTTCGCCGACGCCTTCGCTCGGGCGTGGTTCAAGCTGACCCACCGTGACATGGGCCCCCGCTCGCGCTACCTCGGGCCCGTGGGGCGGGCCGAGGAGCGGCTCTGGCAGGACCGGATCCCGGACAACGACCGCGGCACCACCGCCGGCGACGTCGCCGCCGCCAAGGCGGTCATCGAGGCCAGCGGTCTGACGGTCAGTCAACTCGTCAAGACCGCCTGGGCTGCCGCGGCCAGCTTCCGCGGCAGCGACAAGCGTGGCGGAGCCAACGGTGGCCGGATCCGACTCGAGCCACAGCGCAGCTGGGACGTCAACGACCCCGCCGACCTGGCCGTCGTCATCTCCCGATTGGAGGAGCTGGCGCCCCAGACCAACCTCTCCTTCGCCGATCTCGTCGTCCTGGCCGGCAACGTCGGGGTCGAGCAGGCGGCGCGCGCCGCGGGGGTCGAGATCGAGGTCCCGTTCACGCCGGGCCGCGGTGACGCGACCCAGGAGCAGACCGATGTGGAGTCGTTCGGCTACCTCGAGCCGACCGCCGATGGCTTCCGCAACTACGAGCGGGCCAGCAACCTGCTGCCCGCGGAGTATCTGCTCATCGACCGGGCGAACCTGCTCGGACTGACCGCGCCGGAGATGACCGTGCTGGTCGGCGGCCTGCGGGTGCTCGGCGCGAACTCGGGCGGTTCCGGCCTCGGTGTCCTCACCGACCGGGTGGGCGTGCTGTCGACCGACTTCTTCGTCAACCTCCTCGACCTGGGCACGACGTGGTCCGGCGAGGCGGGCTCGGAACGCTTCAGCGGCCGCGGCCCGGCCGGCCAGGAATGGACCGGCAGCCGAGCCGACCTCGTCTTCGGGTCCAACTCCGAGCTGCGCGCCGTGGCCGAGGTGTACGCCAGCGACGACGCCACCGAGAAGTTCGTCCGCGACTTCGTCGCGGCGTGGGCCAAGGTCATGGACGCCGATCGGTTCGACGCGCACTGATCCACCCACCGCACGACCACTGCGGGCCCACCCGGACCGAGCGGGTGGGCCCGCAACATGATGTCTTGGGAATCACGTTCCGCACGGCGGCTCGGCCGACAGGAGCGGCATTCCGGCGCCATACAGTTGTTATGCCGTCCACTACCCAAAGGTTCGAGGTTCTGCCAGTCATGTCCCTGATCAACACCGAGGTCAAGCCGTTCTCCGCCACCGCGTTCTTCCGCGGTTCCTTCGTCGACGTCAGCGACGCGGACCTGCGCGGGAAGTGGGCGATCGTCTTTTTCTACCCGGCCGACTTCACCTTCGTGTGCCCCACCGAGCTCGGCGACCTCGCCGACCACTACGCCGAGCTGCAGAGCCTGGGGGTCGAGGTGTTCTCCGTCTCGACCGACACCCACTTCGTGCACAAGGCCTGGCACGACGCCTCGGAGACCATCGGCAAGATCCAGTACTACATGGTGGGCGACCCCACCGGCGCCATCAGCACCAGCTTCGGCGTCATGCGTGAGGGTCAGGGCCTGGCCGACCGCGGGACCTTCGTCATCGACCCCGACGGCGTCATCCAGGTCATGGAGATCACCTGCGAGGGCGTTGGCCGCAACGCCGCCGAACTGCTCCGCAAGGTCAAGGCCGCGCAGTACGTCCGCAACCACCCCGGTGAGGTCTGCCCGGCCAAGTGGGAAGAGGGCGCCAAGACCCTCGCCCCGGGCCTGGACCTCGTCGGCAAGATCTGACGTCGCCGCCAGGCCGCATCGGTCGCCGGTCTGCGCCCTGACGCGGGCCGGCGACCGATGCGGGTGACGACCCCACCCGCCGCTCCTTCGACTCCGCCATCGTGCTGCTGCCACCCAGCAGCCCAGCCAAGGAACCCATCGTGCTCGACGCCACCTTGACCGCCTCGCTGAAGACCTACCTGGAGCTGCTCCGCCAGCCGATCGAGCTGGTCGCCTCGCTCGACGAACGACCGGCCTCGACACAGACCGTGGAGTTGCTGGGGCAGATCGCGGCGCTGAGCGACAAGATCACGGTTCGCACCGACGGCACCGACGCGCGGCGGCCCTCGTTCGCCGTCACCCGGCCGGGCGAGGACGTCGGCGTGCGCTTCGCCGGGCTGCCCCTCGGGCACGAGTTCACCTCGCTCGTTCTGGCCCTGCTCCAGGTCGGCGGCCATCCCAGCACGGTGGCCAGCGAGACCCTCGAGGCGATCCGCGGACTGCGCGGGACGCATCACTTCGAGACCTACATGTCGCTGACCTGCCAGAACTGCCCGGATGTCGTCCAGGCGCTCAATCTCATGGCGATCCTCAACCCGAACATCAGCCATGTCGCGATCGAGGGCGGGGTGTTCCAAGGCGAGGTGGAGGCGCGCAAGATCCTCGCCGTCCCGACCGTCTACAAGGACGGGGCGCTCTTCGGCCAGGGCCGTCTGTCGGTCGAGGAGATCATCGCCAAGCTGGACACCGGCGCCGCTGACCGCGAGGTCGAGCGCATCAATGCCATGGCCCCGTATGACGTCCTGGTCGTGGGGGGCGGCCCGGCCGGCGCCGCTGCCGCTGTCTATGCGGCCCGCAAGGGCATCCGCACCGGCATGGTCGTGGAGCGGCTCGGCGGTCAGGTGATGGACACCATGGCCATCGAGAACCTCATCTCGGTGCTGCACACCGAAGGCCCGCAGCTCGGCGCGGCGCTCGAAGCGCATGTGCGCACGTACAACGTGGAGATCATGGCCAACCAGCGGGCGGCGACCCTCACGCCGGCCGACGAGGTGGGCGGCCTGGCGACGATCACCCTGGACAGTGGCGCCACGGTGAGCTCCCGCACGGTGATCGTCACGACGGGTGCCCGCTGGCGCACCATGGGTGTGCCCGGCGAGGACGACTACCGCAACAAGGGCGTGACGTTCTGCCCGCACTGCGACGGCCCGCTGTTCACGGGCAAGCGGGTGGCGGTCATCGGCGGTGGCAACTCCGGGATCGAAGCCGCCATCGACCTCGCCGGTGTGGCCGCCCACGTCACTGTCGTCGAGTTCCTCGGCGAGCTGCGCGCCGATGCTGTCCTGCAGCGCACCCTGAACAGCCTTCCGAATGTCGACGTGGTGCTCAACGCCCGGACCACCGAAGTGCTCGGCGATGGTGCGTCGGTCACCGGGTTGACCTACGAGGACCGCGCCACCGGTTCGCCGCGCCACCTTGACGTCGAGGGGGTGTTCGTCCAGATCGGTCTGCTGCCGAACAGCGAGTGGGTCGATGGCGTGCTCGACCTCTCACCTCGGAAGGAGATCGTCATCGACGGCCGGGGGCGGACGTCGGTGCCTGGGGTCTTCGCGGCCGGGGACGCCACGACGGTTCCCTACAAGCAGATCGTCATCGCCTTGGGGGCGGGGGCGACCGCTGCGCTTGCTGCCTTCGACCACCTGATCCGCACCGGCCCGCCGCCGGCGTCCGTCGCACCTGCGCGCGAGCCCGCACTGGCCGAGGCCTGACCGGCCTACGTAACAGGCTGACGCCTGGCCGGCCGGCGTGACACCCCTGACGGCGGCACCCCGCGTGGTGCGGCCCGGTCGTGACGACGGGTCATCCCAACGTGACACGGTCGCGGGCGAGGTGATGGGGTCAGCTCATGAGCGAGCTGACGATCCTGCACAACCCCCGGTGCTCGAACTCCCGGGCCGCCCTTGCCGCGGCCGAGTCCGGTGGGGCCAGCCCGCACGTGGTCCGCTATCTCGACGAGCCGCTGGACTCGACGCAGCTCGCCAAGCTCCTCGACATCCTGCAGGACCCGCCGTCGGCGCTGGTGCGACGCGACCCGCTGTTCGCCGAGCTCGGCCTGACCGAGTCCGACGTCGAGCAAGCCGAGCAGGTGGTGGCGGTGTTGACCGCGCATCCGCAGCTCCTGCAGCGACCGGTCCTGATCCGCGGGGGGCGCGCCATCATCGGGCGCCCGCGTGAGCGCATGCTCGCCTTCCTCGGCCTACCCCTCGGGGACTGACGCCAGCGGGACGATCCCCGGCAGACGGCGCACGGTGCGGCGCCACGTGGCCTGGGGCAGCTCGGGATGGAACAGCGCGACTCCGGTGGCGTACTTGGAGATCCGCGCCGGCCTGGACCCCAGCGACCAGAGCAGTCGATCCATGCTGCACGCAGCGCCCGCGGTCTTCGTCTCGACGACGACAAGGTCGGGCGCGCCCAGGGCCCGGTCGGTCGCCGGTTCGGTCCAGGTCAACGCCGCATCGAGGGTCAGCCGCGCCGAGTCACCCGGCAGGAGCACGGTCGCCCGCCGGTAGCTCGTCACCAGGGCGGGGTGCAATGCAGAAGGGTCGAGGACGGGGACCTGTGCAGCCGCCAATCGCCCAGCGACGAAGTCGGTGTGCGGGCCGGGCAGGGCGCCCGGCAGACCGTCGTCGGTGTCGACCACGATCCGGTCTTTGACCGTGAAGCGGCCGTGCCGCGTCTTGACCTCCAGCCAGTGCTGGCCGGAGTCGAGGTAGACCCGTCGACGCACCTTGAACCGACGCCGCCGCTTCTGGGCCGCCCCGCGGTATGACGTCCAGGCGTCGGTGTCGTAGTAGGTGGACCGGTAGCCGAAGGTCCGCAGGCCGTCGATGTCGAGCACCCGAGCCTGGTCCGGCAACAGATCGATCAGCACCCCGGCATCGGCGCAGGAGAGCAGGTACTTGCGGTCGACGCGGGTCAGCAACCCCGCGTGATCGACGAGCTCGGCCAGACCGACCGACCCGCGGGAGTCCAAGCCGGCCAGGCCGCTCATGGCCGGGCCTCGGCGAGCTCGCGCCCGACGGGCACCTGCGCCGAGGCCGCGGTGCGTCCCTGGGGCATCCGGTAGCGCACTTCGACGGTGGTGGTGTCGTTGACCAGGTCGAGCTTGCGCACCGAGACTCCGTGGACCTGCGCGCCGAGCCGCACGCTGCAGACCGCGCCCAGCTCGGCCTCGTCGGCATACGCCCCGTCGAGCACCAGCACCTGACGCCGATAGCCCGGCAGCAGACGCGGGTGGTCCACGACGTACATTGCGCCGACGATGCCGGCCATGAGTGCCACCGAGACGGCGATCGAGGAGCCGAGCCCACCGATGAGGCCGATCGCCAGGGCGGAGAAGTAGTAGGCGATCTCGTGCTGGGCCAACTCGTCGGAACGCAACCGGATGATGGACAGGACGCCGAAGAGGCCCAGGCCCAGACCGACGCCCACGGCTGCCGTCGCGAGGATGCCTGAGACGGCGAGGACACCGATGTTGACCCCGACATAGGCCACGACCAGGTCCCGGCGCCGGTGACGCGGGAAATACAGAGCGACCAGAGTCGCCACCGCGGCGAGGTCGGCGAGGGCGAGCAGGAGTGCAGACATGGTGTCCTCCGACGTGATGGGTGTCTGCACTCAGTCAGCCGCAGGCGGCTTTGCTCCTGCTGTGCGAGCGGCATGCGCCACCTGTCGCTCCCGTCGCGTCGCCATGCGGTGGTCGCGGCCGCGTCGCCACGAGGCCGTCCCGGCCGCGGCGGAGGAGCGAGCCTACTTCTTGCGCTTCTTTGCCCCGACGATGCGGGCGGCGGTGGCACCGGCCGTCGCGGCAGCGGCGGTGGCCTGCTTGGCGCCGCCGGCGAAGGGCTCGGCGCTGGCCAGGACGCCGAGGCCGGCGATGAAACTGCGCAACTGCTCGGTGGTCTGGTCGAGCGAGCCGTCTGGGGCGAAGGATTTGGCCGAGACGCCACCGGCCACGACGGATCGGATCAGTGCGGTCCACTCTGCGGTCAACTCTGCGCTGACCTCGGCGATCGCAGGATCGCGGCCGGCGACGCTCCACAAGGTGAGCCAGGGGGCGAACGACCGGCGTCGGCGGGCCGAGCCCCCGACAGCGGAGTCGACCAGCGCGTCCAGGCGCCGCCACGCGTCACGCGCGGCGCCGACCTCACCGGTCACCGCGTCGAGCTCGACGCGCACCGAATGGAGGAGAGCTTCGCGCCGCAACTGGTCCAGAGTCGGGAAGTGGTGCTGAAGACTGGTGATCGGAACGCCAGCGGTTTCTGACACGTCGCCGTAGCGCATCGATTCGTAACCCCTCTCGACCACGGTGCGCGAGGCAGCGTCGAGGAGGTCGGCACGGTCGTGCAGCGGTGGGCGGCCGCGCCGCCGCCCAGGGGAGAGGGCCACGAAGCCGCAGTCTACGCCCCGTGGTCGAGGACCGGGCCGGGTTCGCACCTGGCACGCTCACCTGCCCTACAGTGACCACCGTGCGGCTGCTCCTCGTTCGCCACGGCCAGACGACCATGAATGTCGCGGGACTTCTCGACACGGCATACCCCGGCGCAGAGCTCGACGAGGTGGGCCGCGACCAGGCCGACAGCCTGGTGGCCCGGCTCGCGGACGAGCCGATCGAGGCTATCTACACCTCCGAGCTGATCCGGACTCGGCAGACCGCCGGTCCGCTGTCCCACGCCCTCGACCTGCCGCTCCAACCCCTGCCCGGCCTGAAGGAGATCCAGGCCGGCGACCTGGAGCTGAGCGCCGACTGGGCGCCATACATCCAGGTCCTGGCGGCCTGGGCCGAGGACCTGAGCGTCCGCATGCCAGGCAGCGAGAACGGCCACGAGTTCCTGGCGCGCTTCGACGACGCGGTGGCCACGATCCACGCGGCCGGCCACGACACGGCGGTGCTCGTCTCGCATGGTGCCGCCCTGCGCGTGTGGGCCTCGGCCCGCTGTGCGAACCTCACCCGCGACTTCCTGATCCAGGTCGGTATGCCGAACACCGTCGTCATCGCGGTCAGCGGCGACCCGGTGTCCGGGTGGGTGGCGCACCAGTGGGGCGAGGTGCCCGTGCCCATCTCGTCGGGCGGCTAGCCGACCTCTTTACCGGTCACCGACCCGGTATGTCGGGTCAGGCGTCGGGTCGGGCGTCGGGTCCGACGTCGGGTCCGGCCGGCTCGGCCACCGGGGGCACCGACTCGGGCGGGGTGAACCTGCGGACGACGAGCAGGCCGGTGCCGACGAAGATCGGTGCCGTGCCCATGCCCATGACCGCGATGCCGAGCGGCACCCGCTCGGCGCTTCCCGTGGCGGCGATGAGCAGCCCGGTCAACCCCACGAGGGCGCCGATGACCACCAGGACCTTACCGACCATGAGCCCAGTATGGCCCGCGCCGGGCGGCGGTGCCGGGCAGGAGTGTGGGGTGGTCTCGGTCAGGAGTGTGGAGCGAGACCGACCACGCGGAGCGCCAGCTCGCCCGAGTCGTCGCAGGCATCGAGATCGACGACCGCCACCATCCGCCAATCCCGATCGCCGTCGGGGTCGTCGAGGATCTGTTCGATGACCCAGGCCCGCCGCGGCAGGCCGGGGATGCTCCGCGGGTCGGCCGTCATACCGCCGTCACCGGCGTCAGCTCGGACGTGCTCGTCGACGACGAACAGGTCGGGTCCCCGGGCCGCCGGTCCGGTGCCCAGATCGCCGTACTGCGCGAAGTAGTCGGTGCCGGCGCGCTCCCAGTCACTCTCGGTCATGCCGTCGTCGAGGTCTGCCAGCGCCGCCCAGGCCCGTCGGGCGGCCAGGTCGACTCGCCGCCACATGGCGGTGCGCGCCATCACGCGCAGGGCCCGTGGGTTGTCACTCAACGGGCGGGCGGCTCCGGGCCGGGGCGTGTCGAGGCGGTCGAGGGCCGAGCTGGTGCCGGCGCCGTCGACATAACCCTCGCTGGCCAGTGCCTCCCACTCCTCCAGCAGGCTGGAGTCGGTCTGCCGGACGACCTCGCCGAGCCACTCGATGAGATCCTCCAGCTCGGGGGTGCGCGCAGCCACCGGCACGGTCTGCCGCAGCGCGCGGTAGGCGTCGGACAGGTAGCGCAGGACCACACCCTCGGCGCGGGTCAGCTTGTAGAAGGCGATGAACTCCCCGAAGGTCATGGCGCGCTCGTAGAGATCACGGACGACCGACTTCGGGGCGAGGTCGTCCTCGCGCACCCAGGGGTGTGTGCGTCGATAGGCCTCGAAGGCCACCTCGAGCAGGTCGGCGAGCGGGCGTGGCCAGGTGACCTCCTCGAGGAGCTCCATCCGCTCGTCGTAGTCCAACCCATCGGCCTTCATCTGGGCGACGGCATCCCCCTTGGCGGCGAACTGCTGTGCGCCGAGCACGGCGCGGGGATCCTCCAGGGTCGCCTCGACCACGCTGACGACGTCCAACGGGTAGGTCGGTGCCGTCTCGTCGAGGAGGTCGAGCGCGGCGACGGCGAAGGCGGACAATGGCTGGTTCAGGGCGAAGCCGGACTGCAGGTCGGCGGTGACTCGCACTGTGCGGCCCGTCTCGTCGGGCTCGGGCAGCTTCTCCACGATGCCGGCGACGACGAGCGAGCGGTAGATGTCGATGGCTCGCAACGCCAGCCGCGCCTGCCGTTCTCGTGGCTCGTGGTTGTCTCGGAGCAGTCGCATCATCGCCGTCAGCGGGTCACCGGGTGCGTCGATGACGTTGAGGATCATGGCGTGGTTGACCTGCATCCGGGACCGCAGCGGCTCCGGCGGCGCGGCGACCAACCGCTCGAACTGCTCCTCGGTCCAGGACACGAAGCCGGCCGGCGCCGACTTGCGCTGCACCTTGCGGCGAGCCTTGGGATCCTCCCCGGCCTTGAGCAACGCCCGGTGATTCTCGATGACGTGTTCCGGGGCCTGCACGACCACCGTGCCGGCGATGTCGTAGCCGGCCCGGCCGGCGCGACCGGCGATCTGGTGGAACTCGCGGGCCCGCAGCAGCCTCTGGCGGGTGCCGTCATACTTCGACAGGCCGGTCAGGACGACGGTGCGGATCGGCACGTTGATGCCGACGCCCAGCGTGTCGGTGCCGCAGACGACCTTGAGCAGGCCCTGTTGGGCGAGCTGCTCGACGAGGCGGCGATACTTCGGCAGCATCCCGGCGTGGTGCACCCCGATGCCCTGAGCCACCAGGCGGCGCAGGGTCACCCCGAACCCGCGGGCGAACCTGAACCCGCGCAACCTGGCGGCGATGGCCTCGCGTTCCGCGCGGGTGGCCACCGCCATCGAGCTGAGGGCTTGGGCTCGCTCCAGCGCCGCCGCCTGCGTGAAGTGCACGACATACACCGGGTCGAGGTCGCTGGAGAGGAGCTCGTCGAGGGTCTCGTGGACGGGCGTCAGCGCCCAGTGGAACGACAGCGGTACGGGCCGCTGCGCCCGGTCGACGATGACGGTGGCTCGGCCGGTGCGGCGGGTGAGGTCGTCGCGGAAGAAGGACGCGTCGCCCAACGTGGCCGACATGAGCAGAAACTGGCTGCGGGCCAGGAGAAGCAGCGGCACCTGCCAGGCCCAGCCCCGGTCCGGTTCGGCGTAGAAGTGGAACTCGTCCATGACGACGGTGCCAAGATCGGCGTCCGGACCGGCTCGCAGGGCCTGATTGGCCAGGATCTCGGCGGTGCAGCAGATGATCGCGGCATCAGGATTCACCGCCGCGTCGCCGGTGAGCATGCCGACGGCCTCGGCACCGAACGCGTCGCACAAGGCGAAGAACTTCTCGCTGACCAGGGCCTTGATCGGCGCCGTGTAATAGGTGCGTTCGCCCCGGGCCCGCGCGAAGACATGTGCGCCGAGGGCTACGAGTGACTTGCCCGACCCGGTGGGCGTGCCGAGGATGACGTTCGCTCCGGTGGCCAGCTCGAGCAGCGCCTCCTCCTGGGCCGGATAGAGCGTGATCCCCTGCTCACCGACCCAGTCGACGAACATCTCGTAGGCGGCATCCGGGTCATCGGGTGGCAGCGCCGCGAGCCGATCGGTCAAGGTGCCCGTCGACGGGGGCGAGGCGGCGGTCACCGTCACATCCTCCACCCCCAGCACCACTCCACTCGACGCCATCTGGGCCCCAAGAATCCCCACACACCGCTGAAGCGCTCCAGTCGATGCCATCTGGACCCCGAAAACCCCAACACCCCCAGAAACCCTCCACTCGATGCCATCTACGGCGCGGCAGACCCGACCCGATGGCGCGCCGGGGCCTGGCCCGGCATACCGTGGGGTGGTGACATCGACGCTGAGCTCAGCCGCCCGCGTTCTGGCCCGCGGCGTGGATTCCCTCATGGACCGCACCGTGGCGCCCGGCTTCACCCGCATCGGGTATGCCGTCCGCTCGACCTTGCCGACCTGGCCGGATGACCCGCGGCCCGACGCGCTCCTGGGCCGCACCGTCCTGGTGACCGGGGGGTCGTCGGGACTGGGCATCACCACCGCCGAGGGGCTCGGCCGGCTCGGGGCCACCGTCCACCTGGTGGTCCGGGATGTGCCGAAGGGCGAGGCTGCGGCGGCTGAGCTCCGGCACCGAGTCGGAGCCAACGCCGGCTACCGAGTGTGGGCCTGCGACGTCGCCGACCTGGACAGTGTGCGCCGATTCACCGAGGCCTTTGCGGCCGAGGTGCCGTCGTTGGACGTCCTGGTGCACAACGCCGGGGCGCTGCCGGCCAACCGCCTCGAGACCGCCCAGGGCCACGAGTTCACCATGGCCGTCCACGTGCTCGGCCCGATCCTGATGACCGAGCGGCTGCGCCCGCAGCTGGCCGGCCACCAGGCTCGGGTGGTGTTCGTGACGTCCGGTGGGATGTACACCCAGAAGTTGCGCGCCGACGATCCGGACTTCCACGACGGCGCGTATGCCGGGGCAGTGGCCTATGCCCGCAGCAAGCGCGCTCAGATCGAGCTGCTCCCGGTGCTCGAGCGCCGATGGGGTGTCGACGGCATTCGCGTGTATGCCACGCACCCCGGCTGGGCCGACACCCCCGGGGTCTCCACCTCGTTGCCCGCCTTCCGGCGCATCACCGGCCCGTTCCTGCGCCCCTCGGACATGGGATCCGACACGACGGTGTGGATCAGTGCGATCGAGCCGCCCCCACCGGGCGGCGGGCTGTGGCACGACCGGCGCGAGCGCCCCACGCACCTGACCCGGGCCACCCGGAGTGCGACAGCGGACGAAGACCGTCGGCAGATGTGGGAATGGACCCGCACCGCGACTGGGCTTGACGAGACAACGACCACGTCCCGCTGAAAGGACGCCAAGATGCAGATCCAGCGCAGCGTGCGCACCACGGCCGCCCCAGAGCGCGTGTTCGACTACATGGCTGACTTCACCACGACCAACGAATGGGACCCGGGCACGGTGAAGACCACCCGGACCTCCGGCGACGGCACCGTCGGGACGGTCTACGCCAACACGTCCCGGTTCATGGGGCGTGACTCGGACCTGACCTACACGGTGATCGAGTACGACCGCCCGCACCTGATCCGGCTGCGCGGCGAGAACGCCACAGTCGTCGCGGACGACCTCATCGAGGTCAAGCCCGACGGCGCGGGCTCGTTCGTGACCTACACCGCCACCTTCACCTTCTCCGGGGTGGTCCGGTTCGTGGTCCCGCTGCTCGGGTCGGCCTTCCGCAGGTTGGGCGACGACGCCGAAAAGGGCATGCGCCGGGCCTTCGCCACCCTCGAAGCGCACTGACGCCTCCTGGCCGAGGACGGGCGAACGCGTGCCGGCGTAGGCCGCGTCCGGGATGGCCGCGTTCCGGTTGGCCGCGCCGGATGGCCCGGGTGACCGGCTAGGCCGAGACGACGACGCCCTTCCAGAACGCCACCCGGTCGGTGATGGCCTGAGCTGCGTCGGACGGCTCCGGGTAGTACCACGCCGCATCCACGTTGCGGACTCCGCCGACCTCGAGGGAGTAGTAGGACGCCGTCCCCTTCCACGGGCAGACCGTGTGCGTGTCCGAGGGCCGCAGCACGTCGTCGCGCACCGAGTCCCGAGGGAAGTAGTGGTTGCCCTCGACGACCACCGTGTCGTCGCTGCTCGCGATGACCTCGCCGTTCCACATCGCCTGCATCGGGTGCCTCCTTCGTCGGGTGCCTCCGAGGGTACGTGGCTTCGGCGAGCCCTCCTAGGCCGGTGGCAGTGGCGGAGCGCTAGGTCCACCTGCGTGCTTGCGGGTCACCCGCGAGGACCACAGCGCCGAGATCCCCGCCAACAGCAGCCCCACCGCAGCAACGACCAGGATGTGGAGCACCGCGAGGAAGCCCGGGAACATCACCCGGAAGTCGGGCAGGGTCCAGGAGACCAACGGGCCGTTGATCAGGTAGGTCGCGAGCACGGGCAGGGCGAGCAATCCGATGAGGAAGAACACGAAGCCGTAGTGGCGGCTGACCGTGATCGAGGGTGCCTGACGCAGCCCCCGGGTGAACACCACGGCAATGATCCACGCGATCACGAGGGACGCGGCCGCACCGATGGCCACCGTGACGATCAGGTCCGTCGAACTGCGGACCGAGCTGAGCGAGTAGGTCCGCTTCTGCAGGTAGACGTAATAGCCGTGGAAGGCCGCGGCATACGCGAGGGCGGCAACGACATACCCGAGGAACCGTCGCCCACCGGTGGCCCGGGCGAACCGGACGAGCAGGACGAGCCCGGCCAGCAGGGCGAGGACGACGATGCCCAGCCGCGGGAGCTGCTCACCGCGCAGCCGGTCCCCGCGGATGCCCTCCAGGGCGCCCTGGTAGGCACCGACCGGATCGGCGGAGGCCTGGCTGGCGTCGACCGTCGGCAGCGGCCGGCCGATCGCGGTGGCGTATCGCTGCAGGAGTTGGCTCTGTTGTGCCGTGACCGCGGCCGGTATCGCGGCCGCCGTCGTGGCGTCGAGGCGCAGCATCTGGGTGAGCACTCGGCCCTGCGAGACCGCGGGGATCCGTGCGCCGAGCAGCGCCGACAGGGTGGGGGCGACATCCACCTGGCGGACATCACCGTAGGCGCCGGCCTGGATGCCCGCTCCGGCCATGACCAGCGGCTCCTGCAGGATGATGTCCTCCGGCCCGCCGTGTCCGCCGACGTCGAGGTGTCCGTGATCGGACACGACGACGATGGTGTCGGCGGTCAGGTCCAATGCCCCACCGATGGCCCGCAGCCGGTCGTCCGCCCCGGTCGCCGCGGCTAGACCGGCGGCACCGAGAGGCCCGCCGTTGTAGTGGCTGTTGTGGTCGACCTCGTTGAGGTGCACGAGGAGGAACTGGGCCTCGTCACGGCTGATGATGCCGATGGCCGCATCGGTGCTGGCCTGGTCGGCGGCGTCATTTTCGTCGTGCACGAAGTAGGAGGTCGACAGGTCCGGTTTGGGCACCAGCGGGTCGAACCAGTCGGTGCCGACGACTGCCGTCGTCTTGCCGGCCGCCTTGACCGTGGCGAAGACGCTGTCCTGGGTCCATGCCGACGCCTTGGCCGGCTCGGTGGGGTTCAGCGCCGGCCCGTCGGACAGGTCCGGGGTAGCGCCGGTGAGCAGGACCGTCCATGACGGTGCCGAGTATGACGGCAGCCCGGAGCGCACCGTGGCCGAGGCCCCCCGGGTGCGCAGTTCGGCCAGGTAGGGCATGGCCGTGGCGTTTCCGGCGATGTCGGTGCGCAGCCCATCGACGAGGACGAGGACGACCTTCCCGGTGCTCGCCGCACCGAGCGAGGGGCCACCCTTGACCGGGTCGGCCGCGAACGGCGACCGGTAGTCGTACAGCGAGTCCATGAGCGCGGTGGCGTAGAGGTACCCCCCGGCGACCAGCGCCAGGCTCAGCAGGGTGCCGAGCGCCACCCGGGCCCGCGCCCAGCCGCGCCGTTCCCCAGGTCGTGTCGGTGTCGGCCAGGGTTCCGCGGCCGGCGGCGCTTCCGGTGCCGCCGGGGGCTCCGATGCCGCCGGGGGCTCCGATGCCGCCAGGAGCTCCGATGCCGCCAGGAGCTCCGATGCCGCCGGAGAATCCGGTGCCGCCGGAGAATCCGGTGCTGCCGGCGCTGCGGGTGCCGGGTGCCCCTGCGGTGAGAGCTCGGGGTCGCCGGGGTCGCCGGGATCCGAAGCGGGGGGCGGGGGCGGGGGCGGCGCGATGTTACTCACGCGTCCTTGCTACGACACAACACCGCGCTGAGCAAGCACCGCGAGCCTGCCGGCCCGGCGCGCCGCGCGTGGCCGCCCCGCTCCGGCGCACGGCGGGGCGAGCCAGTTGGCGTCCACGCGGCACGCCGGGTGAGACTGTGCCCCATGCCGATCCCTACGGGCTCCTACACCCTCGGACCCGACAACGCCCAACTGTTCCTGCACACGCGCCGCGACGGCTTGGCCGCCTCGATGGGTCACGACCTGACCCTGGAGGTGCGGCAGTGGACCGCTGAACTCGCCGCGGGTGACCGCCTCGAGGCGACCACGATGACCGTCACCGCCGACCTGCGCTCCCTGGTCGTCGTCGAGGGCCGCGGTGGCGCGATGCCCCTGACCGAGGACAACTGCCGCGAGATCGAGAAGAACGCGGCCAAGGCGCTCGACGCACACCGGCACCCGGACGTCACCTTCACCTCGTCGGCGCTGGCCGGGACGTGGGAGGAGGGTCGCATCGCCGGGACGCTGGCTCTGCACGGCCGCTCCCAGCCTCAAGAACTCGCCCTCGATCAGCCCGAGCCCGGCGTATGGCGGGTGCGCGGGACGGTGACCCAGAGCCGGTACGGCATCAAGCCGTTCTCGGCCTTCCTCGGCGCGCTGAAGATCCGCGACGACGTCGAGGTGGAGGTCAGCGTCGGCTTCGACTCCTGACGCGGGTCACTCGACGAAGCTGACCTCCAGCGAGATCGGCACGGCGGCCAGAGCCTGGCTCACCGGGCAGCCGGCCTTCGCGGCCTCGGCGTGCGTGACGAAGCCAGCCTGGTCCAACCCGGGCACCCGCCCGACCACGCTCAACGCAATCTGGGTGATCCCGGTGCCCGGGACGAACGTGACTTCCGCGCGGGTGTCCAGCGCGGCCGCGGGGGTGCCGGCTCCGGCGAGCCGATGGGACAGCGCCATCGAGAAGCAGGTGGAGTGCGCCGCGGCGATGAGCTCCTCCGGGCTGGTGCGCCCGTCGGGCTGCTCGGCCCGCGAGGGCCAGGTGACGTCATACGTGCCCAGCCCTGAGGAGTCGAAGGTCACCTGACCGGCTCCTCCCATCAGGGGGCCCTCCCAGTGGGCGCTGGCGGTGCGGGTGGTGGCCATGGTTCCTCCTGGACGGTGTCGGCTCTGACTGCCTCAACCCTGCCGAATCGGCGGCCCTGATACAACCCGCCGACGCCACCGGGCTGGCGCGGCCGACCGCACGGCCGCCATACCCTGGGGCTGGTGCACGGCATGCCGAAGCGGAGGGCGAGATGACCGAGGGACCGTGGGCTCAGGTCAGCGCCGGGCTGGCCTGGGATGGGCTGCCCGGCATCCCCGCATCCGCCGGCGCGCTCCTGTATGACGGCGCGGGTCGACTGCTCATCCTCAAGCCGACCTACAAGTCGGGCTGGACCATCCCCGGCGGGGTGATGGAGGCCGACGGCGAGACGCCGTGGGAAGCCTGTCGCCGCGAGGTGCTCGAGGAGACCGGGATCGTCGTGACGAGCGGCCGGCTGGTGGCGGTGGACACCCGCCCGGCCAAGCGCAACCGGGCCCTTGGCCTGCGGTTCCTCTTCGACTGTGGCGTGATTCCCGAGGTCGACATCGCCCGGCTGGCCGTCCAACGTGCTGAGGTCAGTGAGGTCCAGTGGCTGCCACCCAGGGACGCACTCGCCCTCCTGCGCCCTGCCGTGCAGCGCCGGGTGGGCGCTGCCGTCGCAGCGTCCCAGTGCCTCTACCTGGAGGACGGCCAGCCGGTGCCGGGCGTCAGGCAGGGCTGAGCCGGCCACGGAAGGAACGGGCGGACGACCCTCGTCGGTCCGCACGTCCTCGCGAGTCCCAGCGCCGCCTCGTCGGCGACTCGTGATTCGTCCGGAATGTCGCGGATTTCGCTAGTCTCAGCGCAGCGCAACGACGCGCCCATCACCCAAGGGAGCACTGAATGCGGATATCCCGGGTTGTCGCCGCTGCAGCGGCAACGACGCTGAGCCTCGCCGGCCTGACCGCTATACCGGCGGCGGCCCTGTCCCCCAGCACCGCCGTGGCCGCCATGTCGACAGGCCCCAGCGACCTGCTCATCACCGAGTATGTCGAGGGCTCGTCGAACAACAAGGCCGTCGAGATCTACAACCCCACCGACGCGGCGATCGACCTGACGGGCTACCAGGTCCGGGGCTACTTCAACGGCTCCTCCTCCGCCGGGATCATGGTCGCGCTCACCGGTTCGGTCGCGGCCGGGGACACCTTTGTCTTCGGATCCGTCTCGGCCTCCCCCACGCTGCTGGCGCTGCTCGATCAAACCACGGGCGCCGGCTTGTGGAGCGGTGACGACGCGCTGGTCCTGACCCACACCGATGGCACCGTCGTGGACTCCTTCGGTCAGGTCGGTGTCGACCCCGGCACCGAGTGGGGCACCGGCCTGGTGTCGACGGCGGACAACACGCTGCGCCGCAAGGCGACCGTCTGCGCACCGGACACCACGACGAGCGACGCCTTCGACCCGGCCGCCGAATGGGACGGCTACCCGACC
>JBPOIZ010000027.1:0-7557 GCA_052034115.1 Actinomycetota bacterium
CCGGGAGGCTGCCGACGAGCACCGTCGAGAGCAGCCGAATGACCTTTCCCCCTGCACCTGCCATCTGTCTTCTCCGTTCACGTCGTGATGGACATACTTGTGCGGCGAGTGAGTACCGCGGGCACGCCCTGGCGCGGGCGAAGGGTGACGGCCGGTTGGTGGCCGGGATCGAAGCCCTCGGGCACGTCGGCATCGACCTCGCGGGCCATCGTGGCCAGGACGAGCACGGACTCCATCCACGCCATGGTGGCACCGATGCAGATCCGAGCCCCGGCACCGAAGGGGAGGTACGCCCCCCGCGGCTGACCGGGGGCACGCTCGTCATACCGACCATCCGGGGTGATCCAGCGCTGCGGCCGGTATGACGTCGGCGCCGACCACCAACGGGCGTCCCGATGGAGGGCATAGATGGGGATGAGGCACAGGGTCCGGGCGGCCAGCTCGTGGCCGCCGAGCCTGGTCGGCTCGAGGATCCGGCGGCCGATGGTGTGGGCCGGCGGGTGCAACCGCATGGACTCGGCGATGCAGGCGCGGGTGCGGTGCAGAGCGGCCCAGTCGGCCCGCTCCACCGCCGCGCGACCCTCCGCGGAGTCGACCTCTTCCTGCAACCAGGCCCGGGCAGCCGGGTTGCGACTCAACTCGAACCACGTCCAGGCCAGGGCGACGGCCGTCGTCTCATGCCCGGCAAGCAGGAGAGTCAGCGCCTCGTCCCGCACCTGCTGCGTCGGCATCGGCTCGCCGGTGTCTTCGTCACGCGCCAGCACCAGCGCGTCGAGCAGGTCACCGCTCGGCGGCGCACCGTCAGCCAACGCCGCGGCCCGGTTCGCGACGAGTCCGGCCACGATGGCGTCCAGTGACTCCGCGCTGCGGCGCAGCTTGGTCCGGGTGGGGTTGGGGACGCGCAGCAGCGCGAAGCCCAGGGGCCGAATGAGCCGCGGGAAAACGGGCAACATCTGGTTCAGCGCCGCCGAGATCCTGGGGCCCTCGTCGCTGAGGTTGGCTCCGAAGAGCGCGCGGCCGACGACGTCGAGGGCCACCGCGTTCATCTCGTCGGCGAGGTCGACCCGGCTCCCGTCGGCCCAGGTGGCGAGGCGGGCCTGGGCGGCGCCGATCGCGATCTGGCCGTAGCCCGCGATCTTCTCCGGGGTGAACAGCGGGTTGAGCAGCCGACGCTGCCGCCGATGCAGGTCGCCGGAACTGGTCAATAACCCCTCGCCGAGGAGGAACTTCAGGGCGTCGATGCCGCGACCCTTGCCGATCCCCGACGGACGGGTCAGCAGCTCGCGGGCCAGTCCCGGCTCACCGACGAGGTAGACGCCCAGGCGGCCGGCGCGCATCGGCACGACCGCGTCCGCCCGCGATGCGGTCAGCGCGGCCATCCGGTCCGGCAACCCGTCCGGGTCCCCGCGCAGCAAGCCGGCAGCCCGGATCGGACGCGCGGGCGGGGCAGCCGACGCCGTGGCGGCCCTGACCATCAGCGCACCGAGGCGGCGACCAGGATGGACTCCTGGGCCGGACGGGCATCGACGGCGCCGCGCTCGGGCCACAGCGACATGGCTCGCTCGGCCTGCGCGGTGATCGTCAGTGCGGGGTTCACCCCGAGGTTGGCCGACACCGCGGAGCCGTCGACGATATGCAGCCCCGGGTAGCGCCAGACCCGGTGGTATCGGTCGACCACGCCGGTCTGCGGCGAGCCACCGATGGCGCATCCGCCGAGGAAGTGCGCGGTAAGGGGCACATTGAGCACCTCGCTGACCGCGCCGCCGGCGAACGCGGGCGTTCCGGTCTTGTCGGTCAGCCGCCGGGTCATGGCCTTGATCGCAGCCTGGCCCTCGGGAATCCACGACGGGTTCGGCTGCCCGTGACCCTGACGAGAGGTGAGCACCAGCCGACCCATCCGCCGCTTGGCCGAGACGACCAGCGAGTTGTCGAGCGACTGCATGACCAAGGCGATCACCGATCGTTCGCTCCACCGCCGCACGGACAGCGATCGCGCCAAGGTCACCGGATGCCGGCCGGCCTGTTTGAGGAACTGCACCGTGCGGTGGCCATTGCCCTCGACGAGGATCGTCGCCAGGAAGCCCATGGCGTTCGACCCCGGTCCGTAACGCACGTTCTCGACGTGGGTGTTCTCGTCGACATGGAACGAGCTGGTGATGGCCACGCCGCGGGTGAGGTCGGCCGTCTTGGGCACCTTGACGGTCATGGCTCCGCCGAGGGACTCGGAGTTCGTCCTGGTGAGATGACCGAGCCGCTCGGAGAGCTGCGGCAGGCCGCGTCGTCCCGGCGCTGCAGTATGCCGACCGGCCTGCAGCATCGCGTGGAGCAACCGCTGGCTGCCCCACGCCCCGGCCGCGACGACCACCTGATCGGCGGTGATGGTCCGCTCGTCGCGCCGACGCCTTCCCCACGCCCCGGTGCGTTCGTGGGTGACGGCATACCCGCGCTGGGGTGCGGTGGGGTCGATCGGGGTGAGGTGCACGACGGTACGCAACGGCTCGATCGACACACCCAGCCGCTCGGCCAGCGCCAGGTAGTTCTTCATCAGGGTGTTCTTGGCGCCGACGCGGCAGCCGACCATGCAGTTGCCGCACTCGGTGCACCCCGTGCGCTGCGGGCCGCGGCCGTCGAAGAAGGGATCCGGGACGGTGCGTCCGGGCTCGCCGAAGAACACCCCGACCGGCGTCTTGCGGAAGGTGGCTCCGACGCCGAGGTCGTCGGCGGCCTCGCGCATGACCTCCTCGACTGGGCCCTCGCACGGGTTGGTGACGACGCCGAGCATCCTGGCGGCCGTGGCGTAGTGCGGCGCCAGTTCGGCCTCCCAGTCCGCCAGGTGGGCCCACTGCGGGTCCTCGAAGAACGCCCGTGGTGGCACGTAGAGCGTGTTGGCGTAGTTCAGGCTGCCGCCACCCACTCCTGCGCCGGCCAGCAGCATGACGTCGGGCAGCTTGTGGATCCGCTGCACGCCGAAGCACCCGAGTTTGGGGGCCCACAGGTAGCGACGCAGATCCCAGGAGGTCTTGGCGAAGTCCTCGTCCTCGAACCGGCGCCCGGCCTCCAACACGTGAACCCGGTAGCCCTTCTCGGCCAGCCGGAGCGCCGCGACGGACCCGCCGAAGCCCGAGCCGATGACGACGACGTCATAGTCGTATGTCGAACCCCTTGCTTCCGCCGTCATGGCAGACGCACCGCCTTCATCGCGCGCAGGGCCGTGGTCAACGCAGCCGCGAACTGACCGTCGGTCATCGAACCGACCGGACGGACCCCGTGGAGTCGCTGGCTCGTGACGTTCTGCATCTCGGTGAAGCGGCGCAGTCCTGCGGCACCGTGGCGGCGACCGACACCGGAGGCCTTCATCCCGCCCAGGGTGCCGACCGTCGAACCCCAGGCGGCGGCGTGCGTGTCGTTGATGCTGACCGAGCCGGTGCGGATCCTGGCGGCCAGGCTCCGGGCGGTGCGGACATCACGGCTGACGATCGTCGCGTGCAGACCGTACTCGGAGTCGTTGATCAGCGACAGCGCCTCCTCGTCGCCGCTGACTCGATAGATCGCCACGACCGGCCCGAAGGTCTCCTCGTTGCGGCACACCATCTCGGCGGTGACCCCGTCGAGGATCGTCGGTGCGTAGACGTAGGGGCCGAGGTCAGGTCGCGGCGCGCCGCCGGTGAGCACGATGGCTCCCTTGGCCCGGGCATCGTCGACGTGGCTGGTCACCGTGGCCAGCTGCTCGGGGCCAAGCAAGGAACCCATGTCGTAGCCGTAGGCCAGGTCGGTGCCGAGGGTCAGCGCCTCGGTCGCCGCCACGAAGCGCGGCACGAACTCATCGGCGATCTCCTCGGCGACGACGAGCCGTTCGGTGTGCATGCACAGCTGACCCGCGGAGGAGAACGTGCCCCGCACGGCGACATCGACGGCGCGGTCGAGATCGGCATCGGCCCGGATGTAGCAGCCGTTCTTCCCACCCAGTTCCAGGGACGTGCCGACCAGGCGCCGCCCGGTCGCCTCCGCCACTGATCGGCCGGTGGCGGTCGATCCGGTGAAGCACACGTAGTCGCACGTGTCGACGACCGCCTGCCCCACCGTGGAGCCGCGGCCAACGACGACCTGAAGGACTCCCTCCGGCAGCCCGGCCTGGTAGAGCAGGTCGACGGCATACAGCGCGGTGAGGGTGGTCTGCACGTCCGGCCGCAGGACGACCGCATTGCCGGCGACCAGCGCCGCCAGGGCATCGGTGATGGCCAGGGTCAGGGGGTAGTTCCACGGCGAGACGACGCCGACGACCCCGATGGGCAGGTATGCCGTCCGGGTCCAGGACAGACCCGGTATCACCCCCATGCCCCGAGACGGGGCCAGCGAGCGGGCCGCGGTGCGCGCGTAGTGGCGGCACACGATGGCAACGTCGGCGAGCTCCTCGAACGCATGCAGCCGCGCCTTGCCGGACTCCAGCTGCACCAGGTCGATGAGCTCCTTCTGGTGGTCGAGCACCAGGTCGTGCAGATGGTCGAGCACCCGGACCCGAGCGCCCACCGAGAGCTGACCCCACCGGCGTTGGGCTGCCGTCGCGGCGTCATACGCGACCCGGACGTCGGCTGGGGTCGAGAGCGGCAGCTCCGCGATGGGACCGCCGGTCATCGGCGAGGTCGTGACTGCCGTGTCGGGCCGCGGCGCGCACACGACCCGACCGGTGATGCGGCGCACGAGTGCGGGGTCGACGGCGTACGCCGCCGCACTGGTCACCGCGGCGTCGAGGGTGCTCGTCATGCCGCCCAGCCTATGCCGATCAGGTGCTCACCGGGATGGTTCTCAGTAGGGGGAAACGACAACCTCGACGCGCTGGAACTCCTTGAGGTCGGAGTAGCCCGTGGTGGCCATGGCCCGACGCAGCGCCCCGATGAGGTTGGTCGAGCCGTCGGCGTTGCGGCCCGGACCGAAGAGGATCTCCTCGAGCGATCCGCGGATGCCGACGTGGACCCGCTCACCACGAGGCAGTTGGGCATGATGTGCCTCCGGACCCCAGTGGAAGCCGGCTCCGGGAGCCGTGGTGGCCCGGGCCAGGGCGGAGCCGAGCATCACCGCGTCCGCGCCGCAGGCGATGGCCTTCACGAGGTCGCCGCTGGTGCCCACGCCCCCGTCGTTGATGACGTGGACGTAGCGTCCGCCGGACTCGTCGAGGTAGTCGCGCCGGGCCGCCGCGACGTCGGCGATCGCCGAGGCCGTCGGGGCGTGGATGCCCAGGGCGCGCCGCGTCGTGTGGGCCGCTCCCCCGCCGAAGCCGACCAACACCCCCGCAGCCCCCGTGCGCATGAGGTGCAGAGCGGCGGTGTAGGTCGCCGCACCCCCCACCACGACCGGCACATCGAGCTCGTAGATGAACCGTTTGAGGTTGAGCGGTTCGGCCCGGCCGGAGACGTGCTCGGCCGAGACGGTGGTGCCGCGGATGACGAACAGATCCACCCCGGCGTCGACGACGGTCTTCCAGTACTGCTGCGTCCGTTGCGGGGTGAGCGCTCCGGCGACGGTGACGCCGCTGCGCCGCAGCTCCTTGAGCCGGTCGGTGATGAGCTCGGGTTTGATGTCCTCGGCATAGATCTGCTGCATGCGGGCTGTGGCGCGTTCTGGATCCAGGGCGGCGATCTCGGCCAGATACGGCTCCGGGTCCTCGTAGCGGGTCCACAGCCCCTCGAGGTCGAGCACCGGCAGCCCGCCGAGCCGCCCGAGGGCTGCGGCTGACTCGGGGGACATGACCGAGTCCATCGGGGCACCGATGACCGGGATGTCGAAGTGATACGCATCGATCTGCCAGGCGACCGACACCTCCTCGGGATCCCGGGTGCGGCGGCTCGGCACCACAGCAATGTCGTCGAAGGAGTAGGCCCGGCGGCCGCGCTTGCCCCGCCCGATCTCGATCTCGGTCACGGCGCCACCCTACCGGCGCTCCGAGGGGCCTAGCGGCGCCCTCGGACCGGCCCGTGTGGGGGTCAGGCCTTGACGGTGTAGTTCGGGGCCTCGACGATCCCCTGGATGTCGTGGGGGTGGCTCTCCTTGAGGCTCGCCGAGGTGATTCGCACGAAGCGCCCCCTGTCCTGCAACTGCGGGATCGTGGCCGCCCCGACATAGAACATGGACTGGCGCAGGCCGCCGACCATCTGGTGCGCCACCGCGGACAGCGGACCGCGGTAGGCCACTCGGCCCTCGATGCCCTCCGGCACGAGCTGGTCGTCGGCCACCTCGGCCTGGAAGTAGCGGTCTTTGGAGTACGAGGCGGTGCCCCGGGAACTCATCGCCCCCAGCGATCCCATCCCCCGGTATGCCTTGAACTGCTTGCCATTGACGAAGATCAGGTCGCCGGGGCTCTCCTCGCAGCCGGCGAGCAGCGAGCCGATCATCACCGACTCGGCACCTGCCACGATCGCCTTGGCGATGTCACCGGAGTACTGCAGCCCACCGTCGGCGATCACCGGTATGCCGGCCGGCCGGCACGCCCGCGCGGCGTCGGCGACGGCGGTGATCTGCGGAGCCCCGACTCCGGTCACCACCCGGGTGGTACAGATCGAACCCGGGCCGACACCGACCTTCACGGCGTCGGCACCGGCATCGACGAAGGCCTGCGCGCCCTCGGTCGTCGCGACGTTGCCCCCGATGACCTGCACGTGCCGAGTCGCCGGGTCGGACTTGAGCCGGGCAACCATGTCGAGCAGGAGCCGGACGTGGCCGTGTGCGGTGTCCGCGACGAGCACGTCCACCCCCGCATCGATCAGCGTGGTGGCGCGCTGCCAGGCGTCGCCGAAGTACCCGATGGCGGCACCCACGAGTAGCCGGCCATGGTCGTCCTTGCTCGCGTGGGGATACTGCTCCGAGCGGACGAAGTCCTTGACCGTGATGAGGCCACCGAGACGCCCCTGGGCATCGATGAGCGGGAGGCGTTCCAACTTGTGCCGGCGAAGCAGCGTCGTGGCGTCCTCCTGGCTGATGCCGACCGCGCCGGTGATCAGCGGCATCGGGGTCATCACCTCGCGCACCAAGGTCGTGCCCCATTCCGCGACAGGGGTGAAGCGCAGGTCGCGGTTGGTGATGATGCCGAGCAGGTGCATGGTCGAGTCGACGACCGGCAGCCCCGAGACGCGGTAGCGCCCGCAGAGCTGATCCAACTCCGCCAAGGTCCGATCCGCACTGATCGTCACCGGGTTGGGGATCATCCCGGTCTGGGTCCGCTTGACGAGGTCGACCTGGTAGGCCTGGTCCTCGATGGACAGGTTGCGGTGCAACACCCCGAGGCCACCCTGGCGCGCCATGGCGATCGCCATCCGGGCCTCGGTGACGGTGTCCATCGCCGCGCTCACCAAGGGGACCCGAATCCGGATGCCGCGGGTCAGCCGCGTTGAGGTGTCGATGTCGGCGGGGTCCAGGTCTGTGGCACCGGGCAGGAGAAGGACGTCGTCGTAGGTCAGCCCGAGGCGGCCGAAGGGGTCGGAAACTTCAGGCCCGCTCGTCATTGCGTCATCCTATGCCAGCGAGGGGCGGCCCAGATCGGGCTGCGTCCGCGCTGGGTCACTCGGT
>JBPOIZ010000006.1:0-28034 GCA_052034115.1 Actinomycetota bacterium
ATAATGAACAACATCCGCTCGGACTGCCCGGGTCCCCCGCTCTGGGTCTGGTCTCACCGGCGGGTTGGGCGGTATGGTGCCCGCCATACCGGCCGTTCTGGTTCGTTGAGTGATCAACCAACCTCCAGGAGCCCCCATGACCCGCATCGGCATCATCGTCGGCAGCACCCGCCCCAACCGCCTGTCCACCACCGTGGCCGCCAGGGTGGCCGACGCCTTTGCGACGACCGGCGACCTGGACATCATCGACCTCGCCGAGGTGAACCTGCCCTTCTATGACGAGCCCCTCCCGGCTGCGGCTGGCCAGCCGGCCCATGAGCACACCAAGGCGTGGGCCGCTCGCATCGAGGCGCTCGACGCCGTCGTCCTGGTCACCCCGGAGTACAACGCCAGCATCCCGGCGGTCCTCAAGAACGCCATCGACTTCCTCTACTCGCCATGGCACGACCTGCCGGTGGGCATCGTCGGCTACGGCTGGTATGCCGGGTCGCGGGTCATGACCGCCCTCGAGCCGGTGCTGGCCAATGTCAAGGCGCGCACCGTCGGCACGGTCGGCTTGACCTTCGGTCACCACCTCACCCCCGCGGGCGAGTGGGCCCAGGACGAGGCGGTCACCGCCGAGCTGGACGACCGGCTCGCCGAGCTGGCGGCTGCGGTCGTCGCGGCGACGCAGGACGCTGCTGCCTGATCGGCATCGAAGTCCACCGGCCGAGTCCGGCTCGCGGTCGGTCTGGCATCGCCCCTCGAGGCGCTGTCAGACTGACCGTGCCCGCTTCCCCCGACCTCGTGGAGCCCCTTGAGCACCCCAGCGCGCGCCGTCCGTCTCTTCGCCCGGTCCAGTTGGCGCAACGCCCGCTACGTCACACGGGCCCTGCATCAGGAAACCGTCGGTGGCGCGCTGCTCCTCGGCGCGGCGGTCATCGCGCTGGCCTTCGCCAACAGCCCTTGGGGCGAGAGCTACCACCAGCTCCGAGAGACCTATGTCGGCATCGAGGCGCTACACCTCAACCTCTCGTTGGGTCACTGGGCGGCGGACGGGTTGCTCGCGATCTTCTTCCTCGTCGCCGGCATCGAGCTCAAGCGAGAGCTCGTGGACGGCGACCTGTCCGAACCGATCAAGGCCGCCGTTCCGGTGGCGGCAGCAGTCGGGGGGGTCGTCGTCCCGGCCCTGATCTACACCGCGATCGTTGCCGCGGGCGGCCAGGGCGGGCTCCAGGGGTGGGCCATCCCGACGGCCACCGACATCGCCTTCGCCCTGGCGGTGCTGGCGGTCATCGGCACCCACCTACCCGCCGCGCTGCGCTCGTTCCTGCTGACCCTGGCCGTCGTCGACGATCTCATCGCCATCACGATCATCGCGATCTTCTACTCCACCGACCTGCAGCTGCAGTGGTTGACGCTGGCCCTGGTGCCCCTCGCCCTGTGGCGGTTGTTGCTCCAGCGCGGGTGGACCAACCCGGTGCTGCTCGCCATACCCGCCGTGCTCGCCTGGGCCCTGGTGCATGCCTCCGGCGTGCACGCCACCGTCGCGGGGGTCCTGCTGGGTCTTCTGGTGCCGGTCAAGCACCACGTCACCGACGACGAGGAGGACAGTCTGGCCGAGCGGCTCGAGCACGCGCTGCGGCCCATCTCGGCCGGCGTGGCGGTGCCCGTCTTCGCCTTCTTCGCCGCCGGGGTCACCCTGACCGGCGGGGCACTGAGCGAGACCCTGACCCATCCGGTGGTGATCGGTGTCGTCGCGGCGCTGGTCATCGGCAAGATGGTCGGCGTGCTCGGGGGCACCTATCTGGTGCACCGGTTCACCCGGGCCGAGCTCGACGAGGACCTCTCCTGGAGCGATGTGCTCGGGTTGTCCTTCCTCGCGGGCATCGGCTTCACGGTGAGCCTGCTCATCGGCGAGCTCGCCTTCGGCATGGGCTCGGAGCTGGACGGTGACGTCAAGGTCGCCGTCCTGCTCGGCTCGGCGCTGTCCGCAGCCGCCGCCGCCGTGGTGCTCCGGCGGCGCAACGCCGTCTACCGGCGCATCGTCGAAGCCGAGGAGCAGGACAGCGACGCCGACGGTGTACCCGACGTCTACTCCCGGGGGTAGCCTCATGTCGAACGGACCTGCCAGAGGAAGGGACCCGATGTCCATGACCCCGCCGCTGAACGACGCCGCCGAGGAGCGCACCCTCGGCCAGCTCGTCGTGCAGGCGTCCGAGGACGTCTCGACGATCGTCCGCAGCGAGATCGCCCTGGCCAAGGCGGAGGTCACCAGCGGGCTGAAGGTGGCCGGCATGGGGGTCGGCATGTTCGGGGCCGCCGCGTTCCTCGTGCTCCTCGCGGTCATCCTGCTGCTGCAGAGCGCCGCGACCGGCATCGCCGCAGCCGGCCTGCCGTTGTGGGCCGGCTACCTCATCGTTGCTGCCGTCATCCTGCTCGTCGCGGCGATCCTCGCGCTGATCGGGAAGAAGGCGATGTCGAAGGCATCCCCGGTCCCCGCCAAGGCCATCGACCACGCGCAGAAGACGGTCGCCACCCTGACGTCGCGGTGAGCCAGGACGCTGCCTCGGTCCTCATCGAGGGGCCGTGGGAACATCGATTCGTCGCGGCCAACGGCGCTCGATTCCATGTCGCCGAGGCCGGTGACGGTCCGCTCGTCGTGCTGCTGCACGGTTTTCCGCAGTTCTGGTATGCCTGGCGCCAGCAGATCCCGATGTTGGTCGCCGCGGGCTGCCGGGTCGCGGCCATGGATCTGCGGGGGTATGGCGCCTCGGACAAACCACCGCGAGGCTACGACACCTACACGAGCACTGCCGATGTGGCCGCGGTCATCCGAGCGCTCGGCGAGCACGAGGCGATCGTCCTCGGTCAGGGCCTCGGCGGGTGGATCGCCTGGTCGATGCCCTCACTGCAGCCGGGTGTCACGCGGGCGATCGGTTCACTGTCGATGCCGCATCCGCGGGTCATGCGGCATGCGAGCTTGACCCCCGGGCCGCAGACCAGGGCCAACAGGTACGC
Organism: Actinomycetota bacterium; assembly: GCA_052034115.1. Lineage (GTDB taxonomy): Bacteria > Actinomycetota > Actinomycetes > Actinomycetales > Dermatophilaceae > Lutibacillus. Next base: position 3,001 of record JBPOIZ010000006.1, read on the forward strand.
CGTGGGCCTGCAGCGCCCGTTCGTGCCGGAGCGGCGGATGGTCGAGCGCACCGACTACGTCGAACGCCTCCTGCGAGCCTGGGCGGCGCCCGATGGGGCTTTTCCCACACCCGCCGATGTGGAGCGCTACACCGCGTCGATGGCCCTGCCCTTCGTGGCGCACAGCGCCGCGGAGTACTACCGCTGGATCGGCCGGAGTCAACTGCGCCAGGACGGACCCCTCTTCGCCCATCGGGTCCGGGTGCCCGTCCAGGTGCCGGTGCTGCACATCCAAGGCGTCCTCGACGGGTGCGTCCTGGCTGAGGCGACCGCCGGCTCGGCGGCGTATGCCGCTGGGCCCTACGAACATCACCTCATCGAAGGCGCCGGCCACTTTCTGACCGAGGAGGCCCCGCAGACTGTCGGCGCGATGCTCACCGGCTGGCTGCGGCGCCTGGCGACCGCCTGACCCCGGCTCAGCGGGCCAGACAGGCTCCGGTGTCCACCGCGGCACGGCGACCCGCCGCGGCCTCGATGAACGGCTCCGCCTCCTCCAACGTGATGGCGTAGCCGGTGTCCGCATCGTCGGCGGAGCGGCCGAAGACGACCCCGACGACGTGGCCCGCCGCGTCGAGGAGGGGACCGCCGGAGTTGCCGGAGCGAACCAGGGTGTAGAGCGAGTAGACCTCTCGCTGCACGCCCGGGTTGCCGTAGATGTCCGCGCCGACGGGGTGCAGGACCGACCGGACCCGGGCGGGCTCGAGATCCAAGTCACCACCCTCCGGGAAGCCGGCCACGACGGCGTCGTCGCCGGAGCCCAGCGAGGTGCCCGGGGTCAGTGCTCGCGAGGGGAGCCCCGGGACCGAGAGCATCGCCAGGTCCCGGTTCGGGTCGAACGCCACGACGGTGGCCGGGTAGACCTTGCCCTTGCCACCGGGCTGGACATTCGGGCGGGCGACCCCCGCCACGACATGGGCGTTGGTGACCACCCGGTTGGGGGCGACCACCCAGCCGGACCCCTCGAGGATCTGGTTGCACGACGCGGCACCGAGCACCTTGACCACGGACCTGGTGGTGGCGTCGACGACGACGCCGCTGACCACTCCCGCCGAGGGCGGCTCGACGGGCAGGATGGGCTCCGGGGACAGCCCTTCGAAGACGCGCGGGAAGCCCTCGGCAGCGGCATACTCGCGCACGCCGGAGATGATCTCGGCCGCGCTGCCGGGGACGACCCGGTCGATGGCGCGCAACAGCACCGAGCGCGACACGGCCTGGGAGAGCACCGGCGGTCCAGTGCCACGCACGACGTCGCCGATGAACCACAGGAGCAACGCGCTCATGACCAAGGCGGCGAGCCCGCCGAGAGCCGCGTCCACGGCCCGGGCCCCCGAGCCGGCTCGGGCCGGTCGGATCGCCCGACCGAGCGAGGCGAGCAGCGCCTGGCCCACCGTGGCGACGAGGAAGACCACACCGACGACGAACAGGCCGCGAGCGATCGGCGCCCCCTCGAACCAGCCGAATCGACCGAGCATCGTCGGCGCCACCCAGGTGCCGAGCAAACCCCCGATGGCGAATCCGCAGACCCCCATGAAGGAGACGACGAAGCCTTGGCGCAGCCCGCCCACGGTATACGCGAGCAGGACGAGGACGACCAGGATGTCGAGCATCAGCCGGCTACCTCCCGCGGAGGAACACAGCCGGCAGGGGGCGGCGAACCGAGGCGTCCCAGTCGCGAGCCGCTCCACCCAGCTCGAACACCTTGGCGAGCAGACCCGCAGTGAAGCCCCAGACGAAGAGACCCTCCACCTCGAAGCCCGGGCCGACATACCCGCTGGGGTGGGTCACGGTGAACCGGTTGGCCGGGTCCACCAGGTCGGCGACCTTGGCGACGACCGCCCGGGCCACCTCGGCGGGATTGCGGGCGTGGACCGGGGCCGGGTCGCGCCACCACCCGACGACCGGGGTGACGACGTGGTCGGTCACCGACAGGAACAGCGGCGGCAGGACGGTGACGACGTCCACTCCACCGGCCGGCAGGGCGATCTCCTCTCGGGCCTCGCGCAGGGCCGCGTCGACCGGACCGTTGTCGCCCGGGTCGATGACGCCCCCGGGGAAGGACACCTGACTGGCGTGGCTGCGCATCGTCGCCGCCCGCTCGGTGAGGACGACGGTCCCCAGGTCGTCGTCGGTCGGCCCAACGAGAATGAGCACCGCCGACTCCCGCCCGCCACTGGCCGGCGGCTGGAAACGGCTCAACCAGACCGGGTCGACACCGGCCGCGGCATCGACCAGGCGACCCAGCCAGGGCGGCCGGCCTGCGGACCGCGGCGGCGACACACTCGCTGCGGTCATAACGGCACCCTCGCCGATGGACACCACTGGGTGATCGGGCATTCGCCACAGGCCGGGTTCCTCGCGAAGCAGGTCCGCCGACCGTGGAAGATCAGGACGTGGCTGAGCATCGTCCAGTCACGCCGGGGAAACAGGGCGCCTACGGCATGTTCGACCTTGACCGGGTCCTCCTCGTCGGTCCAGCCGAACCGGCGGGCCAACCGTCCGAAATGCGTGTCTACCGTGATTCCCGGCACGTCATACGCATTACCGAGCACGACGTTCGCGGTCTTGCGCCCGACGCCGGGGAGGGTGATCAGGTCGGTGAGTCGCCGCGGCACGGTGCCGTCGTAGTGCTCCACGAGCGCCCCGGCGAGCCGGATGATCGACTCCGACTTGGCCCGGAAGAAGCCGGTCGATCGAATGATGTCCTCGACGTCGAGCTGGTCGGCCCCGGCGAGGTCGGCCGGCGCGGGATAGCGGGCGAACAGCGTCGGGGTGACCTGGTTGACCCGCACGTCGGTGGTCTGCGCCGACAGGACCGTGGCGACGAGGAGCTGGAAGGGATCGGCGAAGTCGAGCTCGCAGTGCGCGTCGGGGTATCGCTGCAGCAGCAGGCGGTACATCCGCCTGGCCCGCCTCGTCAGGGCGAGGTTGCTCTCGTCCACCAGCACGGGGTCAGCCTATGCGCCACACCTGACGGAGGCGCCCACACCCGTTCCGCGACGGTCTGGCGACCGCCTCAGGCGCCCGGATCCGGGACTTATGGGCGGTGAAGCCAGGGGTGTGCCGCATGGCACACTAATGCCGTGGATCACGTGGCTGTGCGACGCGCCCCTCTGCTGGCGGCGCTGGATGACGAGGACGCCGAGGCGCTCCTGTCCCAGATGACCCCTCACCGGATGGAGCGCGGTGACATCCTCTTCCGCGAAGGGGACCGCGGCGACAGCCTCTACGTCATCGCCGACGGCAAGGTCAAGCTCGGTCGCACCAGCGCCGACGGCCGGGAGAACCTCGTGGCCATCCTCGGCCCCGGCGAGATGTTCGGCGAGCTCAGCCTCTTCGACCCAGGCCCGCGCACGATGACCGCCACTGCGGTCGCCGAGACCACCGTCCTCGGCTTCGGCAACGACGCCCTGACCCGCGTCCTGACCGGCCGACCCGAGGTGCCCAAGGCGCTCCTCGCGGCGCTGGCCAAGCGGCTGCGCCGCACCAACGAACACCTGGCGGATCTCGTCTTCACCGACGTCCCCGGGCGGGTTGCCAAGGCCCTGCTCGACCTGTCCGACCGGTTCGGTCGGGCCGTTGACGGCGGAGTTCTCGTCTCGCACGACCTCACCCAAGAAGAGCTCGCTCAGCTCGTCGGCGCATCCCGCGAGACGGTCAACAAGGCCCTCGCGGACTTCGCCACCCGCGGGTGGATCAAGCTCGAGGCGCGCGCCGTCGTGCTCATCGACGTCGATCGGCTGCGTCGCCGCGCTCGGTGAGATAGTCCAGCTGCGCCCGCACGGACAGCTCTGCCGCGCCCCACAGGTGGGTCGGCACCTCCGCGTAGACGATCTCCACGACCTCGTAGGGCGTGCTCGCGCCGGCCGCCACGGCCGAGCGCACCTGGTCGAGCCGTTCGCGGCGGTGCGTCAGGTAGAACTCGACCCACGGTTGCGGGTCGGCGACGATCGGACCGTGCCCGGGCAGGATGGTGCGCACCGCTCCCGAGGCGATCTCGTCGGCAAGGCGACCCAACGAGGACAGGTATGGCGCCAGCGCACCGTCCGGCCAGGCCACGACGGTGGTGCCCCGGCCGAGCACCGTGTCGCCGGTCAGCAGACACCCGTCCGCGGGGAGCAGGATGCTGACCGAATCACTCGTGTGCCCGGGGGTGCGCAGGATCCGCAGTTCGAGACCGCCGACCTCGACGGTCTGACCGTCCGTCAGGTCGGCTGACCGCGGCGCCCGAACCTCGGCACCGACCGCAGCGGCGAAATCCGCCGCACCCTCCGCATGGTCGGGGTGGTCATGGGTGAGCAGGACGACGCCGACCCGTGCACCGAGACCGTCGAGATGGCGCACGACGCGTTGGTGATGGTGCCGATCGAGCGGGCCCGGGTCGAGCACGGCCACGACCTCGGCTCCGGGCTCCCGGAGCACCCACGTGTTCGTTCCGTCCAGGGTCATGGGACCGGGGTTCGGTGCGAGCACACAATAGGCCCGCTCGGTCACCGCTCCTCCGGACCACGCGCTGTCGGGTGTGCCGGGCCCGGCGGTCATGGCGCCGGAATCCGGGCTCGCAGGACGACCTCGCCGTCGGGTCGTCGGATCAGCTCGGGTAGGACGGGGTCCAGCCCGGCCGGCGCGGCCAGGTAGTCGGCCACCGACACGGCTGCGGCCAACTCCTCGAGGACGACCAGGGTCGGCGGCAGGAGGAACGCCCGGCCGGCGGCGGCGTCGGCGAGCACGTCCTGAGGACGGGCCCACGCCCAGCGGTCGGCCTCGCCACTGACCTGCGCGATGCTCTGCCCGGTTGGCATCGCCGCGGCAAGGATCCACGTGTCGAATCGGCGGGTCTCGAACGGCGGGGTGATCCAGTGCGCCTTGGCGACCAGGGCGGCGGCGTCGAGGTGCGCATCGCCCCGGGCCAACGCGTCGGCCATCGACACCCGGCCGGCCGCGACGTCGTCGCGCAGGTCGCTGTCGCCGCCGGGCCCTCCCGGCGACGAGGCGAGCAGCACACCACACTCCTCGAAGACCTCCCGCACCGCCGCAACGAGCACCGACCGTGCGGTCCCGGCATCGAGCCCGGCAGCAGCACCCCAGGACTCGGCCGTCATACCGGACCACGGCACAGCCGGGTCACCGTCGGCACGCTCCACGGCACCGCCGGGGAAGACCATCATGCGCGCTGCGAAGGCCATCGACGCCGCGCGGCGCATCATGAACACCTCGGGTCCGCCGGGCCCCTCACGAAGGAGCATCACCGTGGCAGCCAGGCGCGGGATCAGGGCGGCCAGCTCACGCTCGGTCGGATCGGCGGCCAGCCAGGCCAACGCCCGCTCGGCACCGCCGACGAGCCTGCTGACCGGGAAGTCACGCTCCACGGCCCGATCGTAGCCATCGGCGGCGGCCGGTGCCCCGCCGCCGGTGGCCGGCTGCGAATACCTAGCGGACGGCGGCGACGACCTCGATCTCGACAGGGGCATCCAGCGGTAGCGCGACGACACCGACAGCCGAGCGGGCGTGCTTGCCGGCGTCGCCGAAGACCTCACCGAAGAGGGTGCTCGCGCCGTTGACGACCAGCGGCTGTCCGGTGAACGACGGGTCGCTGGCCACGAAGCCGACGACCTTGACGATCCGCTCGATGTCATCGAGCGAACCGACCACCGAGGACAGCGCGGCGATGGCGTTGATCGCGCAGAACCTCGCGCACTCGACGGCCAGCTCGGGCGGGACCAGCCCCTCCCCGACACCGACGCGCCCGACGGCGTGCATCGAACCGGCGACCATGGGCAGCTGCCCGGAGACGTAGACATACCGGCCGTCGCGCACCGCCGGCAGATAAGCGGCGACCGGAGGGACCACCTGCGGCAGAGTCAGGCCCAGCTCGGCCAGTCGTTCGGCGATCGTGGTCACGCCGTGCCCTCGGTCGGGCGCTTGAGATATGCGACCAGGCCCTGACCGTTCGGGCCGGGGAGCACCTGGACGAGCTCCCAACCGTCGGCCCCCCACTGGTCGAGGATCTGCTTGGTCGCGTGGACGATGAGCGGAACCGTTGCGTACTCCCACGTGGTCATGGCCACCAGGGTAGGGGCCTTAGGGTGTCACCTGTGAGCCAGGTGGGCGCCGTCGTCCCGTCGCCCGCGACCGAATGGGCCGCGGCCCGACTCCACGTCGTCACCGGCAAGGGTGGGACCGGCAAGACGACCGTGGCGGCCGCGCTCGCCGTGGCGCTGGCCCGAGGCGGGCGCCGGGTGCTGCTCGCCGAGGTCGAGGACCGCCAGGGCATCAGCCAGACACTCGACGTCGCCCCCCTTGCCCCCGTGGAGCGCCGGGTGTTGTCGACCCCGGGCGGCGGTGAGGTCATCGGCATCGCGGTGGACCCGAAGGCGGCCCTGCTGGAGTATCTGCAGATCTTCTACCGGTTGGGTCGTGCGGGCGGTGCGCTAGAACGCATCGGGGCCATCGACTTTGCGACCACCATCGCGCCCGGCGTTCGCGACGTCCTGCTCGTGGGGAAGATCTACGAAGCGAACCGGCGCCCGGCCGACCCGGACGACAAACACCGCCGGGGCCCGAAACTGTATGACGCGATCGTCCTCGACGCGCCACCCACGGGTCGGGTGGCGCATTTCCTCTCGGTCAACGCCGAGGTGGCCGGCCTGGCCAAGGTCGGCCCGATCCGTTCGCAGGCCGACTCGATCACCCGGCTGGTCACGTCCTCGGAGACCGTGGTCCACCTCGTGACCCTCCTCGAGGAGATGCCGGTCCAAGAGACCCTCGACGCCATCGCCGAGCTGCGCAAGGCCGGGCTGCGGGTCGGGGCGATCGTCGTCAACCAGGTCCGCGACCAGGTGCTCGCCGACGACGACGTCGATGACCTGCTCGAGGACGGGGTCGACATACCTGCCCTGAGGAGCGCGCTCGAGGGCGTCGGCATCGACGCCGGTATGGCGATCGCGCTCGTCACCGAGGGGGTCGGCCACGCCGAGCGGATCGGGCTCGAGGCGACCCAACTCGCCCTGGTCGAGGACACCGGTCGGCCGGTCTTCCAGCTGCCGGCGCTCAGCGAGGGCATCGATGCCAACGCCGTGGCCGAGTTGGCGACGCTGCTGCGCGACCAGGGGATGGTGTCATGACAGGCTCGCAGCGCGATCGTCGGGCACCGCGGGCACCGCGAGCGCAAGGCCGTCCGACATCGCGGACACACCCGCAGCCGCCGCAGCACTTGGACGTCGACGCCCTGCTCGACGACCCGGCCACCCGGATCCTCGTCTGCTGCGGATCGGGCGGGGTCGGCAAGACGACGACGGCGGCGGCGCTGGGCCTGCGAGCCGCCGAGCGCGGTCGGCGCGTCGTGGTCCTGACCATCGATCCGGCCCGCCGGCTCGCCCAGTCACTGGGGCTGGTGGAACTGGACAACGCGCCGCGGCAGGTGCCCCTCGTCGACCCGGGCGGCACGGGCCGGCTCGACGCGATGATGCTCGACATGAAGCGGACCTTCGATGAGGTCGTGCTCGCCCACTCGACACCGGAGAAGGCCGAACAGATCCTCGGCAACCCGTTCTACCAGGCGGTCTCGACGTCCTTCGCCGGCACGCAGGAATACATGGCCATGGAGAAGCTGGGCCAGCTGCGCACCCAGGCGGACCGGGACGGCACTTGGGACCTCATCGTCGTGGACACCCCTCCGTCCCGCTCGGCCTTGGACTTCCTCGACGCCCCCAACCGGCTCGGTTCGTTCCTTGACGGCCGGTTCATCCGGCTCATCTCGGCGCCGGCACGGGCCAGCGGCCGGGTCTACCTCAAGGTGCTCGGCGCCGGGGTGAGCCTGGCGGCCACGACGCTGACCAAGGTCCTCGGCGGGCAGATGCTCCACGACGTCCAGACCTTCGTGGCGGCCTTGGACACGATGTTCGGCGGCTTCCGGGAGCGGGCCGACCACACGTATGGCCTGCTCAAAGACGGCGGCACGGCCTTCGTCGTGGTGGCCGCACCAGAGCGCGACGCGCTGCGGGAGGCCGCGTATTTCGTCGAACGGCTCGCCCAGGACTCGATGCCGCTGGCCGGCGTCGTCGTCAACCGGATGCAGCCGGTGGCCGCCCCCGAGATCAGCGCCTCGCGGGCGCTGACCGCGGTGGAGGCGTTGCAGGCATCACCCGGGTATGACGGCACCGGATCGTCGGCGCTGGCCGCTGCGCTGCTGCACCTGCATGCCGAGGTGGCCGAGGTCGCCGCCCGGCAGCGCCGGTTGAGTGCTGGGTTCAGCGCGGGTCACCCGGGAGTAGCGGTGGTCGAGGTGCCGGCGCTGAGCAACGACGTCCACGACATCACCGGCCTGCGCGAGGTGGGCGAACTGCTCGCAGCCCCCCGGGCCTGATCGGATCAGCTGGCCTGGCGCTGCCGGGCCCGCGCGAAGGTGTCCCACCACGAGGTCACCTCGGGGTGGGCCCGCAGGAGGGCGCGCCGCTCACGCTCGGTCTTGCCACCCCACACGCCGAACTCCATCCGTGAGTCCAGCGCATCGGCAAGGCATTCGGCGATGACCGGGCACCCCTGGCACACCTGCTTGGCCTGCTGCTGCTTGGCGCCGCGGACGAAGAGCGCGTCAGGGTCGGCGTCGCGGCATTTGGCGACGTTGGCCCATTCTGCGTCCATCAACTCACCCGGCATCGATGCTCGCCCCATCAGACCTAGTCCTTCCCCCAGCGCTGGCTCACCCCCGCGAGCCGATGCAGCGCTCAGACAAACCCGAGAGCAAGAGCATATTAAGTGTGGGTCAAATCGGACATGCTCCGACCGGATGGTCTTCGCGTCGTAGGGCCAGCCTAAACGAACTAGTCATGTCCCCTCACCGGGGGACACCGCCGACGCCACACTCTGACCGCGTGCCGCGGCTCCGGCCGGCTGGGTGGCACGACCCGCAGAGTTCACGACCAAGGCGGTTACCCTGGCTGCCATGGATCTACGCGCCGGCACGGTGACCCGTGTCTTGAGCCTCCTCACGGCCTTTGTCGTGACGGCCATGGTCATGGGTCTGCTCGCGGCGGGATTGATGATGCCGGCCGTCGGGGCGACCGGGTCGCTGGCCCGCGCCGGGGTCGACACCTACGACTCGTTACCTGCCGAGTTCCGCCAGACCACGCCATACCAGCAGTCGCGGATCCTGGCCGCCGATGGCACCGTCATCGCCACCCCGTACGACCAGAACCGCATCATCGTGCCGCTGAAGAGCATCGCGCCGATCATGCGCAAGGCTCAGGTGGCCATTGAGGACGACCGGTTCTACGAGCACGGCGGCTTCGACGTCAAAGGCACGTTGCGGGGCGTCATCGCGCCGCTCCTCGGCGAAGAGGTCCGGGGTGGTTCCTCGCTCACCCAGCAGTTCGTCAAGATGACCTTGCAGGACCAGGCGCTCCAGGTCGGCAACAAGGAGGCAGCCGAGGAGGCCGCGTCCCGGAAGGTGATGCGCAAGCTCCAGGAGCTCAAGTACGCCACCCAGGTCGAGAAGGAGATGACCAAGGACGAGATCCTGGCCGGCTATCTGAATCTCGCCTTCTATGGGGACGGCGCGTATGGCGTCGAGGCCGCATCTCGCCACTACTTCTCCAAGCCGGCGTCGAAACTGACCCTGGCCGAGGCCGCCCTGCTGGCCGGGCTGGTGCAGAACCCCAGCTCGACCGACCCGGTCAACTACCCCGACCAGGCCATCGAGCGACGAAACGTCGTGCTGTCCCGGATGCGCGACCTGAAACTCATCAGCGACGCGAGCTACAAGAAGGCCAAGGCGTCCACCCTCAAACAACTGCTCAAGGTGCAACCCGACCGCGGCTCGTGCGCAAGCGCCACGAAGGTCGAGTACGCGTACTTCTGCGACTACGTCATCAACTGGCTCAAGGAGCAGCCGGCGCTCGGCAAGACGGTCGCCGAACGCATCAAGAAGATCAACACCGGCGGCCTGACCATCCAGACCACGCTGGACACCAAGCTCATGCGGGTGGCCCGCGACGCGGTGGTCACCAAGGTGCCGCAGGGCAACAAGTACGGCATCGGCGCTGCCGCGGTGACGATCGAGCCGGGCACCGGCAAGGTCTTGTCGATGGCCCAGAACACCACCTACTCGGTGAAGAAGGGCAAGGGCCTGACGACGCTGAACTACGCGGTCGACCGTCGCTACGGTGGGTCGAGCGGGTTCTCGGTCGGGTCGACGATCAAGATGTTCACGCTGGTCGCGGCGCTGGAGACCGGGTGGGCAGCCAGCGGATCGGTCTTCGCCCGTGGATCGGGTCCGGGCCGGCCGGTCGACCCGCCCTACACAAGCAACGACATCCCCGGTCCGTGCGGCCTCGGCCCCGGGCAGACGTGGGCGCCGAAGAACGACACCGGGATCGCCCAGGGGAACATCCGGATCACCGACGCCACGAAGTGGTCGATCAACACCGCCTTCATCGCCATCGCGTCCCGAGTCGGCGTGTGCAACGTCCGCGAGGTCCAAAAGCGCCTCGATCTGCACACCGGCGAGGGCGCTGAGCTGAAGAACCTCGCCGCGGCAACGATCCTGGGCACCGAGTCGGTCTCCCCCATGACGATCGGGGCCTCGTATGCCGCGATCGCGGCCGAGGGCAAATACTGCGAGCCCCGGCCGGTCATCGCCGTCACCGACGCCAAGCGCAAGGCCCTCAAGCTCCAGATCACCCCGTGCAAGCAGGTCATCGACCCCGACATCGCCCGGGGGGTCTCCTGGATCATGAACAAGGTCATGCTCCCTGGAGGTGCCGCCCAGGGCAGCCCGCTGGACCGCCCGTCAGCGGGCAAGACCGGCACCGCAGAGAGCAACACCGAGGTGTGGTTCATCGGCTACACCCCGCAGCTCGCCACCGCGGTGTGGGTGGGCACACCGGACAACGACAAGCAGAAACTGCGGGACATCGTCCTCAACGGGCAGTACTACGCCTATGGCTACGGCTACCTGCTGGCCGCACCGATCTGGCAGAAGGTCATGCTCTACGGCCACCGGGACCTGCCGGTGCGCTACTTCGGCCAGCCCAGTGACCGGGTGCTCAACGGTGTGCAGATCCCGATCCCGGCCGTCACGGGGATGTCGGTCCAGCAGGCGATCCAGACGCTGGCGGCCGCTGGGTTCAGCGCGGGCGCCATCGAGCAGAAGGACAGCGAGGCGCCCAAGGGCACCGTTCTGGGCACCAACCCGACCGGCCGCGCGCCGAAGGGTTCGGGGGTTGCCGTTGTGGTGTCCAGCGGGGTCAAGCCCAAGCCCGACCCCAGCAAGACCACCGGCACCGCGAAGCCGGGCACCAAGCCGACGGCCAAGCCCACCCGGAACAGGCCCGGCCGCGGATAGCTGCGACAGCAGCGATCCGCGACTGGGCGGCGCGCACGGAGCCGGTGACGCATCGGCCCCGTCGGCCACGACCGGCTACGTCGCGGTTGGCACCGCGCGGCGCAAGAGTGAGACCAGCGGCCAGGCCCCGCCCGAGGTGTTGCTCAGCACGGTGAAGGTCGTCCCGCGCGTCGGGTCGTGGTGAGTGGCGCACGAGACGCCGGCGTCGAGTCCCTCCAGGAAGACGGCGTCGGTGTCGCGGTACAGGTGCAGGCCGAGGCCATAGCGGCGATCCTCCTCGGGCCAGTCGCTTCGCGGATGAGACATCTGGGCGAGGGTCGTCGGCGACACGACGCGGCCGGCATACAGGGCGGTCCAGAACCGGTGGAGGTCGTCCGCGGTGGAGTAGAGGCCTCCGTCGCCGCTGCCGAGCAAGGGCAGGTGCAGGACGTTGGTCCGCAGGCCGTCGGCGCCGAGGTAGCCGCGGGCGGCGCGACCGTGGAGCTCGTCACTGCGAAGGAAGGCGGTGTCGACCAGACCCGCCGGCGCGCACACCAGGCGTTCGACGAGGTCGGGGAAGGCCTGTTCGGCCGCCCGCTCGGCAAGGAGCGCGAGGACGACGTAGCCGGCGTTGTTGTACGTGAACCGCTCGCCCGGCAGGCTGGCCGGCGAGTGGCCGTCGAGGGCTGCGAGGTACTGCTCGGTGGAGGCCAACTCGTGGACCGGCACGGGCATGACGTAGTCGGTGATGTCGCCCAGCTCGTCCTCATCGAGGTAGTCACCGATGCCCGAGGTGTGCGCGAGCAGGTGTTCCACGGTGACCGCGTCGTCGACCAACGGCAGGTCGGCGCCGAGGAGCGCGCGGGCGGGAGTGTCGAGGCGGAGCACTCCTGCCTCGACGAGCCGCATGACGACCAGGGCGGTGAAGCCCTTGGTGACGCTCGCGGTGCCGAACACGGTGTCGACCGTGACTGGCACCTCGTAGGCCCGGTCCGCCGTCCCGTATGCCGTGGCAAGCAGCGTGTCCCCTGCCCGGTCGACCCGCACGACACCGCTGAACCCGGTCGCTGCGGCCCGCTCGTCGACGAGCTGTTCCATCGTGGGCACGGTTGACAGGTAGTGGACGTGTCTTGCCCGCCACCTGCCGACCGAGCGCCTGCACGGGAGGCGAGCTCGGTCGTCCGTCGGTCAGACTCCGGTCAGATGCCGGTCACCGGCTCTGGCCGAGCGATGCCCGCACGACGGCGGCCACCCGGCCGCCGTCGGCGCGACCCGCGACGAGCGGGGTGACGGCCTTCATGACCAGGCCCATCTGCGTCATACCGGTCGCGCCGGTGGCCGCGATGGCCTGCGCGACGAGGTCGGCGATGGCCGCGTCGTCGAGCTGGACGGGCAGGTAGCCCTCCAGGACCGTCAGTTCGGCGTCCTCGCGGTCGGCGAGCTCGGGACGATTGGCGTCGCGATAGGCGGTGGCCGCCTCCTTGCGCTTCTTCGCCTCCTTGGCCAGCACCTGGAGGACCTCGTCGTCGGACAGCGTTTTGTGGGCCTTGCCGGCCACTTCGGCGTTCGTCACGGCGGTCAGGGCCATCCGCAAGGTGGCCGAGCGCAGCTCGTCGCGGCTTCGGATGGCCTCGGTGAGGTCGTGGTGCAGGGTGTCCTTGAGGGTGGCCGCGGGCGTGTCCGTCATACCGAGGATTCTTCCAGGGCAGGCAAGGGGATATCAGCGGGCGGTGAGTCGGCCGATGGAGGGGCGGTTAGGGTGGGCGGGTGATGGGTGGGGTGAGCGCGGTCGGGGCCGTCGGGGCGGTGGCCGCGGCTGGGGTTGCCGGGGTGGCGTACGCGTCGCTGATCGAGCGGAACCAGTTCGTCGTGCGCCGGTATGACGTGCCGTGCCTGCCGCCGGGGAGCCCGTCGCTGCGGGTGCTGCACTTGACCGACATGCATCTGCTGCCCGGACAGCGCCGCAAGATCGAGTGGATCCGGGGGCTGGCCGCCCTGTCGCCGGACGTGGTCATCCACACCGGGGACGTCATTGCGCACCCCGATTCGGTGGCTGCGGCGGCGTCGGCGTTCGAGGGGCTGCTGGAGGTGCCCGGGGTGTTCGTCCTCGGCTCGAACGACTACTTCGCGCCGAAGCTGAAGAACCCCTGGCTCTACCTCACCGCGGAGCACAAGCGGGGGCTCGCATCGACGCCGCGGCTGCCGACCGATGACTTGGTGGCGGCGTTGTCGGCGGGCGGCTGGCGGCATCTGCGCAACGACCGGGCCGCACTGGAGGTCGGCGGGGTGCCGCTGGAGTTCGTTGGGGTGGACGACCCGCACCTGGAGTACGACCGGTATGACGTGGTGGCGGGGGCGGCCGATCCTGCGGCGGCGCTGACGGTCGGCGTCATGCATGCGCCCTATGTGCGGGTGCTCGACGCGATGGCTGCCGACGGGGCCGGCCTGCTCATCGCCGGGCACACCCACGGCGGGCAGCTCTGCCTGCCCGGCTACGGGTCGATCGTGACGAACTGCGACCTGGACCGGCGCCGGGCCAAGGGCCTGTCGCGCTGGTGGCCGGGTGCCGCCGCCGAGGGACTCTGGCGGGGCGGGCCGCGCAGCTGGGACGGCCGCGCTCTTGGGGTCTTCGACGTGGACGGCGGCGGGCGTGTCGAGAGATTCGGCGGGCCGCAGGATGCCGCCTGGTTGGAGGTTTCGGCCGGACTGGGGACCTCGCCGTTCGCGCCGGTGCGCTTCTCCTGCCGGCCCGAAGCGAGCCTGCTGACGCTGACGTCGCTGGGGTCGTGACGGCGATTCGGAGAAGGCCTGCCGGTCCGGTATCCTGACACGGCTGCGGGCGGACCTCGGTCCTCACCCGCAGCAGCGGGGTGTGGCGCAGCTTGGTAGCGCGCTTCGTTCGGGACGAAGAGGCCGCAGGTTCAAATCCTGTCACCCCGACGCGATGGAGGGTCCGTCCGGCGCCAGCCGGGACGGGCCCTTTCGCGTCGGGGGACATGACGCTGGGAGGTCGTCGAGGCACCGAGGAACGAGGTGACCCGACGACCGGGTCCGGTCACCCCGACCAGCCGGCACATGGCCTCTGACCAGCGGAAAGCCGCTCTAGCTAGGAGGAATCCGAGCCGTGGCGACGCTGGCTCAGCGTGGCCCTTGCCGTCGCGACGGGTACGCGGGTTCCGGGGGTCACGCACCCTGAGGGATGCGCTCACCCCCAACCACCGCGGGGAGCGGTTGGGAGCCAATGAGAGAGATGTTCACGCAGCGCCGGGTCGCACACATAGACATAGGTGCCAAGCATCCCCCGGGTCAGCAAGACCCGGTAGATGTTGCGGACGTACACCAGGAGTTCCTCGTCAGAGTACGTCTGGCCGAGGATCCGGTTACTCTCACGGCCCTTCTTGTCGAAGTAGCTGGCGTTGTCGAACCGGAGTCCGCCTGAGGTCTGGTCATACCGCAAGTCGTTGCCGATGATGACTCCGGCGTAGTTGAGGTCATACCCCTGGATCGTGTGGATCGAGCCGACCTCGTCTCGCGAGGTGGCGGAGTCGACCCAGTCGACCGGGGTCGAGTTCCAGCGCATTCGCTCCCGGTCGATCTCGATGTCGTATGCCGAGGGATCGCTCTTGCTTTGCCACGCCCAGGCGTAGCCAGCCACCAACCGCGACAGGCCGACCTCGTCGTCCCGACGCCAAATGGCTCGTCGCAGCGCACCGAAGTCGTCATACAGGCGCAGGTCGTACTCCGAGAACCGCCTCGCCAGGGTGGCCGTCCCATCGAGCACGCTTCCTACATAGGCGACGTAGTCCTCGCCAGAGCGGATCCGCATCTGGGTCGAGAGCGCGTAGACACGACGTTGATGAGCTGCCACGTCCTCCAGCGCTCGCAACGTCGCCGCATCGACGTCGGCCGGGCGAACGCTCTGTGCAGCGTCCATGAGGTAGATCTGGTGCTCGCTCTGACGGTTCATCCAGTCGATCTGGGTCAACCGAGGATCGTCGTGGCCGAAGAGCCTGACGTTGATCTCGGCGTACTTCTTGTTCAGCAGTCCCGAGCTCTGATTGGCGCGCCGGGTCAGGCGATGCGTCTCGTCGACGATGAGCACATCGAAACGTTCCAGAGACGCCCCTACATCGAAGGGTGAGAGCACCTGGCTCGGGCTCAGCCCCGGGGTCTTCGCGAAGACGCGCCGGATCGACTTCCGAAGTGACTGCTGCGGGACAACCAACCCCACTCGGAACCCGCTCAAGAGTGGTGGGTTGTCGGGGAGGAAGAAGTCGGAGAAGAGCGTGTCCTCGTCGGGGATCTCCGAACCGTCCGCGGCCTGGATGTCACTCAGGAGCTTCATGAGGAAGATCCCGATAACCGTCTTCCCCGTTCCCGGGTCGCCCTTGATCACCGAGCGCGACGGCCGATGCTCCCGCAGATCCTCGAAGAGACCCTCGAGGATGTCCTCCACGGCAATGCCCTGATCCTGGGTCAGCGCCTTGAACGGGGACAACTTGAACAGGTCCGAGTTCTGGATCTCGGGCAGGGTGCGTTCGAACAGACCTCGGTCGCGGAGTTCCTCGAAGATCGCTCGGAAACCCTCCCGATACCGATCACGCTCGTAGTAGTCAGCCTCGGTAATGCCGTCATTGCGGTTGAGGACCTGGAACTTCCCGTCCCCGGCCAACAACCGGATGAGATACGACTCCAGGTCCAGGCACACCGACTTGTTGAAGGTCGCGTCCACCACGACATGAGCCCGCTGCAGACCTCGCTTCTGCCCCGATGCAAGGTGCTGCTGAAAGCGGGAGACTGCGTTGATGGTCTCTCCCACGTAGACCTGTCCGGGGCGGTCAAGCGTGTAGACGATCGGCCAGTTGTGTGTCTTCTGGTCGCTTCTTGCCCAGGCGGATACACCCCCGGTGTCGAAGCGAAGTGACTCAATCCGGTAGCTGGTCATATTTCGTGCTTCGGCCGCGAGCTTTGTCGACGGGATACTTGGCCTTGGTCACCTCGAGCTTGTCGAGCACGAGCCGGTCGGGATCCGCGCCGATCTTGGCGGCCAGCAGATGGCAGTAGGTCAACACGTCCGCAAGCTCTTCCGCTACCGCACCCGCATCCGCGCCGTCGGACCACTGGAAGAGTTCAAGGAGCTCTCCGCTTTCGATGACGATGCTCTTCGCCAGATTCTCCGGGGAGTGGAACTGATCCCATTCTCGGTCCTTGACGAACGCCGCCAAGGCAGCGGCGACCTCGTTGGTGGTCATTGCAGCACTGTATGACGGTCGCCAGGCAGGAAGGGCAACGACGTGCGGGGCCTGCTGTGACGAACTGTCATACTCGCCGAGCGATGGGCATCGGGCGCTGTGAGGGGGGCCACAGCGCCTGATCGCACACGTCGCGGCGGTCAGGGACAAATCTCCATCTCTCGGACGACCAGCGGCGTCAGAGCTGGCCGCGCCACCGGCCCGGTGGCTCAGCGTCGGACACCCCACGGCACCTCAACGCGACTACCCCGGGGGGGCGAGGTCAGTCGCCGGAGGTGGGCTGCGGCCCGGACCGGATCACCTTGACCTGGCCGAGCCGTCGACGCATGACGTCGAGCGCCTCCGGGTGCGAGTCGACCAGGAGATACCGGCGAGCCAGCGCAGCGGCCACGACGCCCGTCGTCCCGCTCCCCGCGAACGGGTCCAGCACCCAGTCGCCGGGCCGGCTGCTCGCCGCGACCATCCTGCGGACGATTCCCACGGGTTTTTGGGTTGGATAGCCGGTTTTTTCGGCACCGGTCGGCGACACGATGGTGTGCCACCACACATCGGTGGGCAGCTTGCCCCGCGCCACCTTCTCCGGGGTGACCAGCTGCGGAGCCATGTAGGGCTCGCGGTCCACCTCGGCGTTGTCGAAGAAGTAGCGCCGCGGGTCCTTGACGAAAACCAGGATCGAGTCGTGCTTCGTCGGCCACCGCCGGGAGGTCCGCGCCCCGTAGTCGTAGGCCCAGATGATCTCGTTGAGAAAGCACTCCCGCCCGAAGAGCGCGTCCAGGAGGACCTTCGCGTAGTGCACCTCGCGGTAGTCCAGGTGCAGATAGAGCGTGCCGGTCGGATGGAGCACCCGCCAGATCTGCTCCACCCGCGGCTCGAGGAACGCCCAGTAGTCAGCGAACACGTCGTCGTATGACGACACCCTCCCGCGCACCTGCTCATATGTTCGACCGGAAAAGCCGAGACGCGGCCCCTCGAGGGACTGTCTCGTCGACAGGGGCACGCGCTTCTGGGTGCGACCGGTGTTGAAGGGCGGATCGGCATACACCACCTGGAATGCGCCGTCGGGCAAGGAACGCAAGAGCGGAAGGTTGTCCCCCAGGACGACGCTGTCCGGCGCGTCGGGCGACCACCGCCACCCCATCGCGCCGTCCCCAGACATGGTCCGAAGCATAGGACGGTGGCGGATACAGTGCCGACGTGGCAACACCGATCTCCCGACGTGAACTGCTCCTGGGGGCCGGCGCCCTGGGTGCCCTGAGTCTGGCCGGCTGTTCCGCCGTCACCGGGGCGGCGACCACGCCGAGCGGCCCGGCGGTCAGCGCCGGTCCGGCCACCTCCGGTCCTGGCACACCGCGCACCGTCATGGTCATCGGCGCTGGGGCCGCTGGTCTGGCAGCGGGCCGCGCCCTGGCCGATGCCGGGCTTGCCGTCGAGGTCATCGAGGCTCGCGACCGGATCGGCGGGCGCGTCTTCACCAGCGGGCACTGGCCCGACCTGCCGGTCGACATCGGCGCCTCGTGGATCCATGGGGCCACCGGCAACCCGGTCACCGCCTTGGCCGAACAGATCAGCGCACCGACGCTGCCCACCAGCTACGACTCCGGCGAGGTCTACATCTCACCCACGCTGGCCAAGGCCGGCCTGGCCGAGCCGGATACCGCACGCTGGGCGTCGTATGTCGACGCCGCGTTGGCGTCGGCCCGACGGCGGAAGGCCGACATCTCCCTTGCACAGGCGCTGTCCGCCGCGCCCGAGTGGCGGACACTGACCGCCACCGAGCGCGCCGACCTTGGCTTCTACGTGTCAGCGACGTACGAGACCGAATGGGGCGCGACGGCGGACCGGCTCTCGGCGCGCACCCTGGACGACGGCGAGCTGTTCGAGGGACCGGACCTGCTCCTGCCGAAGGGCTACTCCCGGATCATGGCGCATCTCGCCAAGGGCCTACCCATCCGCACCCGGACCGCCGTGTCCGCCATCCGGCTGCAGTCGCAGGGCGTAACCCTGCAGACCGGCGGTGAGGATCGGCAGGCCGCTGCCGTCGTCGTCACGGTCCCCCTCGGCGTGCTCAAGGCCGGGCGGATCGCCCTCGATCCGGGTCTGCCCGAGCGCATGCAGACGGCCCTGGACCGGCTGGAGATGGGCGTCCTCAGTAAGTCCTTCTTCCGGTTCGACCGGGCGTTCTGGCCGACCGACGTCGACTGGCACGAGTATGTCGGCCCCGCGGCCGGGCGGTGGTCGGAGTGGGTGAGCTTCGCCAAGACGGGAGCTGCGATGCTGCTCGGCTTCAACGCCGGCGAGCACGCCCGGGCCGTCGAGGCAGCCAGTCCGGAGCAGGTCATCGACGAGGCGACCCACGTCCTGCGGGAGATGTTCGGGGCCCGGACACCAGCGCCCACCGACGTCTATACCAGCTCGTGGTCCAGCGACCCCTGGGCCTTGGGCAGCTACTCGGTCAACAGCGTCGGCAGCTCGGCCGCGGACCGCGAGGCGCTCGGTGCACCCATCGACTCGAAGATCTTCTGGGCCGGTGAGGCCACCGAGGTCGACTATCACAGCACGGTCCACGGGGCCGTCCTGTCGGGTCGCCGCGCAGCCGCCGAGGTCATCGAGGCCCTCACCTGACCTAAGGTCTTCCCGTGACCAGTACGACGCAGGCCGCCACGCGCGGCTGGTTCGACATGCCCGCCCGCCAGTGGGTCGACCTGTTCTACGACCTGACCGTCGCAGCGGGGATCATCGCCATCTCGGGCACCTTCGCCGACGACCATTCGGGCAGGGGCATGCTGTGGTTCGCCATCGTCTACGCGCTGTTGTGGTGCACCTGGCTGCTGACCAGCGCAGCGACCGGGTCGTTCTCATCGCCCGGGCAGGAGCACACCGCCCTGTCGGTCGGCGCCCTCGTCGGCCAGATGGGGGCGCTGCTGCTCCTGGCCATCTCCGCGGGTGACTCGTTGGCGGAATCCGAAGCGCTGTTCGACCTCTTGCTCGGTGCTGCGTTGCTGCTCACCCTCCTGCTGTGGGTGCGTGCCGACCTGAGGACGCCGCGCCTGGGGCGCCGCCGACCGGGGGCCCCCACCCTGCTGACGGCCATGGGCATCGCCGCACTGGGCATCTCGTGGTTCCTCGAGTCGACCGCCAGCCTGGTCCTGTGGCTCGCCGCGCTGGTCGCCGTCGCTGCCGCCTCGTGGGCGGTCGCTTCGGACCGTGGCGTCGACAGCCACCGCCTCGTCCACCGGCTCGGCGAGCTGACGCTCATCGTGATCGGCGAGATCCTCGTCAAGCTCACCCTGACCGTCGAGGAGGAGACCGTCTGGTCGGTCAACCTCGTTGCGCTCATTCCGGTGCTCGCCATCCTCTCGGCGATCTGGTGGATCTACTTCCGCACACCGACCGGCATCGCCGGGCTCGGCCGCGGCGCGCAACGGGTCTGGGTCGGCGCCCATCTGCCGCTGCACCTGGGTCTGCTCGGCCTGGCCGTCGGGCTGGCCAAGCTCACCGTGGCCGCACCCGAACTCGCCGAGCACCACGGCCCGGTCACCCTCCTAGCCGCCCCGCTCACGCTCGCGTTCGGTGCGCTGACCACCCTGGCGTATGTCGCGCACGCCCCGGCGCGACCGGTCCTCGTGATCGCCACCGCCGCCCTGGCCGCCGTCAGCGCCCTCGCGGGAGGCTGGCACGAACCACTGGTGACGGCATACGTCGCCGGGGCCGTGGGGCTCGCCGCTGCGGCGGGCTTCGCGATGCGCATCCCCCGGCCGGTCAGCCGGCCATAGCCAGCAGTTGGGCCCCGACCAGGGCAGTGGCAGCACCGTTCACCACACCCCAGGTCAGGATCCAGACCCCAGCCGGCACCCGGGTCAGGGAGCGCAGCACCGCGGGGTCGTCCTGCCCCGACCCGCGGCGGACAACGCCGGCAAGGTGCGCCCACCCGCCCCCGAGCAACACCAGTGCTGCGCCCAGGAGGACCGCGGACTGGGTCGAGTCCGCCCGCCACCACCACAGCGTCGCCACCCCGACGAGGACGCCGACCACGACGGCCAGCGCCACCATCGACCGCACCCGGACCAGCGCCAGCACCAGCCCGCAGAGCACCACCGACAACACCGGTGCGGCCCAACCGCGGCTGGCCGCCAGGGCCAGTAGGCAGGCGCCGACGGCCGGAGCCGGGTAGCCGGACCAGGTCGTCGCGACCCGCCCCGGCCCACGGGCCGGCCCGACGGTCACGGTGTGGCCCGAGGCGTTGCCGTGCAGGACCAGCCCGGTGAAGCGCCGCCCGGCGAGCACTCCCACGCCCGCATGGCCGAGCTCGTGGACCAGGGTGACAACGAGCCGAGCGGCGCGGCCAGTCGGACCGAGATAGACCACGGCGGCCAGCAGCGCGACCACCGCGAGGACACCTACCGACAGGACACCAGGTGCGGGTGACGGCACGAGCCGCACCCGCACCTGGTCGAACCAGTCCATCGCAGCACTCAGTGCCGGGTCACCTCGAGGATGGCGATCCGGCCGTTCTCACCCGCCGCCCAACACCGGCCGGCGACACATTGCACGGTGTCCAGGGACGAGCCGTCGACTGGTCGCCAGGTCCGGCCGCCGTCGAGGGAGGCATCCGAACCGGTCGGACCGACCGCAATGGCCAGGATGCCCGCGCCCGCCACCGGGGCGAAGGCGGCCCCGGACCGATAGCCACCGGTGGGCTCGACGGCCGGCTGCCAGGTTCGGCCACCGTCGCGGGTCCACGCCGCCACCGCGTCGGTGTTCTCGGGTGCAAGGTAGTCGCCGCCGACGGCGATGCCGTGCCGGGCGGACAGGAACCGCACCGAGAAGATGCCGGACGACTCACCCGAGGCGATGGGGGTCTGCGCCGCGGTCCACGTGCGACCACCGTCGTGCGAGGCGTAGACCCGCGAGGTCGCAGCCCCGCCGGTGCCCAGGTAGAGGTTGCGGCCGACGCCCGCTGCCAAGCAGGTGCCGGACCCGGCGAAGTAGTACTCACCGGCCTGCGGGGACGGGAACGCCGCGGGGTCGACGGTGGCCCACGTGTGGCCCCCGTCGCGGGTCGCCTTGAAAGTCAGCACACCGCCGACCGGATCGCTGACGACCACGCCCCGGCGCCGATCGGTGAATGCCATACAGTCGTAGAAGCCCGCTGGGTCGCTCAGTCGGTCGGCCTCGTCCCACGTCGCGCCACCGTCATCGGTGACGTAGATGCGCGACTCCTCCCCCGGCCCGGCGCTCATCACGACGGCGTGCGAGGCGGAGGTCGCCTCGATGTCGCGGAACTGCAGCGTCTCGGCGCCGGCCGGGCCTACGGAGGCCCAGGTGCGACCACCGTCGGTGGTGCGTAGGACCGTGCCGTCATACCCGCCGGCCCAGGCGACGTTGCGAGAGACCACCGCCAGACCGCGGAATCGGGCCGTCGACCCGGTGGCGGTGTCGCGCCAGGACAGCGAGGGGACCGACGGGTGGGCGGTCCCGGCCGTGGCCGGGACCGCAAGTCCGAGAGCAGTGAGTGCAGCGGCGACCGTGGCGCCGACCAGGAGGGAGGTTCGTCGGGTCATGGACGGACGGTAGCCCCGTCCCCGGGGTCCCGCCAGCCCAGAACTGACGTCAGCGTCCGGTGCCGGCGTAGACGACCGCGGCCTCGGAAGCGTCCATCCCGAATGCCGAATGCACCGCCTTGACGGCGTCACTGATCCGGTCGTCGCGGGTCACCACGGAGATCCGGATCTCGGAGGTGGAGATCATCTCGATGTTGATGCCGGCATCGGCAAGCGCCTGGAAGAAGGTGGCCGAAACACCGGGGTGGGTGCGCATGCCGGCGCCCACGAGGGAGAGCTTGGCGATCTGGTCGTCATACATCAGCGTCGCGTAGCCGACCTCGTCCCGAATGGCCTGCAGGGCCTTCATCGCCTTCTGCCCGTCGGTCTTGGGCAGCGTGAAGGAGATGTCGGTCAGCCCGGTCTCGGTCGCCGAGACGTTCTGGACGATCATGTCGATGTTGATCCCGGCGGCCGCGACCTGCCGGAACACCGCGGCCGCCATACCGGTCTTGTCGGGGACCCCGACCACGGTGATCTTGGCCTCGCTGAGGTCATGGGCGACGCCGGCAATGATCGGGGCTTCCATGGTGCTTCCTTCGCCATAGGGTTTCGGCTCGACGATCGTGCCCTCCTTGGAGGAGAACGACGATCGGACGTGGATGGGTATGTCGAACCGGCGGGCGTACTCGACGCTGCGCAGGTGGAGGACCTTCGAGCCGCAGGCGGCCAGCTCGAGCATCTCCTCGCTGGAGATGCGCTCGATCTTGCGGGCGGCGGGAGCGATGCGCGGGTCGGCGGTGAACACGCCGTCGACATCGGTGTAGATCTCGCACACGTCGGCGCGCAGGGCCGCAGCCAGCGCGACCGCCGTGGTGTCCGATCCGCCACGACCGAGGGTGGTGATCTCCTTGGTGTCCCGGCTGACGCCCTGGAAGCCGGCGACGATGACGATGTGCCCGTCGTTGAGCGCGGTGGTGATGCGCCCCGGCGTGACGTCGATGATCTTGGCCTTGCCGTGGACCGAGTCGGTGATCACCCCGGCCTGCGAGCCGGTGAACGAGCGCGCCGTGAAGCCGAGGTCGGAGATGGCCATGGCCACCAGCGCCATCGAGATGCGCTCACCGGCGGTCATGAGCATGTCGAGCTCACGGGCCGGGGGCAGCGGGCTGACCTCGTTGGCCAGGTCGAGCAGGTCGTCGGTGGTGTCGCCCATGGCCGAGACGGCAACGACGACGTCGTGGCCCTTCTTCTTGGTCTCGACGATGCGGCGGGCGACGCGCTTGACGCTCTCGGCGTCGGAGAGCGAGGACCCGCCGTACTTCTGGACGACGATGCTCACGGTGGTGCTCCCGGGGACGGTGCAGATGGTGCCAGGGCTGGCCCGGGCGGGCCGCCGACCAGTCTAGCCGCGTCTCTCCTGGTGAGACTGCATGCTCGTATGACGAGATGAGCTGACTGGCGTGGGACTGCCGATCAGGGGTGCAGCGCGTCGAACTCTGCCGAGGCCACCGTCTCCTCGTCGGCGTCGAGACGCAGGTGGGCGATGACCAGCTGAAGGACGCGCAAGGTGGAGGCCGCGCGCTCGCCCCACGACGAGAGATAGCTGAACTGCCACCACCAGAGCCCTTCGATGGGCCGCCCCTCCTCGACGTGCCGCAGACCGTGCACGAGGTCGACCGCAATGCCGGCGATGTCGTTGCTCAACGACCCACGGGTCAGCTCGGGCGTGGTGACCGGATCGACCACGTCGGCATACTCGTCCAACCCCTCGAAGACGTTCGCGAGGTTGCCGTGCAGCGGGTCGAGATCGGCCTCGGGACCGGTGTCGGCCTCGAACCGCTCCTCCGGCACGACGTCCTGGATCGCGCCGAGGCGGGCCCCGGCCAGGAGGAGTTGGGAGGTGGCCAGGAGCAGCATCGGTATGGCGGTGTCGGGAGCGGCGCCGCTGGCAATGTCGGTGACCGTCGACAGGTAGGTGCGCACATCGGCGGCGGTCTCGTCGGCCAGGTCGACCAACTCGGGGTCGGCCGCCGTCACCCCGTGCACCGATGCGCCCCCTGGTCCGTCAGGCATGAATGGACCTCCTGCCCTCGAATGCCCTGCCCAAAGTCACTTCGTCAGCGTATTCCAGGTCTCCGCCCACAGGCAGACCGGAGGCCAGCCGGCTGATCGTCACGCCGAGGTCCTTGAGCAGCCGCGACAGGTAGGTCGCGGTGGCCTCCCCCTGGACGTTGGGGTCGGTCGCCAGGATGACCTCGGCGACCGTGCCGTCGGCGAGGCGAGCGACGAGCTCACGAATGCGCAGGTCACCGGGGCCGATGCCGTCCATCGGGCTGATCGCCCCGCCCAGCACGTGGTAGAGCCCGCGGAACTCGCGGGTGCGTTCCACCGCCAAGACGTCCTTGGGCTCCTCGACGACGCAGATCACCGTGTGGTCGCGCCGCGGGTCGAGGCAGACCCGGCACTGTTCGGCCTCCGCGACGTTGCCGCAGGTGATGCAGAACCGCACCGTGTCCTTGACCCGCGCCAGCACCTCGGCGAGACGGGTCACGTCGGCCGGATCGGCGCCCAGCAGGTAGAACGCGATCCGCTGGGCGCTCTTTGGTCCAATGCCCGGCAGCCGACCGAGCTCGTCGATGAGGTCCTGGACCACGCCTTCATACACACCGCGAGCCTAGACGCTGCCTCCGTCAGCACCGCGCACTGCGCGGCCTGGACGTGTCCCCCGCGATCTGGTCACGCCTCGGGCGCCGTGCCCTACACGTCAGTGCGCGCCGGGATCGGCGTTTCCTTCTTCAGCAGGCCACCAGCGATGGTGTAGCCCAAGAGGGTGCCGAAGCCCATCTGGGTCATCATCCACAGCAGGTCGGTGGCCTGCCA
>JBPOIZ010000054.1:0-14857 GCA_052034115.1 Actinomycetota bacterium
CCCCTGGTGTCGCGTTTCCCGCGGATTCGAACCTGGTGGGTACCCGCCCCGAAATCCCGGCCATCGCCCACCGGGCATGGACGGCCGGCGCCTTGTCGTATGTCGACGCGGTCCATGCCGCTGCGCACGACCCCATCGATCTGGCCCAGCTGGGCGCTGATCTGCTCGTCTGCTCGCCCTACAAACTCATGGGGCCGCACTGTGGGGTTCTGGCCGCCGCACCCGAGTTGCTCGAGACCATCCACCCGGAGAAGCTCCTGCCCGCCACCGACGAGGTCCCCGAGCGGTTCGAGCTCGGCACGTTGCCCTACGAGGTCCTCGCCGGCTGCACCGCGATGGTCGACTTCATCGCTGGTTTGGGGGAGCTGACCGGCGCGGCGCCGCGCCCGGTGCCCGGCTCACGACGGGCCGCAATCATCGCCTCGATGACGGCCGTGGCCGAGTACGAGAACTCCCTGCGGGTCCGCCTGGAGGCAGAACTGGCCGACATACCGGGGCTCACACTCCACTCCCGGGCGGCGCGGCGCACACCGACCCTGCTGGTGTCGCATGACCGGGTCGATGCGCAGGCCCTTCGGTCCGCCCTCGCGCAGGCCGGTGTGAACGCACCGGCCGGGTCGTTCTACGCGATCGAGCCGTCCCGCCGATTGGGGTTGGGTGACGCCGGCGGGCTGCGCATCGGCCTGGCGCCCTACACCTGCGAAGAGGATGTCGACCGCCTGCTCCGCGCGCTGCGGTCGGCCCTTGCCTGATCGGGCCCGTATCGTTGCGGTATGACGCAACCCACGGCCGAGCCGGACCCCTTCGCTTCCCCAGACCCGTTTGCCACGCACGACCCTTCCCCCGCGCCGACCCCGGTTGCCGCGGACCCGGTTGCGGCGGACGCGTCGCCTGCTGCCGACCCGGCCACCGCCGGCGGCAGCAACCCGGCAGATGCGGCGGGGCCCACCGAGCAGGTCCCGGTGTGGCAGACCGCGCAGTTCCCCATCCCGTCGGCACCGCCGTCGTTCCCCACTGACCCGTTCGCGGCCCCCAGCCCGGCCGCGCCCCCGGTGCCCGCTTCATCGCCGCCGTTCCCCACCCCCTCGGCACCCCCGGCCGCCTACCCGCCCGCGTCGTCGCCCTCGGCCACCTACCCGCCCGCCTCGGTGCCGCCCGCACCGACATGGGGACCGGCACCGACCTACACCCCAGCCGGTGACACCGGTGGCTATCCGGCTGAGCACCCGATGGGAACGCCGGTGCTCATCGTCGGCATCCTCGGGCTGGTGCTCTTCCAGTTGCTCGGCCCGGTCGCATGGGTGATGGGCAACAAGGCGCTGCGGGAGATCGACGCGTCGCCAGGCCGCTACACCAACCGGGGCTCGGTCGTGGCCGGGCGGATCTGCGGGATCATCGCCACCGCCCTGCTGGTGCTGGCGATCATCGCGTTCATCCTCCTCGTGGCCGGGGCCTTCGCGGCCTTCCGGACCACCAGCTGACCGACCGCCGGCACCGGGAGCCGGCGCCTATCGTTTCTGGCGGTAGCCGTCCAGGAACGTCCCGAGTCGCCCGATCGCCTCGTCGAGCACATCGACCCGCGGCAGGGTGACGATGCGGAAGTGATCCGGGGTCGGCCAGTTGAACCCCGTGCCGTGGACGACGAGGATGTGCTGCTCGCGCAGCAGGTCGAGGGCGAACATCTGGTCGTCGACGATGCCGAAGCGTTCAGGGTCCAACCGCGGGAACAGATACAGCGCTCCAGCGGGCCTGACGCAGGTCACCCCTGGGATGTCGTTGAGCTTCGACCACGCGAGGTCCCGCTGCTCCTTGAGGCGCCCGCCGGGCAGGACGAGGTCGACGATCGACTGCTTCCCGCCGAGCGCGGTGGCGATCGCGTGCTGGGCCGGCACATTGGCGCACAGCCTCATGTTCGCCAGGATGGTCAGCCCTTCGACGAAGGAGCGAGCATGGTGCTGCGGCCCGGACAGCGCCATCCAGCCGCTGCGGAAGCCCGCGACGCGATACGACTTGGACAGCCCGTTGAAGGTCAGACACAGCACGTCCGGAGCCAACGAGGCCAGCGCGACGTGCTCGGCGTCGTCATAGAGGATCTTGTCGTAGATCTCATCGGCCATCAGCACCAGTTCGTGGCGTCGGGCGATGTCGGCCAGCCCGGCAAGGACCTCCCGGGAGTAGACAGCACCCGTCGGGTTGTTCGGGTTGATCACCACCAGCGCCTTGGTCCGGTCGGTCACCTTCGACTCGATGTCGGCCAGGTCCGGCCACCAACTCGACTGTTCGTCGCAGATGTAGTGCACCGGACGACCCCCGGCCAAGGCGGTCGCCGCCGTCCACAGCGGGTAGTCCGGGGCCGGGATGAGCACCTCGTCGCCGTCGTCGAGCAGCCCCTGCATCGCCATGACGATGAGCTCGCTGACCCCGTTGCCGAGGTAGACGTCTTCGATGCTCACGCCCTCAACACCCTTGGTCTGCAGATACTGGGCGACGGCCCGCCGGGCGGGCAGGATGCCCTTGGAGTCGCTGTAGCCCTGCGCGGTCGGCAGGTTGGCGATGACGTCGACGAGGATCTCCTCCGGCGCCTCGAACCCGAACGGGGCCGGATTGCCGATGTTCAGCTTGAGGATGCGGTGGCCCTCCTCCTCGAGGCGCTTGGCCTCATCGAGCACCGGCCCACGGATCTCGTAGCAGACGTGGGCGAGCTTGCTCGACTGGGTCACCTGACGCATGGGCCCTAGCCTGTCACCTTTGGCCCAGGTCCAGCGCGCGGGACCACTCGTATGACGTCGCGCGCCGCAGGACCTGCCGCGCACCCCACGCCAGAGCGCCGAAGACCACCGGGACGCCGATGGCGGCCGTTCGCAGGGCCAGCGTGAAGCCGTCCGGCTTGACGAAAAGTCCCAGGCCGGTGGTGACCGCGGCAAGCCAGCGACGGGCGGTCCGCGAATCGAGCGCTGCGGCGAGCAGCGGCAAGCCCCACAGGGCATACCAACCGTGGTAGGCCGGGCCCATGACCGCGACGGCGAGCAACGCCGCGCCGGTCGCCATCATGCCGACCTGTGCCGGGCGGGGCGAGCGGGCCACCCACCGGACGTGGACCAGCCACCCCACCACCAGTCCAAGGGCGAGCAGCCCGAGCCCGATGGTGCGGGCCGGGTCGACATACGCCGCCTGATCGCCCGGCAGGCCGAGCAGGTGCCCGACCGCTGCCAGACCGATCCCGATGGCCGAGGGAACGGAGGTCCAGGCGACCGTGCGCCCAGCGGTGTCCGTGACACTGAGGGCCCCCAGCCCAAGACCGCTGCCGTAGCACAGCGCGAGGAACGCGCCGGCGGTGACGATGCCGGCGACGACCGCAGTGGCCGCCACCCGGGGCCAGGTCACGTGCAGACCGCGGGCGCGAGCCGCATCGACAGCCCAGTGGACCGCGACGAAGGGAACAGCGATCAGGGCCGGCAGCTTGACCGCAGCGGCCACTGCCAGGACGACGCAGGCCCACAGTGGATGGTGGCGGGCCGCAAGGAGCCAGCCGAGTGCCATGAGCGCCACCATGATGGCCTCGTTGTGGCCGCCGGAGACGAGGTGCACGCCGACGAGGGGCGTGGCCAGACCCAGCCAGCTGGCCCGACCGGGGTCGATGCCGCCCGCCTCGGCCAGTCTCGGCAGCACCCAGAAGAGGAGGAGCACTCCGGCAACGGCCGCGAGACGGAGCAGGGCCAACGCCACGAGGAGGTTGCCCTCGGCGAAGCCCGCCGCAGCTTGCGCAACAAGGAGGAAGACCGGCCCGTAGGGCGCCGGGGTATCGAGCCAGACACTGGACGTGGACTCGACCCATGTCGAGTCGAGTCGGTCCACTCCGCCCGAGTAGGGGTCGAAACCCTGGACGAGGAGCAGGCCCTGTGCGGCATACGAGTAGATGTCCCGGCTGAGCAGGGGGGCCGACAGCAGCAGCGGTCCGAACCAGGCGGCCGCCGTTCGACGCCACCAGCCCACGCCGAGGGGCGCGTCCCGCAGGCCCCACCACAGGCCAACCAGGGCCGCAATGGCCACGAGCGCGACGGTGGCGGCCAAGGGAGAGCCACCATCACCTGGACGGCTCAGGCGCAGCCCCGGCCACAGGGTCGAGGCGTACTGATCCGGCGTTGCGGCACACCACCAGGAGGACAGGGCCACGACGATCGAGGCGATCAGTCCACCCCACCGCGCAACGGCCGGACTCGTGCGCACCCGGCCAGTCTAGGTGGCGCTGGCGAGTCGAGGCGGCCGACACCGACGGGCCGGAGTCAGCCGTTCGACGATCAGGAGTCGCCGTTGCTGAAGGCCGGACGCCAGTCGAGACGGTTGGCGATCTGGCCGAACGTGTGGTCGTCGAGGACCTCACGGATCGCTCTGGGCTCGACGGTGACGCCACGCGGGGTAGAGACGATGCGCGGACCGTTGCCGACACATCCGACGAACAGGACGAACCCGGTCGAGCGCCCTTCGCGGTGGAAGCTGACCGCCGCGATGGACTCCCGGCGGTAGACCCGCGCCGTCCATTCGGAGCGCGGCGTCACCGAACGCACCCGGACCACTCCACTTTGGCACGCCACGGTCACCACGCCGGCGCCGCCCGATGCGGTCACTGCCGGGGTGCGCACGGCTGGCGGCGAGGTCGCCGTCGGCGTCCCTGCGGTCTGACCCGATGGCGGGGGGGTAGCGCGGTGGGGCGAGGACGGGGTGCCGTGCGGCCGCCCGGTCGTGGGTCCGTCGGTCGTCGTCGGCTTGGCCGTCGTGGGCTTGGGGGTGGCGGGCCGCACTGGGGCAGTGGGTGACGCCTGCGTGCCGCCCGGCGCAGTCTGAGTGCCGCCGACCGGGGACGACGGCGAGGCCTGAGGTGTCCTGGCCGCACCGGAGACGCGGGTCTGCGACCCGCTTGGCCGCGGCGTGGACGGGGCCGCAGACACCCCGGCAGGCAGGATGGGCAGCGGGCCGGCAGCGGGGTCGGGGGCGTCATCGACGGCTTGGATGTCCACGGCGACGAGATTCTCCCCCGCCTGGTTGATCGCCACCCACGCAAACGAGGATCCGGCTGCGACGACGAGCAACCAGATGGCGGCCGACACGATTCCGGCGCGGACGATCCTCATGCTGACCACACCCCCTCGCCATACCGGCTCGCGTACCCCTGCCACCGACCCGCCAACCTTAGGTGACCCACCATCAACGACTCATCAAGTCCATGTTGTCGGCCGCCTGCCGCCGGTCTGCCGCAGGGGCGTGGACTCCAACCCTCCGCTATGGAGACGTACGGAGGGTTACCGTATGACACGTGGCCACGATCCTCATCGTCGAAGACGACCCTGGCATCCGGACGGCTCTGATCCGGTCGCTCCAGGATCGTGGCTATGCCGTGAGCAGCGCGCAGAACGGGATGTCCGGACTTCAACTGGCCATCGACGACCGTCCGGACCTGGTCGTCCTGGACCTCGGCCTGCCCGACATCGACGGTCTGCAGGTCCTCAGCATGCTGCGGGCGGTCAGCGACGTGCCGGTCATCGTCGTCACGGCTCGGGACGACGACCGGGTCACCGTCCGCGCACTCGACGCCGGTGCCGACGACTACGTCGTCAAGCCGTTCGGCAGCGACCAACTCGAGGCCCGGATGCGCGCGGTGCTGCGTCGCACCCAGACAGCGGCCGCCGAGGGTCCGATCGTCGTCGCAGACCTGACCATCAACGCCGGGACTCGCGTGGCCACCCTGGGCGATGAGGTCCTCGACCTGTCACGCAAGGAGTTCGACCTGCTCCTCATGCTGGCCCAGAACAAGGGGCAGGTCGTCACCAAGCGAGACATCCTCGCCGAGGTCTGGCGCAATGCCTACGGCGGCGCCGAGCGCACCGTCGACGTGCACCTGTCGTGGCTGCGTCGCAAACTGGGCGAGTCCGCCGCCGCACCTGCCTACCTCCACAGCGTTCGAGGGGTTGGCGTCCGACTCGTGGATCCGCGCCACCCCGAAGGATGAGGCGCCGCATCCGCCTGGTCGTCGCGGCGACGACCAGCGCGGTGATCCTGTCGTTCGTCATCCCGCTGTGCGCCCTGGTGCTGGAGATGGCCCAGGACCGGGCGGTCGCCGCCGGGCTGCAGGCCAACCGCAACGCGGCGATCCTCGTCGCGACGTTGCCGGACCCCGGTGATCTGGCCGATGCCTTGGAGCAGCTGCAGACGTCGCCGGGTCAACACACCGATGTCCAACTCCCCGGGGGGGAGTTGTTCGGGCCCACGTCCGCGACGATGGCCACCGATTCCTATCTGGCTCAGGCCCGGGACAGCGGCAGCGCCTTCGCGCATCCAGACCCGGGGCAGCACAACGCGGGCGCGGTGCTCTATGTCCCTGTGGTCACCGAGGAGGGCACCGCAGTGGTGCGGACCACCGTGACCAAGGAGGCGATGCGAGTCGGGGTCTACGCCGCGTGGCTGGTCATCGTCCTGGTCGGTCTGGTCCTGCTCCTGGTCGCCCTGGCGATCGCCCAGCGACTGGGAAACCGCATCTCGACCCCGGTGACGAACGTCGCGGACGTGGCCCACCGCCTCCGCGCCGGTGAGCTCGAGGCCCGAGCCGAGCTGGACGGGCCCCCCGAAGTCGTCGAGCTCGGGCATGCGCTCAACCAGCTGGCCGACCGGATCGGCGAGCTGCTGGTCGCCGAGCGTGAGGTCGCGGCCGACCTGTCCCACCGGCTGCGGACGCCGGTCACCGCGCTGCGGCTCGACGCGGAGACCGTCGACGACGCCGAGACCGCCGAACGGCTGCGCGAGCACATCGACCAGCTGCAGCGGACCGTCGACGCCGTGGTCGCCGAGGCGCGTCGTCCGGTCCGCGACTCGTTTCGGGGCATGTGTGACGCACGGGTCGTCGTCATGGACCGCGTCCACTTCTGGAAGCCGCTGGCCGAGGACCAAGGCCGCCCCGTCCAGATCGAGGCCACCGAGGAGTCGCTGCCGGTCTCGGTCGCGGCGGACGACCTGCGCGACCTGGTGGACAACCTCATCGACAACGTCTTTGCGCATACTCCGGACGGCACCCCGTGGGGCATCGCGCTCCACCGAACTGCCGATGTCGTGGTGCTCACCGTTCACGATTCCGGGCCCGGCCTCGACGACCCCGACCTGACCGCCCGGGGCTCCAGTGGCAGCGGGTCCTCCGGCCTGGGGCTCGACATCGTCCGCCGGATCGCCCGCTCGGCCGGAGGCGAGTTGTCGGTCGGCTCATCGCCCACGGCCGGCGCGTCGTTCCGCGTCACCCTGGCGTCGCCATCAGGACCCAGCAGTGCCCCGGTCGAGACCCGGCGATCCCGCCGAGAAGCTGCGCGGTGACGAGAAGTCGGACTAAACGAGCGCCGCGACAGCCAGCACGCTGACCCCCGCCATCAGCGCGACCCAGTCGGCGATCCCCCAGCGCACCGCGCCGTATGCCGTCCGGTGCCGTGCTGCGGCGAAGCCGCGCGCATCCATGGCAACGGCCAGGGTGGCCGCCGAGGTCAACGCCCCGGTCAGCATCGAGACCGTCGTGGCGGCGAGCGCACGTAGCCGTGCTCGGGGTGCGCGCCCTGGACTCAGTCCGCGCACCCGGCGCACGGCCACGACCTCCCGCCAGATGGCGTCGAGGTGCTGAACCCTGCCCAAGACCGCAGTGGTCACCGCCACCCCCCGAGGGGGCAGGTGCAGCCAGGTGCGCAACTCGTCGCCGAGGCGGTCCGGGTCGGCATACGGCAGGACGACCACGCCCGGCGCGACGACCGCCAACACCCTCAGGCCGGCCGTGGCTGCCGCCTCGACATCGTGTCCCCCCAGCAGCCAGGTCGACCACACGACGGATCCGGCCGCCACCAGCGGTGCCGCCAGCCGCGCCGCGACCCGGCGGGTCCGCCCCCGCGGCGCGCGCCCGGGCGGCGGAGCGCTGAGGGCCACGAACGACCAACAGGCCTCGGCGAGCAGCACCCAGCCGGTCTGTCGCCAGGAGTGGAGGATCGCAGGGAGCCCCACCAAGAGCAGGACCGAGAGCAGGAGGGCCAACGACCCCGGGCGCTCGGCCAGCACGCGCCGAGGCGGCGGCAGGTCATCGACCCTTGGCACCGAGCGGGGCAGCGCCACGATCTGGGCGGCCCGCTCCACGACGAGCGGGTCATGGGTCGTGACGACGACCGCGCTGCCCCGGTCGACCAGACTCTCGACGGTGCCCAGGACAGCGGCCCAGGTATGCCGGTCCTGTCCGACGGTCGGTTCATCGGCCAGATAGACCTCCGGGGCATGCAATGCTGCGGCCGCAACGGCGAGCCGGCGCTGTTCCCCGCCGGAGAGATGCCTCGGGTCGACGTCGAGCCGGTCGCCGAGGCCGAGCCCGGTCAGCAGCGCGATGGCGCGCTCTCGCAGCGCCGACTCCGACTCGCCCCCGCGCCCCGTGGCGCGACCGTCGGGAGCCGGGCCGTGCTCGCCGGCCGCCGCGATCGCCGCGGAGGTGGCCATGACCTCCCGCAGGACGGTGGGGGCCACCAGGGTCAGGCTCGCCGCCTGTGGCACCCAGGCCACGCGCTCCGCCAGCTCGGTCGAGGACCATTCGCGCGGGGACCGCTCCCCCTCAGGGGTCGCCAGCGCGGCGGACGCCGACACCGTCCCGGATTCCACCTGGACCAGGCCGGCCAAGGCACCCAGCACAGTGGACTTCCCCGAGCCGCTTGGCCCGACCAGGACGGTGAGGGTGTGCGCCGCGGCGGCCAGGCCGAGGCCCTCGACGACAACGGTCTCCCGGGGCGGTCCGGTCAGAGCATGCGACCGCCGGACAATGCTCACGCCTGAGGCGGCGATGGCCGGCTCGGTCGCGGGCGCCACACCGCCGGGCGAGACGTCGGCTGTCGGCGTGGCAACCCGCTGCCCGATCCGCACCGGCACTCGCGCGGCCCGGCGGCTGCGCCGGTCGGATGGCAGCCAGCCGCTGAGCCGCAACGGCTCGGGCGCCGGTGCGCCCGGCACCCAGACCCCCTCGCGGAGCAACAGCTCACGGTGCTCCGCCAGGACGTCGCGTACGGGTCCGAAGGCGGCCACCCGACCCGTCCGCGTGAGGACCAGCGCGTCGTCGACCAGCGGGAGCCAACCCTCGAGGCGGTGTTCGGTCACCATGACGGTCAAGGACTGGTCGCGGGCCACGGCGTCGACCACGTGGCGCACGCCGGCCGCGGTCTGGTCATCGAGCATGGCCAGGGGCTCATCGAGGAGCAGCACACGAGGTGCCAACGCCAGCGCTCCGGCCAGGGCCAGCCGTTGCAGCTCGCCGCCGGACAGCGCGTCGGTGGGAGAGATCGGGTCCATCGTCAGGCCGACCGAGCGCAGAGAGGACTCGACCCGTGCCGGCATCGCAGCCGGCGGCACCCGTAGGTTCTCCAGCCCGAACGCCACATCTCGGGCGAGGCTCGAGGCGACCACGGCGGCCCCCGGCTCCTGGAGCACCAGCCCGACCGTCCCCGGGCGTGCGCTCGGGTCCGCATCGTCCACCAGGACCGACCCGGCATACTCACCGGCGTCCGCCGAGGTGAGCACCCCGGCCACCGCGCGCAAGAGGGTGGACTTCCCGGAGCCGCTCGCCCCGAGCACCAGCACGCGGCGACCGGCGGGGATCGAGAACGTCACGTCGTCGAGCACCGGGGTGGCGCGCCCGTACGGGCGCCACGTCACCCCGGTGACGTCGACGCGTCCCGACACCGCTCGATCACCGTTCGGCGCGGCGCTCGCGCAGCTCCTGCCCTGGTGGCAGCGCGTCGAGGACACCGGCCGCAGCCAGTGCCCGCGTCAGCAACCAGCCGAGCCCTCCGGCGATGAGCGCACCGGCGACCGTGAAGATCCCGGCGTAGGCGAGCTTGTAGCCCAACCCCCAGTCGCCGAACCACGAGTACCACTCGTAGACGGCCTCCATCGGTGCCGCCAACGCGCCGGCAAGCATCGCGACGCCGAGGCCGAACGCGGCATACCGGAACGCGGCGAAACCCAGTTCGGCGCCAAGGCCCTGCAGGGCGCCGGAGACGAACACCGTCGCGCCCCACTGGGTGCCGACCACGGCCGAGACGACGGCGGCGAGGAGCTCGGTGAGCAGGGCAGCCCCAGGTCGGCGCACCACCAGGCCGCCGACGACGCCGGCCATGAGCCACGGAGCACTGGTGACCCCGGCCAGCGGCGGGAACACGGTCTGCAGAGCCGTCGAGGGGACGACATACGCCAGACCCCAGGCCCAGTAGGCCACCCCGAAGGCGACGCCTAGGGTGCCCACGACGACCAGATCGAGGGTGCGCCAGCGGCGCAGTGGCCGGCTGGCCACGATGGTGCGGCCACGCCGAGCCGGCGCGGACACGGTGGTGGTGGACATGACTGCTCCCGTCGGTTTCCGAAGAACCCTGGGGGGTGGGGCACCCGCCGGTATGCCGGTGCGTCCCCGTCTGCCCGACGCGGTCACACCGACCTGCCGACGGGGGTCCCTGAGAGAACCGACTTCCTCCACCGGTACTAGCCGGATCAGGTTCGAGGGTCTGCGGTTGCCCGCACTCTCAGCGCCCGGGATGAGCGCTCCCCTGTCGTTCTGGTGCGCCCAGGATACCCCGGGAGTGGCGGCGCGCGGCATGATGGTCCTCGACGATCCGGTCTGGAGGGAGACGGCGCCATGGGTGGGCTCGTGTGGAAGGTCCTCGGGCCGGGGTCGGCCGCCTTGGCGGCGATGCTCGCCGGGCGTGCCGTGGAGGCCCTCTGGAAGACCGCCGGCCGCGACGTCCCCCAAGAACCCAAGAACCCGGCGGCCAGCGGATGGGGCGAAGCGGTGGTCTACGCCGCCGTGAGCGGGTTGGCCATCGGGGCGGCGAAGGTCGCGGCCGAGCGCAAGGCTGCGGCCTACTACATCCAATCGGCCGGGCACCCCCCCAAGGCGCTGCGGCCGGCTGCTGACCGCTGAAAGGTGCCAGTGATGCGCGCCGTGCAGCTGCGTGAGTTCGGGTCGGTCGACGAACTGTTCCTCGGCGACACCCCGGCACCTGTCCCGGCCGCTGACGAGGTGCTCATCGATGTCGTGGCAGCGGGGCTGAACCGGGCCGACATCATGCAGCGTCGTGGCTTCTATCCCCCGCCCCCTGGCGCCAGCGACATCCTCGGGCTCGAGGTCAGTGGGCGGGTGGCTGCCGTCGGCGGCCAGGTCACCCAGTGGTCGATCGGCGACGAGGTCTGCGCCATCTTGGACGGCGGCGGGTATGCCGAGCAGGTCGTGGTGCCGGCGGCCCAGGTCATGGCCGTGCCTGACGGGGTGGGACTGATCGAGGCGGCCGGGCTCCCCGAGGTCTGCTGCACGGTGTGGTCCAACCTGGTGATGACCGCTGGCCTGCACCGCGGCCAGGTGCTCCTCGTGCACGGTGGTTCATCGGGGATCGGGACGATGGCGACTCAGGTGGCCCGAGACCTCGGTGCCACGGTGGCCGTCACGGCAGGGAGCGCGGCCAAGCTCGCCGCGTGCGCCGAGCTCGGTGCGTCGATCCTCGTCAACTACCGAGAGGACGACTTTGTCGCTGTGGTCCGGGGGGCCACCGGTGGACGTGGTGCGGACGTGGTCCTGGACAACATGGGGGCGAAGTACCTCGCGCGGAATGTCGACGTCCTCGCCGACGGGGGGCGGGTCGTCGTCATCGGCCTGCAGGGCGGACGGGTCGCCGAGCTCGACATCGGCGCGATGCTCCGCAAACGCGCCGGGGTGATCGCGACGTCGCTGCGCACGCGGGCCCCGTCCGCCAAGGCCGAGGTCGTGGCCGCGACGGCCCAGCACGTCTGGCCCATGATCTCGGCCGGACGGGTCCGGCCCATCATTGCCGCGACATACCCCTTGGCCGAGGTGGCCGAGGCCCATCGTCAGATGGAGGCGTCGACGCACATCGGCAAGATCCTGCTGCTGCCCTGAACGACTCCTCGACGCCCCCCCACGTCAGGTTGCGGGGAGTGCGGGGTGGCCGTCAGCGGGTCAGGACACCGCGACGACGACGCAGAGCACCTTCTTGATGGGCGTGAACTCGCCGCGAACCGTCCACGGGGTCTGCGTCCCGGCGGGAGCGGTCACCGTTGTCTCTCCCGAGCCGACGTTGGTCGCCTTGTCGTTGGTGAAGGTGACGGTGATCTTGAACTCGGCGTCGGCAGCGGTGCTGTTGACGATGACCCCGGTGGCCTTGGCCCCGGTCTGCGTGGCACCGCAGGACTTCTTGACGACCGACTTGCGCTTCTCGATGTCATTGGACGGGCCAGGCGTGACCGAGCCGGTCGTCACCGACCCCGTCGAGGTGCCCGATGGACGGCCGCCACTCGACGTCGGCGAGGGCTGATTGTCGCCCGTTGACGTGCAGGCCGTCGCGGCGAGCAGCAGGACGGTTGCGGAGGTGGCGACTCGGGCAACTGCGGTGGCACCTGATGACATATGTTTCGCTCCCCTTGGGTGTGGGACTCCATCCTAGGTCGGCGGCCGGACTCGGCCGCCGACCCAGGCGTCAGATCCGACGGTGCCGTCCTCGACCGCGGCCGCTCAGGACGAACACCAGGCCAAGGCCGACCAGCATGGACGAGGTCCGCATCCACGACGAGACGTCCGAGCCGGTCACCGGCAGCGCCGGGTCCACCGGCGTGTCGGTGTCGTCCTCACCCGGTGTCGGGTCGACCCCGTCCGGGGGAACGCCGTCCACCGTCGCGTGGTTGACCACATGCTCGGCCTTCTGGTCGGCCACTGTGATGACGTAGTCCACCGGTCCACAGGTCATCGACTCACCCGGTTCCAGCATGGCCTGCGGACAGGTCACCGGGTCGACGAGCGGGTCGCTGACCGCGATGCCCGTCTGCGTCACGTTGCCGGTGTTCGTCACGACGAACGAGTACCGAATGACGTCGCCGGCATCGGCCCGGCCGTTTCCGTTCGTGTCGATCGGGCCTTCGGCCTGCTTGTCGAGCTCCAGCGCCGCCACCCGCTCGACGGTCACCATCGCGGTGTCCGCAGGTGAGGTGATCGGGCACGGGACCGGTTCGGCGGCGGCCGCACGCGCACCCAACCGAACCTGGACGCGGCAGGAATAGTCACCCTCGGCGACGGCAGTGTTTTCGATGACACCCTGGTCGACATCTGCCTGGGTGGCGACATACGCCGCCGTGCAGGTGGTGGACGCTCCCGGGAGCAGCTCGGTCACCGGGCAGCTCACCGTGAGTTCCGGACCGGCCGGGGCGGTGAAGGTGTCCGCCACGGCGAGGTTACGGACGGTGACGTTTCCGGTGTTCGTCACGACGAACGTGTAGTCCACCGTCGCTCCGGCCGTGTCGATGACGTCGGGATCCGCCGCCTTGTCGACGGTCAGACCTGGGCGCTGGATGATGTCGACCGACGCCACCGAGGGCACCGACCGAGCCTCCTCCTGCCGGGGTGTCAGCCCCGCGGCCTCGGCCTGGTTGTAGATGACTCCCTTGTCCACATCGGCCTGCGTCACGGTGTAGGTGGCGGTGCAGGTCACCTGCTCGGCCGGGGTCAACTGCGTGTCCGGGCAGGACACGGCCAGTTCGGGACCTGCCGGCGCGGTGAACGTGTCGCTGACCGTCAGGCCGGAGATGGACACGTTGCCGGTGTTGGTGACCAGGAACGAGTACGTCACCAAGGCACCGGCGGCGTCGACCGTGGTCGGGTCTGCCGACTTGATCAGCTCCAGACCGGCGACCTGATTCACCTGCACCCGTGCTGTCGACGGTTCGCTGGCGACGACAGCCTCGTTCGGGTCCAGCCCGGAGGCAACGGCCGAGTTGTCGATCGATCCCTGGTCCACGTCGGCCTGCGTCACGGTGTATGTCGCCGTGCAGTCCACCGACTCATCGGGCGACAACGTCGTATCCGGGCACGACACGGTCAACTCCGGGCCGGCGGGTGCGGTCAGCGTGTCGGCCACTGTGAGGTCGGTCAGCGTGACGTTGCCGGTATTGGTGACGGCGAACGTGTAGTTCACGACCTCGCCTGCGGCGGCCACGGTCTGCGGGTCGGCCGACTTGACCAGCGCCACGCTGGGCCGCTGATCGACATCGACGGTGGCGATCGACGGATCCGACGGCGGGATCGGGTCACCGGCCGGGTCAGTACCCGACGCGGTCGCCGAGTCCACGATCGACCCAGCGTCGATGTCGGCCTGGGTGACCGTGTATGACGCCGTACACGTCGTCGAGTCGGTCGGCGCCAGGCTCGTGTCCGGACAGGACACGGTCACCGCAGTCGCCGGAGCCGTCGCCACATCCGTGACCGCAACATCAGTCACTGTCACATTGCCGGTGTTGGTCACCACGAAGGTGTACTCGACCACGTCGCCTGCGGCCGACACCGTCACCGGATCAGCCGACTTCACCACAGCCAGGCTCGGCTGCTGATCCACATCAACCGTCGCCGTCGACGGATCCGACGGCGGGATCGGGTCACCGGCGGGGTCGCTACCCGACGCGGTCGCCGAGTTGACGATCGACCCGTTGTCCATATCAGCGAGGGTGACGGTGTAGGAGGCGCTGCACAGGACTGTTTCCGTGGGAGCCAGCACCGTATCCGGGCAGAAGACCACCAGTTCCGGACCCGCCGGAGCAGTCAACGTGTCCGTCACCGCGACATCAGTCACCGTCACATTCCCGGTGTTAGTCACCACGAAGGTGTACTCGACGACCTCACCCACAGCAGACACCGTCACCGGATCAGCCGACTTCACCACAGCCAAACCCGGCTGCTGATCCACATCAACCGTCGCCGTCGACGGATCCGACGGCGGAACCGGATCACCGGCCGGGTCACTACCCGACGCCGTCG
>JBPOIZ010000066.1:0-16367 GCA_052034115.1 Actinomycetota bacterium
GACCCAGGTCCCCATCCTGGGGGCCAACCTGGGCGGGCAGCGCCGTTACATGACGCCAGCCGAATGCGCCAAATTGCAGAGCATCGACGACATCGAACTCCCAGCCTACGACCTCGACGCCTACAAGGCACTGGGTAACGCCGTGAACGCCAAGGTCGTCGCCGCCATCGCCAAGCCCCTGGTCGACGGCGTCCACGAGCCGACCCCCCTCGACGCCCCTGCCACCCCCCTCCACACCTTGGGAGCCACCGCATGACCGACCAGCCCCTCGACCTCGGCGACCTCGCCGAGGAGGACGATCCGCGCACCCAGCTCTGGGAGCGTATCGCTGAGGGACTGGCCACCCTCTCAGAGGCGTCCGAGGCGCCGGAGACCATCGCCTCCCCGGTCTCGGTGTTCACCGGCTCGGACGTCGACATGACCTCGGACTCCTGGATCCCACGGCTCGGCGAGGTCCAGGGCTGGCTGAACTTCAGCCGCGACCTACCCACCGGCAGCACCGAGGCCTTCCTCGAGGCACTGGTCGGCGAGCTCGGCCTCGACCCAGCCGCCGAACTCGACCGGTCGCACGATGACGTCCGACTCACCCTGCGCGCGTGGGAGCACCTCGACGAGCGCGTCGAGACCGCTGGCAAGCTCCAGCAGCAGTTCCTCGACCGGCGGGCCAACGGGACAAGCCGGAAGGCCGCGACCGAGAACTGGCAGGACGCCTGGGCCGAGGACGAGCACGACAGCGAACCGGTCAGCCCTGAACCGGTCACCGCGAAGGCCGACGTCTGGCACATCCTGCAACTGACGAAGAAGAAGCTGAACCTCACCCCCACCTACCAGCGCGGCGACGTCTGGAGCACCAAGGACCGCCAGGCGCTCATCGAGTCCATCCTGCGCGGCATCCCGCTGCCATCCATCATCCTGCTGCGCATGGGCGGCTCCGCCCCCCACGAGGTGGTGGACGGCAAGCAACGCCTCACCGCGATCCTCCGCTTCGTCGGCGCGCACCCCAAGGCGCTGGAACGAGTCCAAGAGGCCGAACGACTCCACCCGGGGAAGGAACTACTGAAGAACTTCACCGAGGACTACCCCAAGTTCCGCCGGGGCTGGAAGACCCTGATGGGGGAGAACCTCACCGCCAGCAAGGAGGACGAGTACTACTTCCCCTTCAAGCTGCGCAACAGCGGCGACGGCGGGCTGGTGGGCACCTATCTCGAGCCCCTGCGGGGCAAGTACTTCACCCAGATCAAGGACAAAATGATCCGTGTCGCCGACCAAGAGGTCGACGTCGCAGAGATCTTCGAGGGCGCTCCCGACTACAAGGTTCCAGTCATCGAATACACCTCGGCCAAGCAGCGCCAGATCCACGAGGTGTTCAAGCTGTACAACAAGCAGGGCGTGCACCTCAACGCGGAGGAACTGCGCAACGCGGTCTACCACGACATCGAGTTGACCCGTGCCATCCTCTTCGCGGCCGGAGACGCCGACCCCCACGCCGACGTAGCCGCATTCGCGCCCTCGCTCGCGGGCTTGGACCACCTCGCCGAGCTGGGCAAGAGCCTGGAGCAGTACAAGTTCGGCCACTCCCGCTACAAGCGCACCAAGGTCCTCGCGTGGGCCCTCGCGACCCTGCTCCACGACACCGGCCAGGAGAGCCTCAAGTCCACGGCGTCCCACATCGACGACCTGCTCGGCCGGACCCAAAAAGACTCCACCCACCCGCTCCGCGACACGGCGAACTTGACTCGCGTCTTCGACTGGATCTCGCGGGCCGTCGAACTCCACTCCGGCCACGACGAACTCTGGGCGCCACGCTTCAAGGACGGGGAGAACGGCGTCAAGTGGCAGGAACTCCAGCTCGTCGGGTCGCTGGTCGGGGTGGCGCTCGCGCTGGCCGCCTCTCCAGACGACGTTGAGGACCGCATGGACGACCATGCCGACGAGATCCGCGACGCTAGCAGTTCAGCGGCGTGGGAGCGCCCGGAGAAGACCCAGACGCGCACCCAGTGGGACTACATCGCGCGCATCGCCGAACAGGTGCTGCTGCTCCTCGACCTCGACCCTTGCGCGGCCACGCAGGCCGTCCGCGACCGGTTCGGCTCCTCTGGCTACGAGTCGCTCCAGCGCACCCGGATCTAGCCGGGCAGTCACATGGACACGCCCCCGCCGCTCCCGAGCGAGCACGTGTACTTCGACCCGCCGGACGCCCCTCGTGATGACACGTGGTGGGCCCGCTACGTCAACTCCGTCACGGGCATGAGCGACACGGCGCTGCTGGCCCTGGAGGCTGACTGCCGCTACATAGCGGAGCGAGGAATCCTCGATGCGGCCCGGGCCGACCTATGGCCACCCGGAAGGGTCCGCACCGGCCTGGTCATGGGTTCGGTCCAGTCCGGCAAGACCGCCTCCATGCTGGGGGTCTCCGCGATGGCCGTCGACAGAGGGGTCGACGTCGTCGTGGTCCTGGCCGGCACCCGGGTGTCGCTGTGGAGGCAAACCTACGAGCGGCTCGCGGCCCAACTCGACGCCGGGCCCGACAACGCGGCCAAGCAAGCGGGGCGCATCCTCGTCCCGAACCCCGGAGCGGCCCTCTCGGAAGATTCGCTGAACCTCCAGGACGCCTACGGGATGCACCCGGCCACGGTGCGGAA
This sequence comes from Actinomycetota bacterium, assembly GCA_052034115.1. Lineage (GTDB taxonomy): Bacteria > Actinomycetota > Actinomycetes > Actinomycetales > Dermatophilaceae > Lutibacillus. The sequence continues at coordinate 2,643 of JBPOIZ010000066.1, forward strand.
CCGGCTTCGTCGCGGCCGCCCCATCATCGTCGTGGCGATGAAGCAGACCCATCACCTGCACGCGCTGGCCGAGAGCCTGCGCGCCAACGTGTTCCCGAATATGAAGACGCTGGGCAGGCCGGGGCACATGGTCGTGCTGGACGACGAGGCCGACGACGGCTCGATCCTGGACGCCGTAGCCGAGGCCGGACAGGATCAGGCCTACGGCAACCTCAAACAGGTCCCGCGAGCCATAGCCAACCTCTGGGACCCGCCCCACGGCACACCGGCGAACGTCTTCACGACCTACCTCGCCTACACGGCCACGCCGCAGGCCAACCTCTTGCAGGAGGACCACAACCCCTTGGCCCCGCGAGACTTCCTCGTCTCGCTGCGCACGCCCCTCGACATCGGCCACCTCGTCGACGTGGCAGACCCCGGCAACCTCGACGCACCCCGATCGTCCACCTACCCGGAGCCTGCAGGGTTGCCGGCGTTCTACACCGGGGGCGAGGTGTTCTACCGCCGCGCGTCCTCCGACCTCTGCCGTCCTGCCAGCAACGACCCCGCCGACGACCGCGCAGAGGCGGTGCGCGCCTTCCTAGTGGCCGGAGCCATCCGGCTGCACCGCTCCCGACGGCTGGGTCCAGCGACGGCCGCCGGGCTGCTGTTCGACTCGGCCGAGGAGGCCGAGGCCGCGGTCCAGCCGCCCCACTCGATGCTCTACCACCCGTCGGCGAACATCCAGGACCACTTCCAGTCGGCCGAGGACCTGCTGGTGTGGGCCGGTGTCCCAGACCGCCGCTCCGCCCGCCGGCTCCTGGAGTCCGGCACCGCCACCCTGCCGAACGCGCTGGTCTCCACTTTGACCACCGACCGGCCCCGCTGGGAGGCCTGGCTCGACCGCTACCGCTCCTCGGCCGGCGCGATCGAGACGGAGTTCACCGTCATCCACGCGCGGGAGTTCCCCGACTGGCCGACGGTGAAGGCCCTGCTGGCCGACGAGCTCATCCCGGGGACGCGCGTCTCGGTGGTGAACAGCGACCCCACGGCCGACGATCGGCCCTCGTACCGGGCCACCCGCGACCCCGCCTCAGAGCGATGGAAGGCCCCGCTGGACCTCAGCACCATCTTCGTGTCCGGCAACGTGATGGCCCGCGGCCTGACGCTGGAGGGGATGACGACGGCGCTGTTCCAGCGTTCCAGCAACAGTCCACTGGCCGACACGCAGATGCAGATGCAGCGCTGGTTCGGCTACCGAGGGTCGTACGTCGAGTTGTGCCGGGTCTTCGCGTCATCGGACCAGTTGGCACTCTTCAGCGCCTACCACGACATGGACGAGGCGATCCGCAGCGCCATCACCGAGCGCATGGCAGGCGATGCCCCCGAACCGGCGGTGCTTCAAGGCTTCAACTTCACCGCCACCGGGAAGATCGCCAACACGCGCAACTACCCGCTGTCCCCGGGCGCCCGCCCGTTCGTGAAAATGCTCAACGACGGCGCGGGCCCCGATCACAACGTCGAACTCGTGGCCGAGCTGTTCGGCGCGCGACCGTCGTCCCCGCTGCTCGCCGGAGGCACTCTGCGCGGCCAGATCCTGGACGAACCCCTGACGCTTGAAGATGCCGCCACATGGCTAGACCGGTTGCGGTACGACAGCTACGCCCCAGGGACCGACAGCCCTCTGGCGACCCTTTGGGCCCAGGTGGAGGCCCGCGTGTCCGCGAAGGCGCCGCTCTCCGTGCCGGGGCTGTACCGCCCGCCCCTGGCGGGGGCGGGCGACCCGGCGCGCCGGCCTTGCCCGTACGCCATCTCCGCCTACCTGCGCCTGTGGGCGGCCAGCCTGACGCGGCAGGTGCCGGGCCTGTTCGTGACGGGCGAGCCCGGGAGGCTGTGGTCCCTGTCGGACCTCAGACAGAAGCGGGACAGACAGCCTCGCTTCTGGGTCGGGATCCGCTTCGGCGACGGACAGTTCGTGACCAACGGACCCTTGAGCAGTCTGCCCTTCCAGATCCGCACCACGACCAAGAGCGTTGGCCACACGGGTGAGTTGACCACCACTTGGGGTGCGAGCGACCCGACCGCCGGCCCCGGGCAGTACCGCAGCGACCTCTACTTCGACTACTACCACCGCCAGGAGGCCCTGCCGACGGTGCTGGTCGACTCGTCGTGGCGTCCCGCTGGCTCGCCAGGCCAGATCCTGATCTACGTCAACCAGCGCAACAACCAGGCTCATCCCGCCGTCGCCGTCGCGCTCAGCATCCCGGCAGGCGGGCCCGAACAGTTCGCCGCCACCCGGGCCAGCGTGCTCCTGCCATGAGACAAGGCCACCCCATGACCACCTACGAGGAAGTGCTCAACCAGATCGCCGACATACACAAAGGAGCGGAGGGTCGCGACCGCACCATCCGATGGCTCACCCCCGCGCGAGTCATCGGCGCGACCCGCGACCACCTTGGGCACGTGGAGTTGTTCATGGCCGGCCCGGAACTCCAGCCCAGGGCCAACCAGTTGCGCGACGCGGTCAGACACCACTCCTGGCACCGCGAGAACGACACCCCCTTGGAGGCCAACCGACTCCTCTTCCCCGCCTTCGGCCACTACGACCAGATCGCGGCCCTAATCGCCACCGAGTTGCTGCGGGAGGGCGCCGACGAGGACCTGCCTCGGGCCTTCGCGGCCACCGAGCCGATCATCGAGCTGGCCATAAAGCGGCTCGAGCTGTCCCTGTCCGCCTTGCTCGGCCTGGCGGGCGAACTCCTCCTTCTCGAAGCTTTGATCCGCCGAGCCGACGACGCCTACGTGGGCCAGTTGGTTGCGGCATGGGACGGTTGGCGCCGCTCGTCACGCGACCTCTCGTGGGACGGCACCGGCATCGAGGTGAAGACGACGACCCACCAGTCGTCCAGCCACATCGTGCAGGGTACCCACCAGGTGGAAGCGGCCCAGCCCACCGACAGCGCGCCGGGGGAGGACCGGCTTCTCCTGGTCAGCGTCGGGCTCCAGCAGTCCGGTTCCAGCGCGAACGCCTTCAGCGTGCCCCAACTCACCCAGCAAATCGTCGACCGGCTCGAAGCCACGGGCAACGGCGGCGCAGTTGACGACTTCTTGTCGCACGTGGCCGACTACGGCTCCGAGTCCGGCTTCGGGTACCACCACCGGACCATGTCGAACGACGCACCTTTCTCCGCTACCTTCACCCCAGCCTTCGTGCGGTGCTACGACATGGGCGACCCAGCGGTTCAGGTGCTGCGTCGCGACGACGTCGTCACACACCGGCACGTGGACGCCCAGTCGCTGTCCTTCAGGATCGACCTCCCGGCCACCATCAGCGTCGAGAACCCCGTCGCGGGCCTCCACCGTGTCGCCTACGACATCTTGAACGGCCAGCCGTAGCCCGCGCGCTCGACCTCAGCGTCAGGGTGGAGTAGGCGCAGCGCCAGCTGCGCCCGGGGATCACTTGAAGGGTGGGGAACACCGACCCCGCCACGCCTGCTTGAGGAGAACTGCCATGTCCATCCTGAACCGCGGCCAAATCACGAAGTCCCGCCTCGCTCCCGACCCGAAGGTATTCGACAACACCGACGGCTCGAAGAAGGTCATGGTCACCGTCTACGTCGATGCACGTTACACGGGCGCCGACGGCTCGCGCCCGAGCGACCGGATCCAGCTCCAGACGTGGATCGGCCCCACCACGGACTCCGCCAAGACTCCGTTCGCCCACCTCCACAAGGGCGACGCCGCGGCGTTCGAGTACGAGCTGCGCTCCTCGGAGTACGCCCCACAAGGAGGGGGTCGTGCACTACGAGCAGGTTTGCTTCATCACCGACGTCGAGCTGTTCGACACGATCGCGACCGTCAACGCCCGTCTAGAGGGTGCGCGAGGGCTGTGCCTGGAAGTGGCGTCAGCCTGTGCCTCGCCGCGTAGGCAGAGGGAGATCGCCGCAGGTCATCGACTTTCGGGAACTGTCCCGGCCACCTGATCGGCCGCCATACCGCGCCAGCGCCTGCTCCCCGGTCGGCCCGCCCGGCCGGGGAGCAGGCGTCCGGTCGGGGTGCGCGCACGGCAGCCGCGGCTGTGACACGCTGGGCACATGGCTGACTTCGTCGGTGCCGTCGACCAGGGGACCACGTCGACCCGGTTCATGATCTTCACCCACGACGGGCGCGAAGTGGCCCGGCATCAGCTCGAGCACCAGCAGATCCTCCCCCAGGCCGGTTGGGTCGAGCACAATCCGCTGGAGATCTGGGAGCGCACGCAGACCGTCATCGGCACCGCCTTGACCACGGCCGGCTTGCACGCCGCGGACCTGTCGGCGATCGGCATCACCAACCAGCGCGAGACCACGATCGTCTGGGACCGCCGCACCGGCCGCCCCTACGCCAACGCGGTCGTCTGGCAGGACACCCGGACGGCACAGATCGCTTCGGCGCTGCATGCGGACGGCCGCGGCGAGACGATCCGCGCCAAGGCCGGCCTGCCCCCGGCCACCTACTTCTCCGGCGGCAAACTGCAGTGGCTGCTCGAGACGGTGCCGGGCCTGCGGGCCGACGCCGAAGCCGGACACGCGCTCTTCGGCACACCGGACACCTGGGTCCTGTGGAACCTCACCGGCGGGCCGAACGGTGGTATCCACGCCACCGACGTGACCAACGCCAGCCGGACGATGCTCATGGACCTGCGCACCCTCGACTGGGACGACGAGCTCCTGGGGTTCTTCGGGGTCCCGAGGGCGATGCTGCCGGTGATCCGACCCAGCTCGGACGCCTCCTCGTATGGCGTGGCGCGCAGTTTGCCCGGCCTGTCCGCGGCCGTCCCGATCACCGGGATCCTGGGCGACCAGCAGGCCGCCACGGTGGGGCAGGTGTGCTTCTCCCCCGGCGAAGCGAAGAACACCTATGGCACGGGCAACTTCATGCTCCTCAACACCGGCACCGAGATCGTCCGCAGCACCAACGGCCTGCTGACGACGGTGGCCTACCAGCTCGGCGACCAGCCGGCGGTCTACGCCCTGGAAGGCTCGATCGCGGTCACCGGCAGCGCCGTCCAGTGGCTGCGGGACCAGCTGCGGGTCATCGCCGACGCGCGCGAGGTCGAGGACCTCGCGGGCAGCGTCCCGGACAACGGCGGCGTCTACTTCGTGCCGGCCTTCTCGGGGCTCTTCGCTCCGTATTGGCGCTCCGACGCTCGGGGGGCGATCGTGGGGCTGTCCCGGTTCAACACCAGTGGGCACCTTGCCAGGGCGACGCTGGAGGCGATCTGCTACCAGAGCAGGGACGTCGCCGACGCGATGGTGGCCGACAGCGGCGTCGCCCTGGAGACGCTCAAGGTCGACGGGGGCGTGACCGCCAACCAGCTGTGCATGCAGATCCAGGCCGACGTCCTCGGCGTCGAGGTCGTCAAACCCGTCGTCGCGGAGACCACCGCCCTCGGTGCGGCCTACGCGGCGGGTCTGGCAACCGGCTTCTGGAGCGGCACCGACGACCTACGATCGAACTGGGCCGAGGACCGGCGCTGGTCGCCGACCTCGACCGCGCAGGAGCGAGCGGCTGGGTATGCCGGCTGGCGCAAGGCCGTGGAGCGGACCTTGGACTGGGTCGACTGAACAGCAGCGCTCCGAGCAGGCACCGGCCGACATACCAGATAGACAACCGAAAAACCGACGACAAAGAAGACGATCATGACCAGCACCACCGCCCATCCACTCAGCCCTCAGAACCGGCAGGCCGCCATCGACGCCATGGCTGGTGGTCTGGAGCTCGATGTCCTCGTCGTCGGCGGCGGAGTCACCGGCACCGGCTGTGCGCTGGACGCGGTGACTCGTGGTCTGGTCACCGGCCTGGTCGAGCAACGCGACTTCGCCTCCGGCACATCCAGCCGCAGCAGCAAGCTGATCCACGGTGGGCTGCGCTACCTGGAGATGTTCGACTTCACGCTCGTAGCCGAGGCCCTCAAGGAGCGCGGGCTGCTGCTGACCCGCCTGGCTCCGCACCTGGTGCGTCCGGTGCCTTTCCTCTACCCGCTGACCAAGGCGGTCGTCGAGCGGCCGTATGTCGAGGCCGGCCTGAGCCTGTATGACTCGCTGGCCCGCGCGGCCAAGCACTCCGCGGGCCTGCCGTGGCACAAGCACCTCACCCGTCGTCAGGCCCTGCGGATGGCCCCGGCCCTGAAGTCGTCGGCGCTGGTCGGGGCCGTCCACTACTACGACGCCAAGGTCGACGACGCCCGGCACACGATGGAACTCGCCCGGACGGCGGCCACCTACGGCGCCCACGTCGCCTCCCGGGTCGCCGTCGTGGGCTTCCTGCGCCAGGGCGAGCGGGTGACCGGCGTGCGGGCCATCGACAAGCTCAGCGGCCGAGAGATCGAGATCCACGCGCGCCAGGTCGTCAACGCGACGGGGGTCTGGACCGACGCGACGCAGGCCATGATCGGCGAGCGGGGCCAGTTCCACGTGCGGGCCAGCAAGGGCATCCACCTCGTCGTGCCGCGAGATCGGATCCACTCGACGACCGGCATCATCTTGCGCACCGAGAAGTCGGTCCTGTTCGTCATACCGTGGGGCCGGCACTGGATCATCGGCACGACCGACACCGAATGGCAGCACGACCTGGCCCACCCGGCCGCGACCTCGGCGGATATCGAATACCTCCTCGGCCACGTCAACACGGTGCTCGCGACCGAGCTGACCCAGGCCGACGTCGAGGGCGTGTATGCCGGCCTGCGCCCGCTGCTCGCCGGCGAGAGCGACCAGACGAGCAAGCTCTCCCGCGAGCACGTCGTCGCGCACCCGACACCGGGGCTGGTCGTCGTGGCCGGCGGGAAGTACACGACCTACCGGGTCATGGCCAAGGACGCCATCGACGAGGCGGCCCGGGCGTTGGGCGGCGACGTGCCCGACTCGGTGACCGAAGAGGTGCCGCTCGTCGGGGCAGTTGGCTACCACGCGATGTGGAACCGGCGGCGAGCTTTGGCCAAGGAATCGGGGCTGCACGTCGAGCGCATCGAGAAGATGCTCATGCGCCACGGCGTGCTGACCTCCGAGATCCTCGGGCTGGTCCTGGCCGACCCGGCCCTCGGCGAGCCCCTGCCCGGCGGCGAGGACTACCTCAAGGCCGAGATCGTCTACGCCGCCTCGCACGAGGGTGCACTGCACCTGGACGATGTCCTGGCTCGACGCACCCGGCTGTCCATCGAGTCCTTCGACCGGGCGATCACCGCCTCACGGCCGGCCGCCGAGCTCATCGCACCGGTCCTCGGGTGGGATGCCAGCACGGTCGACGACGAGGTGGAGCACTACCGCCAGCGCGTGGAGGCCGAACGGGTCAGCCAGACCATGCCCGACGACGCCTCGGCCGACGCCGCGCGCCTGGCCGCCCCCGACAACGGCTGACGACATCGACGGCGAGGTCGAGTGCGACGTCGACCGAGACGTCGAGCGACGCGACGCGCGGTGAGGCTGTCGGACCCGGCCGGTACCGTGCCGACATGGCTATCGCGCGCTCCCCCGTCATCGTGCTCGACTGTCCCGACCCTGCCGGGCTCGGACGGTTCTACGCCGCTTTGCTGGGGTGGGAGGTGGAGCAGTCCGGCGACGACTGGTGGACGATTCGGGCCGACTACGGCGACTCGATGTGCTTCCAGCAGGTCGCCGACTACCGGCCCCCGCAGTGGCCCGGCCAGGACATTCCGCAACAGATGCACCTCGACGTGACCGTCGACGTCCTCGACGCCGCAGAGGCGGCCGTGCTCGAGTTGGGTGCAACAAAGCACGAGCACCAGCCCGGCACGACGTTCCGGGTCTTCCTCGACCCGGCGGGTCACCCGTTCTGTCTCTGCCTGGCCTAACGCCCGCAGCTGCGGTTAGCCGACGGTTCCCCGCGCGTAGTAGGCCTTCCCGGCCTTCGGTGGGCCGGCGAGCAGCTCGGGGACGGTGACCAGGGTCAGGCCCTTGGCGCGCAGGCCCTTGATGATGGCCGGCAGCGCCGCCACCGTCGTGGGCTGGATGTCGTGCATGAGCACGATCGAGCCTCGATGCGCTGAGCCCACGACTCGTCGGGCGACCAGGCCAGCGTCGTGGTCGCGCCAGTCGAGCGGGTCAACGTCCCACAGGACCAGCGCCGAACCGAGCCGTCGGGAACGTTTGTCGAACGAGCCGTAGGGCGGCCGCAGGAGCGTGGTCGTCACCCCGACCCTGGCCAGTTCCTCGTTCGTGAGGTCCACTTCCCGCTGCTGATCCTCGGCGCTGAGCGCGGCGAGGTCGCGGTGGCTCCACGTGTGGTTGCCGACGACATGCCCCTCGGCGACAGCCCGCCGCACCACCTGCGGCAGCGCCGTGACGTTGCGGCCGATGACGAAGAACGTCGCCCGGACCTTGGCCTTCGCCAGGATGTCGAGCACCTCCGGGGTGGTCGGCGCCGGCCCGTCGTCGAAGGTCAGAGCAACACAGGCGATGGTGCGGCAATCAACAGCCGGCCGGGGCTTCGCCGGCCCATCAGTTCCGGTCGGCGTGCCGCTCACCGAGGGCGTGGCGGAGGGTGCGACCCGCCGCGAGTAGGCTGCGCCGGAACGAACGGCGGATCGGAGGGCCTGTCCGGCCGGGCTCAACCACTGCGTGGCCACGTCATCCGGGATCCGGATCACGGCCGGCCCATCACTGGCCGCACTGGCCAGGCCGGACGACACGGTGACGGCGAGTCCACCGACCGGGTCGATGTCGATGTCCGAGAAGAGGGCGGCCACCTGGGCCGGGTCCGACTGGACCGCGGGAAAGACGGCCCGTCCGGACCGGGCCAGAGCGTCGACCACCGTGCGCGCCACCGCCGCCCGGCCATCGACGGTGAGCAGGTCAGCACCGGTCCAGACCTCATCCTGGGCAACGTCGGTGTAGTAGGTGCGCTGCGACTCGGCGGCGACCGATCCGCTCGACTCGAATGTCGCCACCTCGACGCCGACCACATCGCCGGCGGCCACGACGACGTTCCACGACACGTTGAGCTCCGGCGCGACGGCAGCGCCGGGCTCGGCGGGAGCGTTCAGGCGGACGAACCGGGCTCGGGTATCCGTGACCCAATCGGTGACCACCGCGTTGAGTCGCCGAGCCCCGGGAACCAGCGGCCACCGCACCGACACCGGCCGACGCGGGTCTTCAGCCACGAGCGCTCGCACCTCAATGCCGTCAAGGATGACCCCGGAGGTGCGCTCGAGCGGCTCGACGTCGCCCAGCAGGACGGGCTGCGCGGAGGTACTGCTGGTCGGGGCCGGCACCTGGGACGGTCCAGCCGGTATGGCGGTGCAGGCTGCGAGCGCGCACGCCATACCGGCCAGAGCCGACCAACGCCGCAGCCACGGTCCGGGAACGGGCCGCCGAGTCACGCCAGCAGCCTAGGAAGAGAACGGGTTTCGTCCCGGCTGCCACTCCGGGCGCAGCTCAATTCGGGGAACGGAAGGCGTCTTTCGCCGCGCCCCCCATGGCAGGGTCTGCACGTCATCACCGTGAGCACCTCGAGGTCGACGAACGCCCTGGCACGTCGCTCCCCCGCTGGCCTCCTTCAGTCCACCGACAGAGGGGCGGCCAAGGCACTGGCTGCCGCCCTGACGATGTCGAGCGCCAGCGATCCGGTCGGCAGGAGCTCCTCGGGATCGGCTTCAGCCTCGGGAGCCAGGTTGTTCAGAGCACGGTGTATCGCCGGGCCGAAGGCGGTGAACCCGACGCGGTCCGAGATGGTCAACGCTGCGGTCACGGCCCGGGGACCCAGCTCAGGACGCACCAGGGTGACGGCGAGGGCGGCCCCGAGCAGCGCCTCGGCCAGTTCGGTGTCGATCGTGGCCACCGGGCCGTCCACGAGCCCGTGGAACACTTCAAGGGCTCGGCGCCCCTGTCCGTCAGCCAACAAGGCCCAGGCCAGGTTGAAGGCATACACCCCCGTCGTCCGAATGCCGAGGAGCCCCGGAATGTCCGGCGCCACCCGCTCGAGCACGGTGATCGCATCCCGGGGTCTGTCGATGTCGGTGAGGGCGAACGCCAGATTGCACCCCACCGCCAGCGAGGCCGACACCGAACCGACCTCGTCGAGGATGTCCAGCGCCTCGCGAACGGCGGCGAGCGTGCCGGGAATGTCGCCGATCGACGCGCGGGTGGCCGCAGCGGCGCCGAGGGCATCGGCCAGGCGTGCGGGGGTGGCGTGGCGAGCCTCGGCGACTGCCGCGTCAGCCGATGCCACGGCCGCCTCAACCTGGCCGGTGTTGAGCTGGCTGAGGGTCAGGCCAAGCATCGCGGTGATGAGGGCCAGCCGTTCGCCGTGGGTGCGCAGGACCGGGATGGCCTGTCGGGCATCCCGCTCGGCGTGGGCCAGGTCGACGTAGAGCATCAGCGTGGAGCACTGGGCTAACACCAGCGCCCGGGATAGCTCATCGAGGCTTGGATGCTCGGCTGCCCGTCTGCTCCAGCGCACGCCCGCCTGCCAGTTGGCGAAGAGCCAGAGCCGAGACAGGGTCACCGTCAAGTCGCAGATCGCCGGCCCGTCTCCCAACGCCAGGGCGCTGCGCAACGCGGTGAGGTAGTCGTCGTAGTGATGGCGGACGTCCTCGAGCAGAGCGTCGCTGCGCGGCTGGTCGCGCCACCGCGCGGCATACCACTGGCGGTGGCGGGCGGCGGCGCGGTTGCGGCCGTTCTCGCCGAGGTCCTCACCGGCGACGGCCCGCACGGTGCGCAGGAGCCGGTACTCCGTGTGCGAGCCCCTGTCGCGTACCGGCTGGACCAGCCCTTCGCGGACCAGCCCGATCACGGTGACTTCGACGGCCTCGCCGTGGGCCAGGGCGGTGATCGCGGCGGCTGTGGGAAGGTCGAACGTGCCCACGATGACCGAGAGGTCGATGAGGGCTCGACGGGCCGTCGGGTCCAGGTTCGCCATACTCCACAGGACCGTCTCCCGCACGGAGCGGTGCCGGGCTGGGGTGCTCGGTCGATCGTCGACCACTTCGTGGGGTCTTTCGACGAGCGTGGCCAGGTCGGGCAGCGATCGGCTTCCGGCGTGCCCGGCGACGATCTCCAGCGCCAGGGGAAGGCCGTCAAGACGCCGCGCTATCTGCGCGGCTATCGCCATGGACGCCTCATCGCGCCGCAGCGGCATGCCATGGTCGGCCAGCCGCTCGAGGAGGAGGCGGACAGCAGGGGCTCCAGCGATCGTCTCGAGGTCGGCGTCGGCGGCGGGGGTATCCAGTGGCGAGACGGGGATCAGCCGTTCACCGGGGATGTCGAGGGGTCGCCGGGAGGTCACGATGACGCGGATGCCTGGGCAGTGGTCGAGCAGGGCACCCAGCACCTGACCGACGAGGTCGAGATGCCACTCTGCTTCGTCGACGAGCACGGTGAGCTGTGCGGTGGCGAGCGCGGTGACGAGACCGTCGAGTGTTCCCGCCACGCCGGGCGGTGTCCCGCAGGCGGTTCCGAACGCATCGACGAGGTCATCGAGAGCCGCGTCGTCCAGGCCGCACAGTTCCACCCAGGCGATGTCCTCGGCCGTGAGGACGCGGCCGACCTCTTGGAGCAGCCGGCTCTTGCCGACCCCGCCTGGCCCCACCAGGGTGAGCAGTCGGCGTCCCCCGGCGTGAGCACGCTTGATCTCGGCGAGGGTGCGCTCTTGACCGACGAGGATCGTGCGAGGGGCCGGTGGTCGAGACCGGGTTCGCGACGGGGACCGAGCCAGGGCCGCGGCGGCGGGGTCCGTCACCACCTCGTGGCGGAGCAGGCGTTCGTGCAGCGCGCTCAGGGCCGGTGCGGGCTCGATCCCCAGTTCGCGTCGGACTCGGGCCCGGAACTCGCGGTAGATCTCCAGCGCATCGGCCTGTCGACCGGCCCGGTAGCTCGCCAGCATCGCGAGTTCGTGACTGTGATCCCGAAGCGGGTTCCGAAGACACAACTCGGCGCTGATGGTGTTGGCCTCTGCGATGAGATCGGCTTCGTGGCCGTCCAGGAGGATGGCGGCCAGCTCCTCCATGGCCGAAACGCGCAGATCGTCCAGGCGAACCCGACTGGCCGCGACGACGTCGTCGCTGACGCCCTCGTACGCAAGGTCACCCCGCCACAGGCGCAGGGCGGCCCGGTACGCCTGAATCGCCTGCTTCGGTTCGGCTCGGCTGACGTGGCTCCTGGCCCGCTCGACCGTCTCGGTGAAGTCGTCCTCGTCGAGGCTGGTGGACTCGCGTGGCACGACGTAGCCCGCGTCGTGGGTGAGGATCGCGTCCTGGCCGACCTGCCCCCGCAGCCGCGCAACCACCGTATGCACTGCCGTCGCCGACAGGGTGTGGGCCTGATCTCCCCAGACAGCGTCGAGAAGGGTGGCCGCCGACACGGGCCGTCCCCGACGTTGGACGAGGACCGCGAGCAGGTCTCGCGGCCGTTGACCACGAGGCGCTTGGTGGGCGCCTCCGGTCACGGTCACGAGCGGTCCCAGTACTCCGACCTGCATTTGTTCATGGAACCACAGCTCCACACCCGGGCCGCTGGCTTGAGCAGTCACGCAGGTGGGCTCGTGGACCAGGTAAGGCGGGGTCACGGCCGATTCCCGAGCAGCCGGGAGACCGAGATCAAGTGGCTGTCGGGGTCCCCCCCGTCGAGATGTGCGCGGTGGGCCTCCAGCCAGCGCCGGAGTCGGCGGTGCTCGGGATGCACCACGGCAAGGAAGGTGTGGATCTGCTGGCCGTCGGCCGCCAGGGCGGCCTCGCGCACGAGCCGGCTTCCGATGCCCCGACCGTGGAAGTCGTCGACGACCTCGACCGCCAGTTCGGCGGTACCCGGACGATCTCGGAGTCGGATCCAGCGCGCCAACCCAACCGGCACCTCGCCCATCCAGGCCACGACAGCGTGGTGGTGGTCGGGCTGGGTATCGGCCAGGTGGCGGGCCATGCGCTGGGTCAGGCGGGGCACCCCAGCGTGGAAGCGAAGCACTCTGGACTGCGGCGAGAGTCCGTCGAAGACCCGGGTGACCGTCCGGGTGTCGCCACTCGTCAGCGGCCGGATCCGGATCCCGGCGGCCGGGTTGGTGGCCCCGGGGCGATGGAGGAGGGGTAAGGAGTGTCGGACGGAAGTAACGGACATGGTCGGTCCTCGGTGTCGTGAACGTGGTGTCTGTTCACGGTGCCGCGACGGCCTGCCACCGACCTGTCAGCAATCCATCACCGCCGCGCGGACGCCTGTCGCCGCACCCCCCATGGCCCTGCCCGCAAGGGACCGTGCCCGTGCGAGCATGGACCGGTGAGCGAAGCGCAGAAGAAGACCGACAACCGGCCCCGCCCGACGACTGAGCAGTTCCGCGCGTTCGTCCGTCAGGGCTGGGCGCCGCGCAGCACCCAGCGGCCGAAACGATCCCTCGCGGCACCGTTCGCGGCGGCTCGCCGGGCGACGGTGTCCGGGCGATTCAGCGGCGAACGGCTCGTGGTCCCAGCCGGCGGCCTGAAGATCCGATCCAACGACTGCGACTACGTGTTCCGTCCGCACAGCGCCTTCGCCCACCTGACCGGCCTGGGCAGTGATCGTGAGCCCGACGCCGTGCTCGTGCTCGAACCTCGTCCCGACGGCGGCCATGAGGCGGTGCTGTACTTCCGGCCACTGGCCGACCGGGACACCGAGGAGTTCTTCGCCGACGCCCGCTACGGCGAGTTCTGGGTCGGCGCCCGCCCGACACTGGAGGATCTGGAGGCCGAGCTCGACGTGACCGCGCGGCACATCGACGACCTGCGCGACG
>JBPOIZ010000055.1:0-47315 GCA_052034115.1 Actinomycetota bacterium
TGCCGGTGACCCGCCCCGCCCAGATGCCTGTCGGTCAGCCCTGCTCGATGCTGACGGTCTTGCGGCCGCGCTTGAGGCCGAACTTCACCGCGCCGGCCACCAGGGCGAACAGCGTGTCATCTCCGCCGCGGCCCACGCCGTCACCGGGGTGGAAGTGCGTGCCGTGCTGGCGCACGATGATCTCGCCGGCGTTGACCTGCTGGCCGCCGAAGCGCTTCACGCCGAGCCGTTGTGCGTTGGAGTCGCGGCCGTTCCGCGTCGAGGACGCACCCTTCTTGTGTGCCATGTCCGTTCCTACCTATCCCGTGAGTGCGTGGGCCTGTGCTCAGGCGGAGATGCCGGTGACCTTGACCATCGTCAGGTGCTGGCGGTGCCCCTGGCGCTTGCGGTAGCCGGTCTTGTTCTTCATCTTCAGGATCGTGATCTTGGGGCCCTTGGCGGGCTTGACGATCTCGGCGGTGACGCTGGCCTTGGCCAGGGCCGAGGCGTCGCTGGTCACGGTCTCGCCGTCGACGAGCAGGAGCGGCGTCAGGGAGACGCTCGCGCCGGCCTCGCCGTCGACCTTGTCGATGATGACGACGTCGCCGACGGAGACCTTCTCCTGGCGGCCGCCGGCGCGGACGATCGCGTACACGTCGAGCTCACTTTCCTTCGTCGAACTTGGGGTGGTCGGCCCACCGCCTGGTCGTGGCAACGACCGAGGCGCATCGCGCGGGGAAACCCGGTGCCGGTGGGCGCACCGACGCACCAGGATACCCGCACGCGCGGAGGCGGAACAAACTCGCGCCCGAACGACTCGGTTCTGCCGTCAGTTGTCGGGGGTCTGACCGGCCGGCCTCGGCGGCCCGGCAGGTGCGACAACGCGCCCGCGCCGGCGCCGACCGCCCCGGCGAGGGGCTCCCGGCGTGCTCGGTGGGAGGGCCGCGTCGGTCGAGACATCAGTCACCTCGACCGGGATCGCCACGGTCGCCTCGACGGTCGCCTCGACAGCGGTCGCCTCGACAGCGGTTGCCGCGCCGATGCCGGGATCGCTGACCGCAGCGGGGTCGCCGAGCGCAGCGGGGTCGCCGAGCGCAGCGAGCTCACTGACCTCAGGAGCACCGCTGACGTCCGCCGAGTCGACGGCCAAGGCGATCGAGTCCGCGGACTCGCGGCCGTCCACCTCCGCCGCGCCGTCGACATCGACCTCGCCGGGCTGGCCCGCCGACTTGACCGCGGCCGCGTGGGCGGCCGCTGCGATCTGCGCGGGAGTGGGCCCACCGGCTGGCGCGGCAGGCACCGCAGCGGGCTCGGGACGATTGCGCCGACCGCGCTGCCGTGGTGAAGGGGCCGCCGCGGGCTCCTCGGACGAGCCGGACGGGCGGTCGACCGGCTCGGTGTGCACGATGAGTCCGCGACCCTTGCAGTGGTCGCAGGGCTCGGAGAAGACCTCCAAGAGGCCCGACCCGACCCGCTTGCGGGTCATCTGGACCAGCCCGAGCGAGGTGACCTCGGCGACCTGGTGCTTGGTCCGGTCCCGGCCGAGGCACTCCAGCAGACGCCGCACGACAAGCTCCCGATTCGACTCGAGCACCATGTCGATGAAGTCGATGACGATGATCCCGCCGACGTCTCGCAACCGCAGCTGCCGGACGATCTCCTCGGCGGCTTCGAGGTTGTTCTTCGTCACGGTCTCCTCGAGGTTGCCTCCGGAACCCACGAACTTGCCCGTGTTGACGTCGATGACGGTCATCGCCTCGGTCCTGTCGATGACCAGCGACCCCCCGGAGGGCAACCACACCTTGCGGTCCATCGCCTTGGCGATCTGCTCGTGCACCCGGTGGGTGGAGAAGAGGTCTCCCTCGCTGGTCCAGTGCTGGATCCGCGGCACCAAGTCCGGCGCGACGTTGTGCACATAGTCGTTGACCTGAGCGAATGCCGTGTCCCCGGAGACGATGAGCGAGGAGAAGTCCTCGTTGAAGATGTCCCGGATGACCCGGACGGTCAGGTCCGGCTCGCCGTGCAGGAGCAGCGGGGCCGCACCACTGCGACCCTTGCCGGCCTTGGCCTCCGCCTTGGCCTTGATGGCGTCCCAGGTCGAGGTCAACCGCTCGACGTCGCCGCGGAGTTCCTCCTCGCTGGCACCCTCGGCCGCAGTGCGGACGATGACCCCGGCGGTCTCCGGCAGGACGTCCTTGAGGATGCCCTTGAGGCGGGACCGCTCCGTGTCCGGCAGCTTGCGAGAGATGCCGGTCATCGAGCTGTCAGGCACATAGACGAGGTAGCGCCCGGGCAAGGAGATCTGCGAGGTCAGGCGCGCACCCTTGTGACCGATCGGATCCTTGGTCACCTGGACGAGAACGTTCTCCCCGCTGGAGAGGGCGTTCTCGATGCGCTTGGGTTGGTTGCTCTCCAGACCGGCGGCATCCCAGTTGACCTCACCGGCATACAGGACGGCGTTACGCCCCTTGCCGATGTCGACGAACGCGGCCTCCATGGACGGCAGGACGTTCTGCACCCGGCCCAGGTAGATGTTCCCGGCCATCGAGACGGCCGAGTCGCGCGAGACATAGTGCTCGACGAGGACGCCGTCCTCGAGGACACCGATCTGGGTGCGGTCGCCGGTCTGCCGCACGAGCATGACCCGATCGACGCTTTCGCGGCGCGCCAGGAACTCCGCCTCGGTGATCACCGTGCGGCGACGGCCCGCCTCGCGGCCCTCGCGGCGGCGCTGCTTCTTGGCCTCCAGCCGCGTCGATCCCTTGACACCGGTCACCTCGTTGGCGTCCCGGCGGGCCTCGCGGACCTTCGTCACCACCCCCGGGGCATCCTCGGACTCGCCAGCGGACGCGCCACGGCGGCGGCGGCGACGGCGACGGGACGAGGCGGAGCCGTCCTCGGCATCGTCCTCGGCCGGTTCACCCGTCCGCTCCGGCTCCGTCGGCGTTCCCCCGCCGGCAGGTATGTCGGCACGAGCCTCGTCGCCGCCCTCGGCGCCGACACCGTCAGCCACGCGGGAGCGGCGCCCCCGGCCACCCCGGCGCCGACGGCGCGGGGCGCCGTCGGCGTCGGCGTCCTCATCGGCCGCGGAAGAGCCGTCGACCGAGGCCGGCAGCTCGGAACCGTCGTGGTCGTCGGAAGCCTGTGCCGGAGCCGGAGAGTGAACCTCTGCGGCCACCTGGGGCGCCTGGAAGAGCAACCCGAAGGACGGCGTGACGAAGGCAGGCTGCGCCGCGGCCGAGACGCCGGACGTATCCGAGAACGCGGGCGTGTCCTGGTCATCGACCTCGACGGCGACCGACGCATCGGCGACCGACCCGTCGGCGACCGAACCGTCCACCATCGGCCCGTCGGCCGTGTCCATCAGGGCAGCACCGTCAGCACCGACCTTTGCCGCGGCCTTGGCCGCTGAGCGTGGCCGCCGACCGGAGGTGCCGGCCGTGGTGCTGCGACGGCGTGTGGTGGTGGCCCTGGGCGCTGCGCCCTCGTCGGCCGGGCTGGCCACGCTCGCCCCGGCCGGGATGGCGTCAGTCGCGCGTGCGTCAGCGGGGCCCGCCTCGTGCTCCGACTGCCCCGCACCGTCCTGCGCCGACACCGCGGCGTCGGCGGGTGCTGTGTGCTTGCGACGCGCCCGCTTGGCGGGGGTCTTCTTCGCAGGTTGCGGCGTGTCCGCCAGGTCCGGCTGAGCGGCCGTGTCGATCTCGGGTGCCACGAAATGGCCCTTTCCTCACGTGGCGGAGCACCCACACCCGGCCGGGTGGCCACTGCCCCGCGCACCGCGGGTGTTCATCGTCCGCCGGAGCGGACGGAAGTCGTCTGGTTACGCCTGACCCGGCTCGCGCTGGTTGCGCGGCACCGCTTCTGGCGCCGACGTTTCTCCCAAGGGGGCCAGTGGATCGGCCACCTGCGCGTGTGCGTCGTCCCATGGACCTTGCTGGAGCCGGGTCGCCAGGGGCGGCGTCGACGGCTCGAACCCTGTCACGGTGCGCAACGCGCTGAGGATGTCGTCGGGTCGCACGGCCGGTGTGGTGTGCCGAGCGACCACCCGCAGTATCGCATACGACGCCTCGATCGGCGGGTCCACCACGGCGTCCACCACGGCAGCACGCACGTCCAGGTCGCGGCGACCGGACTTGGTCACCTTCGTCACCGGGAGCGTCGCGGCGGCAAGCAGGGCGGCAACGGCAGCCTCGAGGTCGGCGCGGACGACATCGCGGAACTCGATCGACCAGCGGCTGACCTCCAGCCGATCGGCCAGCGCTCCCCCGGCCGACTCGACCGCCTCGACGACGTCGAGCCCATCCGGAAGCGCCTCGTCCAGCAGCATCCTGAGCCGATCCGGTTCGACCCGCCGGTTCAGCGCAAGCTCGGCATACTCGGCCTCGCTGGCGACCCCCGTCGGTGCTGCGTTGGCGTAGGAAATCCGTGGGTGGGGGTGGAACCCGGCGCTGAACGCGATCGGCACGTCGGTGCGCCGAACCGCCCGCTCCAGAGCCCGCTGGAAGTCTCGCACCGACGTGAACCGCATACGCCCGCGCTTGGCGTAGCGGATGCGGATGCGCTGGACCACCGGTGCCGGAGGCGGACCATCGGGGACTCGCTGTCGGGCCATGTCGCCGAGCGTAGTTGGTGCGGGTCGGCGCATTCCCCCGCGCTCCAGTGCGGGCATCGCCTACCGTGGCACTCATTCGTCACATCGAGGAGAGCCACCATGACGATGCGAATCGCTGTCATTGCCGCCGTAGCCGCCGGGTGCTGCGTGCCCTTCTCGCCGGCAGCCACTGCCGCGAGCACCGTCGACATCGCGCTCGTCGAGGGATACCGCGCCGACAGCGACGTCCTCGACGGGCCACGAGCTAGCCTCAGCGCGGACGGACGCTTCGTCGCGGTCGTCACCCGTCGCCAACTCGTGTCCGAGGATACCGATGCCTTCGAGGACATCTACCGGATCGACCGGCAGACCGGAGCCATCGACTGGGTGAGCAGGGCCCCGGGAGGACAGCCGCAAGACCTGGGGACGTTGCACCCGAAGATCAGTGGCGACGGACGGTATGTCGCCTTCGAGTCGTATCTGAACCTCGTGCCCGCCCAGCGCGGGCCGCGCAGCAACGCTCAGCAGGTCTTCCGCTACGACGCGGTGTCCTTGGCCCTCGAGCTGGTGAGCGTCAACGCCGACGGCCTAGCCTCCGAAGGCCCGGCCAGCAGACCCAAGATCAGCGCCGACGGCAATGTCGTGGTCTTCGACTCGCGTTACAGCGACTTCGGTGTGGCCGAGGACACCAACCGCCGCAGCGACGTCTACCGCCGAGACATGTCCTCCGGCGAGACGACGTTGGTCAGCCGCACTGGCAGCGGAGGGATCTTCACCTGCGCGGCGGCGACGCCCGAAGCCCTCAGCGCGAATGGCCGTTACACCCTCTTCATCACTCGCTGCCCCGATCCGACGACGACCGACACCAATGGCAAGGCGGACCTCTTCCGGTTCGACGCCGAGACCGGGAGCTCGGTCCTGGTGAGCCGGACCACCGAGGGCAAGGCGGCCGGGATAGCCGGCACCGCCTCACTGAGCGGCTCAGGGCGCATCGCGATCTACCAATCGCTGTCCCACCGGATAGTGCCGGGTGACACGTCAGACACCCTCAACCTGTTCCGAGTCGACGTCGACGCCGGAACGACGACCATGGTCCCCGGCACGCCGCTGTCCTTCGACAACGTGACCGACGTGAGCAGTAACGGCCGCTACATCGCCCTGGGCCGCTACGGCGAGGGCTCCTCCTCGTTGGGCGTGTTTCGGGTGGACACCATCACCGGCGCGCAGCGGCGGATCTCAGTCGGCGACTCCGGTCAGCTCGTGGGTGGCTCTCCCCTGGCCTTGTCCGCAAACGGTCGCGTGGCGCTGTTTGCCACCAATGACCCCGACCTCGACGCAGACTCCGAAGGCAACCCGGGTCAACTCAACCTGTATGCGTGGCAACTGGTGAACTGACCGGCCACCTCGTGCCGGCATCACCTCCGCCTGGCGAACGCCGTGCTAGGCGGAGGTGAGCTCCTCCCATGCCTTGTCGTAGAGAGCCTCGGAGTCGCCGAGCTCTTCGAGGAACACCAGGGTCTTGGCCACCGCATCGGTGGGGTAGACCGCCGGGTCCTCGAGCACTTCCTTCGGCACGAACGCGCGCGAGGCCAGGTTGCCCGTGGCGACGAGGTTGTGGGTGGCGTTTGCCGCGGAGATCTTGGGGTCCAGGTAGAAGGCGATGAGCTTGTTGGCCCCGGCCGCATTCGGCGCATCCGCCGGGATGCACAGCAGGTCGACCCAACGTGTGCCCCCCGCCTGAGGCACGACGAAGCCGAGCTTGGGATTCTTCCGCCTGGCCTGCAGCAGGTCGGTGTTGAAGGCCTGGGCGGCGACGAGCTTCCCAGCAGCCAGGTCATCCAGATAGGTCTCGGAGTTGAACGAGGCGTTCGCCTTCATCGTGCTCAGCTGGTCCTTGGCGGCGGTGATCGCTGCTGCGTCCGTCGTGTTCGGGCTCAGCCCCAGCGAGAAGAGCGCGGCGGCAAAGGCCTCGCGGCGCTCGTCGAGCAGCGACATCTTCCCGGCATGCGTTGCGTCGAGAAAGACGTCCCACGTCGGCGGTTCCGGGAACACCGAGGTGTCGTAGCCGATGCCCGTCATACCCATGGCCCACGGCACCGAGTAGCGGTTGCCGGGGTCGGCCGGCAATGACCTCATCTCCGGCAGCAGGTTGCCCAGGAGCGCCTCGGTCACCACCGCGGAATCGAGGGTCTGCAGGGCATCTGCGTTCCGCAGCCGACGGAAGAGGTTCTCGCTGGGAACGATGAGGTCGAAAGTCGTCGTCTTCCGGCCGCCCTTGCGGGTCACGCCAGCGGCGATGAGACGCTCGAACAACGCATCGTTGCTCGCGTAGGTCTCATAGCCGACGGTCAGTCCACTCTTGGCGGTGAAGTCCGTCAGCAGCGTCGGGTCGATGTAGTCCTGCCAGTTGAGGAAGCTGACCCTGCTCTCCGACGTCGTCGAGCAGGCCGGCAACAGGGTGGACAGGCCGAGCACAGCAGCGCCGGAAAGGACCTGGCGGCGGGAGATGGTGGACATCAGCCCACCACCAGCACCTGCATGGACGCGTGCCGCACGACCTTGTCGGTCACGCTGCCGTGCAAGCGCTCCCGGATCCGGTCGAGCGACCCGCTCACCCCACGGAGCTCGGCGCTGAGGCCCTGCCGGCCCAGGATGATCAGATCGCAGCCCTCGTCCTCCGCGGTGTCGAGGATGGCGTGGGCGACCTCGCCCTTGACGACGACGCCCCGCGCGGTCAGTCCCCGGCCGGTGAGCACACCCACGGCCTCGCGGGCCAGCTCGGTGGCCTCGCCCTCGAGCTCCGCGCGGATCGTTTCCACATAGATGGCGCCTCGGCCGCGCATGGTCAACGGCTGTTCGAAGGCGACGATGACGACGAGCTCGGCAGAGGTCGCTCCGCCGAGCAGCGAGGCCCAGGCCAGCGCCCGTTCGCTGGTGTGGGAGCCGTCGAAGCAGACGAGCACCCGCTTCGGTGCCACCGCTTCGGGAAGGACGACCGGGTCCTCCCAGTCCTCGGGACGGATCATGCTGTTCATCCTTCCAACTCCCCCGTGACGACGTTGACCCGTTTGTCGATACCGCTGCGGACCTTGGCCGGCCGCAGCACGAAGTAGGCGATGACGCCGGTGAGCAGCCCGCCGATGGCGTAGCCGACACCGGCCAGGAGACCAGACTCCAGGACGGTGAAGTAGACCGCGGTGGCGATGACCATCGCCGGCACAGCCAAGATCAGGTAGGGGACCATCGGCCCGCCCGGCACCTTGAACGGTCGGACCAGGTCCGGATAGCGGCGGCGCATGACGATCAGCGTCGAGAACTCCAGCATGATGACGCAACCTCCGACGAGCACCGACAGAGCGGCCAGTTGTTCGAACGGCAAGAGGGTCACCAAGGAGCAGATGGTCGCGGCGATAATGATCGTCCGCGTCGGCGTGCCCCGGGACGGGTGCAGCTTGCTCAGGCTCCGGGGTAGGTATCCGTCCGATGCCAGCGCGAACGGGATCCGCGAATAGCTGAGCAACCACGCGGAGAACAGACCGATCGCCGAGACGATGGCGCCGACCGACATGAGCAATCCCAGCCACCGACCGCCGACGCCTTCGGCGATGAGAGTGAACGCCCCTGCGGTCCACTCGACGTCCTCGGTGCCCACCACGCCCAACGAGATGACCGTCGGGATGAGGTAGATGAGCGTGATCATCGGGATGGTGATGGCCAGCGCCTTGGGGTAGTTCTTCCGGGGGTTGTCGATGTCACCAGCGACGGTGCTCAGGCCGTCCCAGCCGGAGTAGTTCCACATGATGACGAACAGACCTGCCCCGAAAGCCGCCGCCGGGGAGATGCCCTCGGGGACGAACGGCTGGGTGGGGTTGAACTGCATGCGGAACAGCCCAACCAGGACCACGATGAGGAACGGCAGCAGGACGATGACGAGGAACAACTTCGAGGAGTCGCCGACCACCGAGCTCCCGAGCATGTTCAGCACCGCCAACGCCCAGATGAAGACAGCCCCGACGAGCCACTTCAGCGGGACCGGGCCCACCGATGCCTCCTGCAACTCGGGCAGGAAGTACGAGGAGAACTCGACGAACAGCACGGGGTAGATGGCCAGGTCGAACCAGCTCGCCACCCAGGCCCACCAGCCCGCCTGGAACCCCCAGAACGGGCCGAGCCCCTCCTTGACCCACTGGTAGTAGCCGCCTTGGACGGGCATCAGCGTGGCCAACTCGGCGACCATCAGGGCGATGGGCAGGCTGTAGATGATGGGCGTCAGGAGGATGAGCAGGATCGCCATCCCCGCGCCCGAGCTGCCGACGACGTCCTCGAGGCCGTAGGGGCCCCCGGACACCGAGAAGAAGATGATGCCGATGATCGCCGAGAGCCCGAGCTTGCGGGTGACCGAGCGGACCACAACATCCGGAACTGGACCGGCGGCAGCGGCCATGGTGCCTCCTCCCCGAGGGACGCGGTCAGGGCCCGCGCCTGGCGCAGGCTAGCAGTGCGTTTCGTCACACGGGAAGGGGCGACTCCCCGGTTATTGCGCACTGAACCTCGACCGGCCGGCCCGCCGCGCCGAGCACGAGACCCCGTCCGGGAGGGAATTGTCGCATTCGTTGCCCCTGGACATACTCGTCTGGCGGGCCGGAAAGCAGGACGGGTTGCCCACGCCTTTCGAGGGTCATCGCGAGCATCGGGCGCAGCGCGGCGCGCCCGATGCCCCGTGCTCCTCGGGCCACCACCAGCCGCAGCCGACCGGCCGTGTCTCGGGGCATCAGGTCGCTGATCCTCGCGAGCGGATGGGCTCCGATTCCCGCACCGTCGAGCAGGTCCTCGTCGTCCACGATGAGGTGCACCGCCGCCCGGGCTGGGCCTGCACGCCGCCACCGGTCGTCCAGGAAGTCGGCCAGGGCTGCGGCCCCTTCCCTGACCTCGACCGCGGTCGACCACCGGGCGAGCAGGTATGCCGGATCGAGGCAGCCGTCGAGCGATCCTCGCGGATCGACGAGCGCGACCTGGATCGCCGAGGCCGGGCCGGTGCGGCACAGTTGCGCGGCATACGTCCGCAGCAGCGTGGTCCGGCCGCTGCCTGGATCGCCGACGACGAGGAGGTGCCCGCCCACCGGCACCGCCCATGCGCGGGCCTCCTCGTCGATGCCGAGCACCACCTGGTCGGCATCAGCAGGTGGCAACTCGTCCGCGCGGATGGAACTCGGCAACACGAGCAGGCCCGGAGCCCGCGGCCCGCTCGGCGCCGAGGCCGGCACTGCGGCCCGGGCCCAGATCATCTGATGCCCCGACGGGGCCAGGCCCCGGCCCGGTCGGTCGAGCGGGACGCTGCGCGCGGCCCGTCGGTCGATCTCGGAATCGGCGGGCTCACCGAGCCGCAACTCGAGCCGCGTGCCGACGGCGTCGTGCAAGGAGCCACGCAGGTCGAGCCAACGAGACGCGCTGAGCAGGACATGGACGTCATACCCGAGGCCGGTGGTCGCCAGCTCGGTGACGGCCGCCTCCACCTCCGGCAGCGCGCTGCGCACGGCGGGCCAGCCGTCGACGACAAGCCATACGTGTCCCCGGCCGTCGGGCCAGGTGCCCGGGTGCCCGGTCGGCTCCGCACGACGGTGCTGAACGACGCGCAGCACATGGGCGACCGCGCGGGCGGCCGACACGTTGTCACCGGCACCGGTGAGAACGCCGACATGGGGCAGCGAAGCGAGGTCGTCGAGGGCGCTGCCACCAGAGCCGACGACGTAGAACTGGGCCCGGACGGGAGTGTTGCGTGCCGCCAGCGCGCAGACCACAGCGGCCACGGCTGACGAGCGGCCACTGCGCGGTCCACCGACGATCGCCAGGTGCCCGCCGGCTCCGCGCAGGTCCAGCAGCAGCGGGTCGTACCGCTGCAGGTCCGGCCGGTCCACGAGCCCGACCGGGACCACCAGCGGCTCCGCAGGCACCATCGCGAGCACATCGGCGAGCGCCGGCGAGCGGTCGAGCGGCGGCAGCCAGACCCGATGGGCCGGCGGGCCGTGACCCACCATCCGCTGCGCCAAGGCGTCCAGAAGACTGGGCGAGACCGGCCGAGCCGCTGCCGGAAGGGTTGGGCGCCCCGATGGCACGGTGCTGCCGAGCGCGAGCACCACGACCTCAGCGCTGTCGTCCACGAGGGCGGGGGTCGGACCGGAGACGTAAGCCGCCGCGAACCGGACCGGCGGCTCGGGTCCGCTGCGCAGGTAACCCTCGCCGGGCCGGGTGGGCAGACCCGCCGCATCCGGTATGCCGAGCAGTGCGCGGGACTCCCCCGGGGATTGAGTGCGCAGCCCGATCCGGTAGGACAGGTGGGCCTCCAGACCGCGCAGGCGTCCTTCGTCGAGGCGCTGGGAGGCGAGCAGGAGATGGATGCCCAGTGACCGGCCCACCCGTCCCAACTGACCGAGCACATCGACGAGCTCTGGACGGGCCACGAGCAGCTCGGCGAACTCGTCGATGACGACGAGCAGGTCCGGCAGGGGCTCGTTGCCTCGGCTCTCGAGGTCGCCCACCGACGCCACGCCACCGGCGTCGCGCAGCACCTCCTCACGCCGCACGACCTCCGCAAGCAACGCCGCCGCCATGCGGTCGACCAGGTGCAGGTCATCACCCAGATTGGTGATGACCCCGGCAACGTGCGGCAGCCCAGACAGCCCGGCGAAGGTGGCCCCGCCCTTGAAGTCGACGAGGACCAGGTTCAGCACGTCAGGTCCGTGCGTCGCGACCAGGGACAGGACCAGGGCCCGCAGCACCTCCGACTTGCCGGACCCGGTGGCTCCGACGAGCATCCCATGCGGGCCCACGCCGCCTTCGGCGGGCTGTTTGAGGTCGAGGAGGATCGGCTCGCCGGCCAGGTCGGTGCCGAGGAACGCGCGCAGCCGCTGTGCTCGCGGCCGTCGGCGCCACGCCTCCTCCGCTCGCCAGCGCTCCGGCGACACCGCGGTCGGGTCGCCTGGCCGCTGGACGTGGGTGCGCACCAGCGAGCGGGCCACCACCTCCGACGCGGCGGCCGTCAACATGTCCGGTCGGATCGGACCCCACACCCGACCCGACCAGGACACCTGGGCCGTGCTGCCCTCGGGCCCCAGGGTCACCACCAAGGACCGAGACCCCGTCACCGCGGGCGCCACCCTGATGAGCAATGAGTCCGGATCGGGCGTGGGCTCGCACCGATCCGCGACGACGAGCTGACCCCGTCCCGCCCGGCCCGCCTCGGGGGCCGGCAGCCAGCTGGTCCACTCCCACTCCCCGATCGGCGCCTCCGGCCCGAGCCTGAGCTCCACGGTCCACCCCCCGCGCGCCGCCGCCGCGGTCAGGGCCCGAGCGACCGCGCGCGCCTGGTGCGGCGTGCCGAGGACGTCGATGGTGTCCCGCGCGCCGACCTCGAGAACGAACGGCAGGTCGTCGGCTTCGGCGACCCCTTGTCCAAGACGCCGCACGGCCGCGACGAGCATCGGGTCGGGCCGGCTCAGCGGCGCACCGGCGGCCACCCGCAGACCGACTCCCGAGGTGCCCCGCGCCGTGCCGAGCCGCAGCACCAGCGGTGGGTCGGCAGGGATGGACCCGACCGGGTCCGCCACTCGCCCGTTCGGCGTCGGCATCCGTGCCGCCGCTTCCGGGTGCGGGTGCTCGCGCACGAGAGCAGACCGCGCGGCGGCCATCGCCGCCTCGGCATGGACTCGCACCTCGTCGAGGTGATCGAGATATCGAGCCCGACACGAGTCGACCGCCGATCGGTCCTGGGCGCGCTGGCGCCATACCGTCGCGGCCACAAAGCCGACCGACGTCAAGGCGACGCCGGAAGCGGCAACGACCCACGACCGGCCCGGTTGGCTCGCCGCGAGGTAGGCCACCGAGCCGAGGCTGCCGAGCATCGGAAGCGCCGCCACGAGCCACCCGCCGCCCCCTGCGGCGGCGGGTGGCTCCGGCGGAGCCTCGACGTCGATCCAGACCTCGGCGGCGGGCTCGCTCACCAGCGGCTGATGTTGAGCCGCTCGCCGGAGTGGTAGTCGGCGTTGCTGGCCGCGACCGCCGCACCGATCTGCACGAGCAAGGTCCGCACCTGCTCGAGGGCGGCAGTCCACTCGGCTCGGGCGCCCTGGTAGGCCGACGACGCCGCACCGGTCCAATCGGCCCGCAGGGGCGCGAGGTCCTGGTCGAGCTGCGCGAGCCGGGCCTCCAGCGCGGCCGCCCGTCGGGTGATGTCACTGGCGGCCGTGTCGAGGGCCGCGAACTGCACCTTCAGCATCTCGGCCCCCCTCAACCCAGCCGGGCCGCGAGCGCGGCGAAGGACCGGTGCTGGGCCTCGTCGGTCGCCTCGTAGGTCGCCGCCGACGCACGCAATGCGTCCTCGAACCCGAGGAGCGCGTCGACGAGCCGGCCGGCCGAGCCGTCCCACCGGTCCATCACGGCGAGGAAGGCGGTCGCGCCCTCCCCGGTCCAGTGCGATCCGATCCCGGAGAGCTGGTCCCGCAGCGCGGCGAGATCGGCGCGTAGGTCGGCGCGCGCAGCACCGACCACCTGCGCTCCTCGCTCGATCGCTCCGTCCACGGAGGTCAGAAATGCCGTCATCTGTGCTTCCCCTGTCTGCCGGTCGGCCCGGCGTATGGCGGTGCGCCCACGGCGCGATGGCTCGACGGTAAGCCGCGGCGCACTCCCGCGCGATGCGCTATCCACAGCAATGGATGTTCCTGTGGATAACTGCGGTCCAGGCGCGGCGCGCGACATACCGTTCGGACATGGACGCCATACCCGGGAGGATCCAGCTTGCGGTCGCCCTTGGCGCCCGCGTGGCCCGGGTCGCCCTCCCGGACCGGCTCCCGGTGGCGGAGTTGCTCGCTCCCCTCGCCCGGCACTTCGAGCTGGCGCCCGATGGGCGACGACTGCAGTTGCGCCGGGTCGACGGGCCGGCCCTGGACGATGCCCGCGGACTGGCCGAGCAGGGCCTGCGCCCCGGCGATCTGCTCCTCCTCGAGTCTGAGGCGCCGGGCGAGCCGTGGGTTCATGACGACCTGGCGCGGGTTGTCGTCGCCGCGGGAAGCGACACCCCGCCCGGAACGTCGGCCGACGACCTCGTCTGGCGGTTCGGCGGGTGGCTGCTCCTGACGAGCGTCGCCGTCTCGTCGCTGGCCCGAGCCGAGCTTGGGGGGTCACGATGGCCACCGGCTGTTGCCTGTCTCGGCCTGGCGCTGGCAACCGTCCTGCTCGGATCTGCACCCGTCCTGGCGGCCCGCTTCGGAGGCATCGACCGGCTTGCCGGGGCCGCGCTCGCTGACCGGCCGTCCCGATCAAGCGCCAGCATCGAACAGGCTGTGCGCCAGGCCCGGCGCCTCGAACGGCGTCTCACCGGCGCGGCGGGGTTGGCCGTGGCGGCGTGCGCGCCGCCGGCCCTCCTGAGCCCGGGCCTGGCCGCCACGGCCCTGGCATTCGACGCCGCGACCGGGCTCCTTCTCGCCGGATACAGCCGTCGGCAGGCGAGCGCTCGCTGGGCGGCGCGCCTCGACCCGCTCGTCACGGCGGCGGCTATGCCGCTCGCCGCCTGGGCCACGCTCGGGTCGCTGCCATGACCTCGGCCGTCGCGTATCAGCGACGCCGACTCCGTGCGGCATTCACCACGCTCTCCACTCGGGCCGGCGCGGCGCCCCGCCCAGGCGTTCGGGCGGCCGCCGGGCTGTTCCTCACCGTGAGCGTCATCGGCGCCCACCTCCTCGTGGGGCGGCTCCCGGGGGCGGCGCTGCCGGCCGGCTGGTCGGACAACGCCCTGGTGATGACCACCGATGGAGCGCGCTACGTCGCCCTCGACGGCGCCCTGCACCCGGTCGTCAACGGCCTCAGCGCCCGGCTTGCCCGGCCCGTGGGCTCCGCCACATACACCGTGGCCGCGGACACGCTGACCGGCCTGCCACGGTCCGCGCCGATCGGGATCCCCGGGCTGCCCGAGGAAGTTGGACAGATCCGCCCGACGGACCGCTGGTGGGCCTGTCTGGACGGTGCCGGCTCGGTGGGGATCACTCTCGGCGGCGGCCCGCCCCCGGGTCCATGGAGCACCGTGGCACGTGTCGGCGGCCGGCTCTCGGTGCTCAGCGAGGGGGTCCGGCTGCCGCTCCCGAGCAGCCACGAGTCGGCGACGCTGCGAGCGCTCGGGCTGGATCTGCGGGCGCCCCTCCCTGCACCGCCGGCCTGGTCCGCGGTCTTCCGCACCGCTGCGGAGCTCGCGCCGCTGGAGTTGCCCGGTGCCGGCGCCGATGCGGGCGTCGCCGGCGCACCGCTGACCGTCGGCGCCATCGTGGCGATCCGCGCTGACCCCCGCCGGTATGTCGTCACCGCGCCAGGCCGGCTCGCCCCGCTGACCCCCCTGGCGCTGGCGATGTACCAGGTCGGAGGTGGGGGCGCCGTGCGCACCGTGACGGAGGACGACCTGGCCGGCCTCGCCACCGATCCCTCCCCGGTGAGCCCCGCGCAGTGGCCGAGCCGGATCGGTCGTCCGCTCGACGGTTCGGTCTGCGCGGTCCTTGTCGCCGGGAGCACCGCGACCGTCACGCTGGCCCCCGGGCCGCCGACGCCGCGCCAGGGCAGCAGCACCGTGGCCCGGGCGGAAGGCACGACCTACCTGTTGACCGGCGAGTCCGCCTTCCCGCTTCCCGAGCCCGCCGACGAGGCCGCGGCGCGGTTGGGCCTGACCTCGACAGAGCCGGTGGAGATCCCCGCGACGTGGCTGGCCCTCTTCGCCGCTGGACCCCGGCTCGATCCGGGCGATGCCGCACGCCCTCGCCTGCACGACATACGCTGAGTCGGTGGCCGCGAGTCCCGGTGGGATGCGACGAAGCAGGCGAGTCCTGGTGGCGCTGGCCTTCGTCCCGATCCTGCTCCTCAACTTCTGGCTCCTGATGAGCGCGACCCCGCGCGAGGGCGACTCGGCCGGGGACGGATCGGGCGTCGGTCTGACCGTCATCGCCGTGGCCCTGGCCGTGGTCGTCGTGCTGCAGTCGAGCTCCACCCTGCCGCGATGGCGCCACGCGCTGACGATTCTCGGGGCGTTTCTCGTGTGCGTCGTGCTGCCCTCGGCGGCCCTCAATCTCTATCTGCAGACTCAGTTGGTGCCCACTCGTGCCGAGGTCCGCACTGCGGAGCATTCCGGCGCCGGCAAGGACCTCGTGCTGCGGCTGCCGGACGGTTCGCAGGCCGTGGCCCGCTTCATCCGCAGCAGCCCCGAGGTCAGGGACACCGTCGATGTGCTCGCCGACCCGCGGGGTTGGACCTATGCGCGCGAACCGGCCGCCGGTTCGCCGAGCGTCGGTGGCCTCCAGGGTCTGCTCTCGGTGCTGGGGGTGCTCGCGCTCGGGCAGGGGATCGCCTCGATGTTGACCCGGCGCGTGGGGCTGGCCCGCTCCCGGTCGATCTACCGCGACTAGCCAGGAAAGCCGGTCGAGTCCATCGCCGCCCGTCTGGGAGAATCCTGCCCATGACCGCACCCGCCACGCCGACCATCGGCATGCCCGATCGCCCCTCCCTCGACGGCCTCGAGGAGAAGTGGGGACAGGTATGGCGTGAGCAGGGCACCTACTCCTTCGACCGCGCCGCGGCGCTGAGCGCGGCCCGCGAGACGGTCTTCTCCATCGACACCCCGCCGCCCACCGCGTCGGGGAGTCTGCACATGGGGCATGTCTTCAGCTACACCCACACGGACTGCATGGCCCGCTACAAGCGGATGTCGGGGTTCAACGTCTTCTACCCCATCGGCTGGGACGACAACGGTCTGCCGACCGAGAAGCGGGTGCAGAACTACTACGGCGTGCGCGGTGACGCCTCGCTGCACCACGACCCGGCCTTCGTCCCGCCCCATCACGGCGACGCCAGGAGCCTCAAGGCGGCCGACGCGGTGCCGATCAGTCGACAGAACTTCATCGAGCTGTGCGACGAGCTGACCGTCAAGGACGAGGAAGCCTTCGAGTCGCTGTTCCGGCGGCTGGGTTTCTCCCTCGACTGGGACATCTCCTACCGCACCATCGACGACCATTCGCGGGCCACCAGTCAGCAGGCCTTCCTCCGGAACGTGCAGCGCGGCGAGGCCTACCAGTCCGAGGCCCCCGGGCTCTGGGACGTCACCTTCCAGACCGCCGTCGCCCAGGCCGAGCTCGAGGCCCGGGACTACCCCGGCCATTACCACCGGGTGGCCTTCCACGCGGCCGACGGCCCGATCCACATCGAGACGACGCGGCCCGAGCTCATCCCCAGCGTCGTGGCCTTGATCGCCCACCCTGACGACGAACGGTATGCCCACCGGTTCGGCTCGACGGTGCGCTCGCCGCTGTTCGGCGTGGAGATCCCGGTGCTGGCCCACCCGGCGGCGGAGATCGACAAGGGCGCCGGGATCGCCATGTGCTGCACCTTCGGCGACCTCACCGACGTCCAGTGGTGGCGGGACCTGCAGCTGCCCACCCGCTCGATCATCACTCGCAGCGGCCGGCTTCAGGCCGAAACCCCGGAATGGCTCGTGGGAACCACCGGCGAGGACCTGTATGCCGGCCAGCTCGCCGGACGCACGCCATACGCCGCCAGGGAAGCGCTGGTCAATGCGCTGCGCGAGGTCGGCGACCTCGACGGCGAGCCCACCGCGACGATGCGCAAGACCAACTTCTACGAGCGTGGCGAGAAGCCGCTGGAGATCGTCACCTCGCGGCAGTGGTACATCCGCAACGGGGGGCGGGAGAAGGATCTCAACGCGGCCCTGGTGGCCCGCGGCGCCGAGGTCGATTTCCACCCGGCGTTCATGCGCTCGCGCTACACCAACTGGGTCGAGGGCCTGACCGGCGACTGGCTGGTCTCGCGGCAGCGGTTCTTCGGTGTGCCGATCCCGGTGTGGTACCCGCTCGACGCCGAGGGCGAGGTGGACTACGACCACCCCATCCTGCCCAGCGAGGCGGAGCTGCCGGTCGACCCCGCAGCCAACCCCCCAGCGGGGTATGCCGAGGACCAGCGCGGCAAGCCCGGTGGCTTCGTCGGCGACCCCGACGTCTTCGACACGTGGGCGACCTCGTCGCTGACCCCGCAGATCGCCTGCGGCTGGCGCGGCCCGCAGGGCGCCGAGCCCGACCCGGTCTTCGCCAAAGTCTTCCCCATGGACCTGCGCCCGCAGGCCCACGACATCATCCGGACCTGGCTGTTCGCCACCGTCGTGCGGGCGCACTGGGAGCACGACTGCGCCCCCTGGTCGAACGCGGCCATCAGCGGCTTCATCCTCGACCCCGACCGCAAGAAGATGAGCAAGTCCAAGGGCAACGTCGTCACGCCCGAGGACGTCGTCAAGGAGCACTCCGCCGACGCGGTGCGCTACTGGGCGTGCAGTGGCCGGCTGGGGACGGACGCGGCCTACGACATCGGGCAGATGAAGGTCGGCCGGAGGCTGGCCATCAAGATCCTCAACGCGAGCAAGTTCGCGCTGTCCTTCGGCGCGGTGCCCGGCGACCTGCGCGCCGCCGTCACCGACCCCCTCGACCGCTCGATGCTCGCCGGACTGGCCGACGTCGTCGATCGCGCGACGGCTGGCTTCGAGTCCTGGGACTACACCCGGTCCCTGGAGGTCACCGAGGCGTTCTTCTGGTCCTTCTGCGACGACTACCTCGAACTGGTCAAGGACCGCGCGTATGGCGCTCGCGGTGACGCCGCGGCGGCCTCGGCCCGCGCGGCACTGCGGATCGCCCTGTCGGTGCTCCTGCGCCTGTTCGCGCCGATCCTGCCCTACGTGACCGCCGAGGTGTGGTCGTGGTGGCAGGAGGGCTCGGTGCACCGCGCCGACTGGCCGGCGACCACCGAGCTGCCCACCGGTGGCGACCCCCAGGTCCTCGCCACGACCGCCCTCGTGCTGGCGGCGGTGCGCAAGGCCAAGAGCGACGCCAAGCTGGGGATGCGCGCCGAGGTGGAGTCGATGACGGTGGCCGCGCCAAGGGGGGAGCTTGCCGTGCTGCGCGACACCGCGGCCGACCTCGCCGCCGCCGGGCGCATCACGTCGGTCCACTACGACGAGGCACCCGAACTGGCCGTCCGGGACGCCGTCCTGCTGCCGCCGAGCCCGAGGTAGGTCAGCCGAGCTCCGGGTGGCCCTGGCCGGGCCTGGGCAGCCCGAAGGCCGGGAACTCGTCCAGCGGCGTCATGGCCGTGATGAGGACGCCGGAGAAGATCTGGCAGGCCGCCACCGCTGAGTCGTGGTAGCGGCGGATCGTGTCGACCAGGCTGACCAACCGCTGCACGCGTTCGGCCCCGACCAGACCGGCGATGACGGGCCCGATGAGGGTTTCGGAGGTCAGCGCGCCGATCGTCGCCGTCGCGGCGAGCTGACCGGCCACCTCGAGGACGAGCGGCATGAGGTGGCCGATCCCCTGGGCGCACTCATAGACCCCCAAGGTGACGTCGCGGTAGTCGTCGGCGCAGCGGGCCAGGGCCAGCGACGCGTCGTCGAGCCGGCGGGCCAGGTCGTTGAGGTAGGCGCGGCACTGCCATGCCGCATCGCCCTCCCACACCAGGGGCAGCTGCGCGCCGACCTCGACCAACTGCGCGGCATACCCGCTGGTGAATCGGCTCAACCGCTCCAGCGCGTCCGCGGATCGGGCGACCTCGGTCCAGTCGCCGACGAGCGCCGCGGCGAGGCAGCCGAGCAGGTCGGCACCACCGGCGAGGCCCAACACGGTGTTCAAGGTGTTGTCCCACCACGGAACACCACCCATCGCGATGTCGACCAGCAGCGGGACCGGGCGCTCGGCCGCCGGAGGGCACAGGACGGCGTCGAGACCGATGCCGGTGCGCTCCAGGAGTCTGACCTCGCTCACCGAGCGACCTCGTCGAGCACGTCGACAACCGCCGCCACGCGAGCGGCCGCTCGCTGGTCGGCGTCGCGGTAGGTCGTCGTCCCCGCGGCAACCGCGAGGCGCGCCGCGTCGGTGACCCGCTCGAGGTGAACGTAGAGGTCCCGCACCGACGTCATGAGGGTGTCGGCCTGCTGCGCCACCACGCCGACCAGGGCCTGGAGCCCGCCGTCCGCCGGGGGGCGCACCCAGTGGGTGTAGTCCGCTGCCACGCCCGCCGCTGCCGACAGGTGACCCAGGTGATCGGCCACCCTCGCCAGCCCCGCTTCGTCGCACCGAAAGCCGTCCATGCCAGACCCCCTGGTCGTCGGATGCGGCGACGGTAACAACGCCGGAACGTCCCCGCATATCGCGATCCACAACCTGTGGACAACTCGCCGGGTCGAGGGCCGAGACCTCGGGGTTACGCGGCGCCGGTGCGTCGACCTGGCAGCAGCGCCACCCAGGTCACCGGCCACCCACCGATGCGGGTGGCCCGGTCCAAGAAGGCCGCCAGGGGCAGCGAGAGCACCTGGCCGGCGGACGGTTCGTAGATTGTCAGCCCGCGCTCGACGGTCTCGCCGCCGATCTCGGTGGTCGCGCCCACGACGAGGACGACGTGGCGCGGCAGGACTCGGCTGCCGACGAACAAGACACCGGGGCGACCCGGCCCGATCGACTCGTGCAACCCCAGCAGCGCATCGGCACGACGCCTCGCCGACAGCCGGACCAGGCTCGTGCGGTATGACGGGCCGGGCTCGGCGGCGCCGGCCTCCAGCTCATGGCGGGCCCCCCACCACGGCGTCCCGAGCGCGGTCGGCCAGGGCAGCTGCCACCGCCCACCCGGGCCACGCAGAGCGTTCGTCCGCCGGTGGACGAGGCGTTCCTCACCGGCGAACCGGCCCGGCTCGGCACGTCCGCCGGGGGCGACCGCCTCGGCATACGCGTCGTCGTGGAGCATCCGGGCGACGACCAGGGACGCGGACCCACACGTGGTCTGGCTCTGCTGTCGAGGTGCAGGGCCGCCGATCCGGAGCCGGAAGGGGGACGCCACGCGTCAGGCAGATTCCTTGCGCGGCCGCTTCGCGCGCACCGCCGGCTCGCGGCGCACGATCGTGGGCAGCACGTTGCGGGCGACGACTTCGCCGGTCACGACGACCCGGGCGATGTCGGTCTGGCTCGGCACGTCGAACATCACCGGCAGGAGCACCTCTTCGAGAATGGCGCGCAGGCCTCGAGCACCGGTGCCACGACGCAGCGCCTGGTCGGCGATGGCCTCGACGGCGTCCTGGGTCAGCTCGAGCTCGACGCCGTCCAGCTCGAACATCTTCTGGTACTGCTTGACGAGCGCGTTGCGGGGCTCGGCGAGGATGCGCACCAGAGCGTCGCGGTCCAGCGGGGCCACCGTCGTGATGACCGGCAGCCGCCCGATGAACTCGGGGATGAGCCCGAACTTCATCAGGTCCTCGGGCATGACCTCGGCGAAGGACTCGGCGGCATCACGGGCACTGTGCAGTTGCGAGCCGAAGCCCAGCCCCTTGGTGCCGGCGCGGGACTCGATGAGCCGCTCGAGGCCGGCGAAGGCGCCCCCGACGATGAACAGGACGTTCGTCGTGTCGATCTGGATGAACTCCTGGTGCGGGTGCTTGCGCCCGCCCTGCGGCGGCACCGATGCCGTCGTGCCTTCGAGGATCTTCAGCAGGGCCTGCTGGACGCCCTCTCCGGAGACGTCCCGGGTGATCGAGGGGTTCTCCGACTTGCGGGCGATCTTGTCGACCTCGTCGATGTAGATGATGCCCGTCTCGGCCTTCTTCACGTCATAGTCGGCGGCCTGGATGAGCTTGAGGAGGATGTTCTCGACGTCCTCGCCGACATACCCGGCCTCGGTCAGCGCGGTGGCGTCGGCGATCGCGAAGGGGACGTTGAGCATCCGGGCCAAGGTCTGCGCCAGGTAGGTCTTCCCACATCCGGTGGGACCGATGAGCAGGATGTTGGACTTGGCGATCTCGACGTAGGAGTCGTCGCGGCGCATCGGGCCGGCCTCGCCGGCCTGGATCCGCTTGTAGTGGTTGTAGACCGCGACCGCGAGGGACTTCTTCGCCGAACCTTGGCCGACGACGTATTGCTCGAGGAAGTCGAAGATCTCGCGGGGCTTGGGCAACTCCTCGAAGCCGAGGTCGGTGCCCTCCGCGAACTCCTCCTCCATGATCTCGTTGCACAGGTCGATGCACTCGTCGCAGATGTAGACGCCCGGACCTGCGATGAGCTTCTTGACCTGCTTCTGGGACTTGCCGCAGAACGAGCACTTGAGCAGGTCGCCGCTCTCACCCATGCGCGCCACGTCGCCTCCTGTCAGGTCTGCCTCGGCCCGGCCGGACCACGCGGTGAACGCTACCTCTCGGGGGCCTCGACCGCCCTTCTATTAGACGAGGTGTCGCCCCTCGCGTCGCCCCTGTCCGCTCACGGCGCAATGGCGTTCCCCGGCGGCTCGGCTCACGCGACGACCCGGATCGTGGCCAGCGTGGGGTCCGCGGCGTAGGCGATTCGGGTGCCGGCCGCGCGGGCGGTTCGCAGCCCGTCCAGGGCGGCTTCGGTGACCCGCTCGCCGGGGGCGAGGACCGGGATCCCCGGCGGGTACGGCGCGATGAGCTCCGCGGCGACCCGCCCCACGGCGGCCGGCGCTGCGACCTCTGCGTGGGGGGCGAAGTAGGCCTCGCGGGGGGTGAGCACCTGCTCCGGATCGACGCTCCAGGCGGCGGCCGGGACGAGGGTGCGTGGCGCCCCCCGATGCCGCTCCACCGCCCTGGCCAGCAGGTCTGCGAGCGCGGCGATCTCGCTCGGGCGATCGACGAGGGTGACCATGGCCACGAGGGTGTCCCGGTCGGCCAGCTCGACCGGATGGCCGGCCGCGATGAGGTCCGTCTCGACGGCCACCCCGTCCGCCCCGGTCCCGTGCAGCACGAGCACGAGTTTGAGCGGATCGACCCCCGGTCCATCGGCGACCGTGAGCCCTGGCACCGAGCGCAGCCGGTGGCGGGCCTGGGCCACGGCGGTGAGCACTGGTGGCAGCAGGTCGCCGGCTCGGTGCTCCACGACGGCCCGGGCCAGATCGATGCTGGCCAGAATCGCCCCCGAAGGGCTCGTCGTGGCCGTCGCCTCCACGGCCGCGTCGAGGCGTGCGGGATCGAGGCGGGTCGCGCGGGCCAGGATGAGGGCGGCCTGGTTGAGCCCGGGCAGCGCCTTGTGCACGCTGGTGACCACGGCGTCGGCGCCGGCGGCAAGCGGGTGCGCGGGCAGTTGCGGGTGCGCCCCGAAATGACCGCCCCACGCGGCATCGACGAGCAGCGGTATGCCGGCCGCGTGGGCGACGGCGGCGATCGCCCTGAGGTCGCCATACGTGCCGACATACTGCGGATCGGTGGTGAGCACCGCGACCGCACTGGACGCCCGGCCCAGGCCGGCGGCGACCTCCGCGGCTCCGATCGCGCAGGGCAGACCGGTCGCCGGATCCAGTCGGGGGCGGACCCACTCCGGCACCAGGTCGGCCAGCACCAACCCGCTGAGCACCGACCGATGGGCAGTGCGCGAGACGACGATCCGGTCACCGGGTTGCCCGACCGCCAGCAGCAGGGCCTGATTGCCGTGCGTCGACCCGCCGGTGGAGAAGCGCGCCAGGTCGGCCCGCCACCACGAGGCGGCGGCCCGCTCGGCCGCTGCCAGTCGGCCGTGCCCGAGCTTCATGGTGTCCAGGCCGGCATAGAGCGGGACGTCCCCGGCCACCAGGTCGCCGAGCAGGTCGGTGCGCTGCTTGTGGCCCGGCAGGGTGAACGGACGTCGCACCCGGTCGCCGAAACTCAGCCACGCATCGAACAGCGCCGCCTCGCCGCGCAACCCGAGCGGGTCTCGATCCTCGCTCACCCCAGCGAGGCCACGAGCGCCGCCTTGATGGTGTGCATCCGGTTCTCGGCCTGCTCGAAGGCGATGTTGGCCGGCGACTCGAAGACGTCCTCGGTCACCTCGATGCCGTCCGCGAGCGCGGGGTACCGCGCCGCGATCTCCCGGCCGATCGTGGTGTCGGTGTTGTGGAAGGCCGGCAGGCAGTGCATGAACTTCACGCGCGGGTTGTGGGCCGCCGCCATGAGGTCGGCGTTGACCTGATAGGGCAGGAGCAGGTCGATCCGCTCGGCCCAGCTCTCCACCGGCTCACCCATCGACACCCAGACGTCGGTATGGATGAAGTCGACCCCGTCGACCGCCGCCGCGAGGTCGTCGGTGACGGTGATCCGCGCGCCGCTGGCTGCGGCGAAGCCTCGACACCGGGCGATCAGCTCCGTCGTGGGTTGCAGGGCCGCGGGGGCGGCGATGCGGACGTCCATGCCGAGTTTGGAGCCGACGATGAGCAAGGAGTTGGCCACGTTGTTGCGGCCGTCGCCGACGAAGACGTAGGAGATCTCGTGCAGCGGCTTGCGGGCGTGCTCGATCATCGTCAGGACGTCGGCGAGCATCTGGGTGGGGTGGAACTCGTCGGTCAGCCCGTTGAACACGGGCACGCCGGAGAACTCGGCGAGCTCCTCGACGGTCCGCTGGCTGAACCCGCGGTACTCGATGGCGTCATACATACGGCCCAGGACGCGGGCGGTGTCCTTGATCGACTCCTTGTGGCCCATCTGCGAGGAGGTCGGGTCGATGTAGGTGACGTGGGCGCCCTGGTCGTAGGACGCGACCTCGAAGGCGCACCGCGTGCGCGTCGACGTCTTCTCGAAGATCAAGGCGATGTTCTTGCCCCGCAACCGCTGCTGCTCGGTCCCGGCATACTTGGCCCGCTTGAGGTCACGGGACAGGTCGAGCAGGTAGTGCAGGTCCCGCTCGCTGTGGTTGAGCAGGCTGAGCATATGGCGGCCGCGCATCGAGTACGGCATGGGATACGGCTCCTTCGTGGTGCGGCAGGGTTCCCCCTCAGCCTAGGACCCCCGGGTGATCTCGATGTCGCCCGACCTGGTCGTGACCACGATCCGGGCCGCAGACCCTGGGTCGCTGCCGATGTCGTTGACCAGGTCGCCGGAGGACGCCCGGGCCAGGACCTGGTACCGCGTGCCGTCGTTCGGCAGGACGATCCGGACCGATCCGCTCGTGACCTCGACCTCGACCCGGGTGGGCGCCTCCCGGAAGACGAGTTCGACGTCACCGGAGGTCGCTCCGACCGCGACATCGGCGCTGGCCAGGCTGCGCCCGACGATGTCGCCGCTGGTGGCCCGAGCATCGATCGCCCCGCTCATCCCCTCCACGGTGATGTCACCGGAGGTGGTCTGCGCGCGCACCTCGGTTGTGGGGGGAACCATCACCGCGAAGTCCGCGTCGCACCCGCCGAGGACGGACCACGCTGAGCACTCGGCGCGAAGCGTCGCTCGACCCGACCGCGTCGAGACGCTGACCCCGGGCTCGGTCAGCGCCCAGCGGATCGTGGCGACCGCGCTCGGGGGGCCCCCCTCGGCCACCGGCTGGATCGCCACGTCGCCGGAGTGTGCGACCACGTCCACGGCCGCGACGTCGGCCGACAAGGACAACGGCCGGATCGAGGTCCGGGCGAACAGGTAGGTCGCGCTCGACAGCGCGGTGCCGGCGAGCAGGAACGCGGCCAGGCCGGCACCCAACGCGCGGGTCGTCGAATGAGTCGACATGGTGCCCCCTTCAGGTGTCGTGGCCGAGGTAATGCAGGACGGCGAGCACTCGGCGGTGGTCACCGCTGTCAGGTGGCAGATCGAGCTTGGCGAAGATCGAGGACACGTGCTTCTCCACCGCCCCCTCGGTGACGACCAGCGTCGCGGCGATAGCCGTGTTGGTGCGGCCCTGCGCCATCAGGGCGAGCACGTCGCGTTCCCGGGGCGTCAGGCGGCTCAGCGGATCGCGGTGTCGGCTGCGGATGAGCAGCTGGCTGACCACCTCGGGGTCCAGGACGGTCCCACCCGCCACGACGGCGTGCAGCGCCTCGAGGAAGTCCCGCGTGTCGGCCACCCGGTCCTTGAGGAGGTAGCCCACTCCGGTCGGCCGCCGGGCGACCAGCTCGGTGGCGTACTGCTCCTCGACGTACTGGCTGAGCACGACGACAGCCGTGTCCGGGTGCACCTCGCGCACCACGAGAGCGGCGCGGATCCCCTCGGAGGTGAAGGTCGGCGGCATCCGGACGTCGACGACGACCAGGTCAGGGCGGTGCGTGTCGACGGCGGCGAGGAACGACTCGGCATCGGCGCAGGCGGCGGAGACCTCGAAACCGCCGTCGCGCAGCAGCCGGACCAGCCCGTCGCGCAGCAGCACCGAGTCCTCGGCCAGCACGACCCGGGGCGTCATCGTGGCCGCGCCCGGTCGGGCAGGCTGGCGGTCAGCACGGTCGGACCGCCCGGCGGCGAGACGACCGACATGGTCCCATCCACGGCACCGACCCGCTGCCGTAGGCCGTGCAGGCCCGTGCCCCGCCCGGGATCGGCCCCGCCCTGGCCGTCGTCGACGACCGTCACGACGACCCGGCCGTCGTCATGACGCAACCGCACCGACGCCGACGCCGCACCGGAATGTTTCGCGACGTTCGTCAGGGCCTCCGACACGCAGAAGTAGGCGATCGCCTCGATGGCCGGGTCGAGCCGATCCATCGCCGTGACGTCGACGGAAACCGGCACCGACGAGCGCGCCGCCAGCGCCGACACCGCGGCATCAAGCCCGCGGTCGAGGAGAATGGGCGGGGCGATCCCGCGGGCCACGTTGCGGATCTCCACGATGGCCTCCTTCGACGCGGAGTGCGCCTGGTCGAGCAGTGCCCTGGCCTGATCGGGGTCCCGGTCGAGCGCGTCGCGCGCCATACCGAGGTCCATCGCGATGGATACCAGCCGCTGTTGCGGTCCGTCATGCAGGTCCCGCTCGATCCGGCGGCGTTCGGCCTCGACCGAGTCGACGGTGGCGTCCCGTGCCTGGGTGAGGCTGTCGACCCGGTCATGGAGCGCCTCGAGCCGGCGTTGCGGGTCGGCACCGAGCAGCCACCGCGCCAGGTGCACGTCGACGGCCGACAGGGCCGGCGCGACGAACGGGACCCCCACGAGGACCACGGCACCGGCCGCCCACAGCACCCACATCGCGGCGGTCCCGGGCACGGTCCACCAGAGCAAGGTCACACCGGACGTCGGGACCAGGCCCGGCACCACGATGCCCACGACCAGTGCCACGCCTGCCCCCAGGATGGTCAGGACGACCGAGCCGATCGTCGTGGCCCACAGACCGGACAGGGCGGCGTAGCCGGTGGCCCGCCAGCGGTTGGCGTCGAGGAACCAGCGCCGCCACGGCTGCGGGTGCGTCAGCGGGGCCGGGGGCTCGATGTAGACCCCGAGGAAGGCGGCGATGCGATGCCGCTCGGCCCGACCGAACAGTTCGGCCGCCCACAGGGTCGGCGCCAGGATGACCAGACCGACAAGAGCCGCCGGGATGGTCGACACGGCGACCACCGCCACGGTGGCCAGCGTGATGCCGATCAGTCCCACGACCAGGTCGAGCACGAGGAACACGACGTGCCACCAACCGGCGGGCCAAGCCCGCAGCGGGCCGGCGAGGGTCTGGGCGGGCTGCGACATACCTCCAACCTACGGAACGTGGGCCACCGCGCCGACCCCACCGGCCCCCGGATTCGGGGTAGGGGTAGCACCAGGGTCGATTCGGGGTCCTCCCCCAAGGCGTCATCCCCCAGCGGCGCGGACGCTGGACGGTATGACGTCCACCGTGCGCACCCGGACCGACCCGACGACCGGCCCCCTGACGCGTGCAGGGGCCACCGGCCTCACCGCGTGGTGTGCGCGACGGCGGTGGTGGGTCCTGGTCGCTGCGGCGCTGGTCGTCGCCGGTGCCGCCGCCCTGATGGCCGGCGGTATGGCGACGGTGCCTCCGGAGAACCAGCTGGTCGGCGACTCGGCCGAGGCCGAGCGCCTGACCGACCGTCCCGGCCTCAACGGCCGACCGGTCGAGACGATCGTCGTCACCTCTCGCGCCGGCGCCCTCGACGAGGGCGCCGCACGGGACCTCGGTGCCCGTCTGACCCGGGAGGTCACCGGCGTGACCGGCGTCGCGACCGTCGGCACACCGATGCCGGGAAGGGACGGGCGCAGCATCGTCCTTCCCGTCACACTGGCTGCCGACGACGACAACTCCACCGCCACCCCACCGGCCGACGAGGTCGTCGAGCCGTTGCTCGCCGCCACCGCCCGGTTCGCGGCGGCCCACCCGGACCTCCAGGTCGGCCAGATCGGGCTCGGCTCGATCCGCCACGAGTTCGACGCGACCCTCGGTGCGGACTTCCAGCGCGCCGAGGTGATCAGCCTGCCCATCACGTTGATCGTCCTGCTCGTCGCCTTCGGCGCCCTCGTCGCCGCCGGCGTGCCGTTGCTCCTCGGGATCGGCTCGGTCGTCGTCGCCCTGGGACTGACGTCGGCGGCTTCACGAGGGCTGATCAGCGTCGACCCGAACACCCAGAGCCTGGTCCTGCTCATCGGACTGGCCGTCGGCGTGGACTACTCCCTCTTCGTCATGCGCCGGGTCTCCGAGGAACGCGCGGCGGGCCTTTCGGTGCGCCAAGCGATCGTCGCCGCAGGCGGCACCGCCGGACGGGCCGTGGTTATCTCCGGGCTCACCGTGGTCGTGGCGATGTCCGGGATGCTCGTCGCCGGCGGACTGTTCACGTCGTTGGCGCTCGGCACCATCCTCGTCGTGGCCGTCGCGGTCCTGGGCACCGTGACCGTCCTCCCTGCCCTGCTCGCGGTCCTCGGCCGGGCAACCGATGCGGTCCGGTTGCCGTTCAGCGCTCGGCGAGCCGCACGGCGCGGGTCGATGACGTCGGGGTGGGGCCGGCTCGCCAGCGCCGTGGTGCGCCGGCCGCTGCTCTGGGTCATCGGCTGCGCGGCCCTCCTGAGCGCGCTGGCCGTGCCCGGTCTGACCATGCGCACCGCACTCGGTGGTGTCGACGCACTGCCCCAGGACCTCGCGGTCGTCAAGGCCTACCGCCAGCTGGAAACGGCGGCCCCGACCGAGGGCACTGCCCTGCGGATCGTGGTGTCGGCTCCGAGCGACTCGCCCGCGACCGTGGACGAGGCGCTGCGCCGGGCCGGCACCCAGGCCGCCGGCCTGGCGCACGTCACCGCGGTGTCGGACACCATCGACCACTCCGATGACGGTGTCGTGTCGGTGCTCAGCATCGGGGTGGGCCTGGACGGCACGGACGAGCGGCTCCCCCAAGCGGTGGAGGCGATCCGCGACCAGGTGGTCCCGGCGCTGCGCGCGGCGTTGCCGGCGGCCCAGGTGCACGTCGGTGGTGAGGCAGCGGCCACCGACCTGACGCAGTGGATGGACCAGCGGCTGCCGTGGGTGGTCGGCTTCGTCCTGCTGCTGACCTTCGTCGTCATGACGGTGTCGTTCGGGTCGTTGTGGCTCGCCGGAGCCAGCGTGCTGCTCAACATCCTGTCTGTCGGCGCGGCCTTCGGCGTGCTCACCCTGGTCTTCGGCGGGACCTGGGCAGAAGGTCTGCTCGACTTCACCTCGACCGGCGCGATCGCCTCGTGGCTGCCGATGCTCATGTTCGTCATCCTGTTCGGCCTGTCCATGGACTACCACGTCTTCGTCACCAGCCGAGTCCGCGAGGCCTACGACGCGGGGCATGACCCCCGTGATGCCGTGCGGCACGGGGTGGCCCGCTCCGCGGGGGTGGTGACCAGCGCGGCAGCAGTGATGGTGGCGGTGTTCGCCGTGTTCGGCACGCTGTCGTCGCTGGAGATGAAGCAACTCGGGGTCGGTCTGGCCGCAGCCGTGCTGCTCGACGCGACACTCGTGCGCGGCATCGTCCTGCCCGGTGTGCTCGCCCTGCTCGGGGACCGAGCCCACAGCGGGCCGGCCTGGGTGCCCCGCATCCACCACTGAGTGGGTTTGCGGGGCCCCTGGGGGTCAGCGCTGGAGCGACGCCTTGCGCGAGGCGAGCACCTGGTCGATCAGGCCGTACTCCATGGCCTTCTCGGCCGAGAGGATCTTGTCCCGCTCGATGTCCTCGCGGACCTGCTCGACGCTGCGGCCGGTGTGGTGAGCCAGGGTGTCCTCGAGCCACGAACGCATGCGCAGCACCTCATTGGCCTGGATCTCGATGTCCGAGGCCTGGCCGTAGTCGCCGCCGGCGAGCGCCGGCTGGTGGACCAGCATGCGCGCATTGGGCAGGGCGAACCGCTTGCCGGGGGCGCCGGCGGCCAGCAGCACGGCGGCCGCGGACGCGGCCTGCCCGATGACGAAGGTCTGCACGTCCGGCTTGATGTACATCATCGTGTCGTAGATCGCCGTCATGGCGGTGAACGAGCCGCCGGGGCTGTTGATGTACATGAGGATGTCGCGGTCGGGGTCCTGGGACTCCAGCACGATGAGCTGGGCCATGATGTCGTCCGCGGACGCGTCGTCGACCTGCACGCCGAGGAAGATGATCCGGTCCTCGAACAGCTTGGTGTAGGGGTCGAGGCGCTTCATCCCGTAGGACGTGCGCTCCTCGAACTGCGGCAGGATGTAGCGCCCGGTCGGCTGGGGCACCTGCAGGCCGCCATACGGGCGGGGGGTCATCGAGGTCATGGCGCTCACTTCTCGCTGTCGCTGCTCGGGGTGCCGACCTGGGAGGCCCGCGTGAAGACGTGGTCGACGAATCCGTACTCCTTGGCCTCGGCGGCGGTGAACCAGCGGTCCCGGTCCGAGTCGCGCTCGATCTGCTCCACGCTCTGGCCGGTGTGGTCGGCGATGAGTTC
This sequence comes from Actinomycetota bacterium, assembly GCA_052034115.1. Lineage (GTDB taxonomy): Bacteria > Actinomycetota > Actinomycetes > Actinomycetales > Dermatophilaceae > Lutibacillus. The sequence continues at coordinate 30,231 of JBPOIZ010000055.1, forward strand.
GGCCATCTGCTTCTTGATGTGCAGCATCTGCTCGGCCTGGATCTTGATGTCCGAAGCCGTCCCGCCGATGCCGCCCAGCGGCTGGTGCATCATGATCCGCGCGTGCGGGGTCGCGTAGCGCTTGCCCTTGGTGCCTGCCGAGAGGAGGAACTGACCCATCGACGCGGCCAGGCCCATGGCGACGGTGCACACGTCATTGGGCACCCACTGCATCGTGTCGAAGATCGCCATACCGGCGGTCACCGAGCCACCTGGGCTGTTGATGTAGAGCCAGATGTCCTTCTCGGGGTCCTCCGCGGCCAGGAGCAGCATCTGGGCGCAGATGGTGTTGGCGTTGTCGTCGCGGACATCAGACCCGAGGAAGATGATCCGCTCCTTGAGGAGCCGGTTATAGATGTGGTCGTCGAGCCCGCCACCGATGGGTCGGTCGGCGGAGACGATCTCCCGGGGGTCGCTCACCACAGTCTCCTCGTCGCGTCGTGGTCGCTTGCGCACAGTGACCCTAACGCCGCTCCCCGGTCGAACACTCCCGAGTTCGGGCGTGTTCGCCGTGAGCGCACAGCGAGGTATGCCGGATCAGGCGTCGGGCGCGGTGTCCTGCTCCGGCTCGCTGACCTCGGAGGCCTGCGCCGGGCGCGGGTTGAGGGCCTCGAGGTCGACCGGGGCGCCAGCCGAGTCCGTGACGACGGCCTTCTCCAGCACGCTGGCCAGCGCCTTGCGGCGGGCCACCTCGCCGACGATCGCGGGGATCTGGCCCCGCTCGTCGACCATCTTGGCGAACTCGTTGGGGTCGATGCCGTACTGCTGCGCGGACATGATGAGGTACTCGATGAGGTCGCTCTGCCCGACCTGCACGCCGCGCTCCTCGGCGATGGCGTCCAGGAGCAGCTGGCTGCGCAGGCCCTTGCGGGTCTCCTCGGCCACCTCGACACCGTGCTCGTCGTCGGGCGCCTTGCCCTCCTGTTCGAGGTGGCTGCGCACCTCGGCCTCGACGATGCCCTCGGGCACGGGGAACTCGACCGTCTCCAGCAGGTGGTCCATGAGGCGATCCCGCGCCTGCAGGCCCTGGCCGTAGCGCTTGCTCTGGGCGACCTCCTGGGCAAGGTCGGCCCGCAGGTCCTCCAGGGTGTCGAACTCGCTGGCCAGCTGGGCGAACTCGTCGTCGAGCTCGGGCAGCACCCGTTCCTTGACGCTCTGGACGGTGACGACGCACTCGGCGTCCTCGCCCTCGTGGTCGCCGCCGGCCAGCGGCGCGGTGAAGGTCTTGGTCTCCCCGACGCTCATCCCCACCAGGGCCTCGTCCAGGCCGGGGAGCATCTGGTGGCTGCCGACCTCGTAGGAGACACCGGTGACGGAGTCGATCTCCTCGCCGGCGATGGCGGCCGACAAGTCGATGGAGACGAAGTCGCCGTCCGCCGTGGACCGCTCCACGCCGGTCAAGGTGCCGAACCGCTGGCGCAACGTCGTCAGCCGCTCGTCGATCTCGTCGTCGGACACCTCGGCGGCGTCAACGGTGACCGCGATCCCGTCCAGGTCCGGCAGGGAGATCTCCGGACGGACGTCCACCTCGGCGGTGAAGGCCAGCTGCTGGCCGTCCTCGACGGGCACCTCGGTGACATCGACCTCGGGCTGTCCCAGCGGGCGGAGCTGGTTCTCGTCGACGGCCTGCCCGTAGAAGGTGGGCAGTGCCTCGTTGACCGCTTCCTGCAGCACCGCACCGCGGCCGACTCGCTGGTCGATGATGCGCGTGGGCACCTTGCCCTTGCGGAATCCCGGCACCTGAATCTGCTGCCCGATGGTGCGGTAGGCCGCGTCCAGGCTCGGCTTGAGCTCGTCGAACGGGACCTCGACGGTCAGTTTGACCCGGGTCGGGGACAGGGTCTCGACGGCGCTCTTCACGGTGCGGCTCTCCAGCAGGTCGGTGGCTTTGGTCCAGGCACAGGTATGGCGATCCGCCCCAGAGGGCCGGCGCCCTGCGCCAGCGGACCATCCTAGCCGCCCCCGGCTGGCGCCGGGGCGGCTGCCTGTCGGGGTAGCCGGAACCACGCCCTCGTCACCTCCGGCGCTCCCAGCGCCCGGCCGCCCCCAACCGCAGCCGCCCCCGGCTGGCGCCGGGGCGGCTGCCTGTCGGGGTAGCCGGACTTGAACCGGCGGCCTTCCGCTCCCAAAGCGGACGCGCTACCAAACTGCGCCATACCCCGCGGGCCAGAGCCGATGGAACACGGCATCGGTGGCCGGGGACTAGGCTATCTGCCTGGCGCGACCCGAACGGTCACGCTGTCGCGGGTGTAGCTCAATGGCAGAGCTCCAGCCTTCCAAGCTGGTCATGCGGGTTCGATTCCCGTCACCCGCTCGTGTCGCCCGGCGGGGTCGAAGGCGAGAGTGCGGTGCGGGTTCGCCGCGCCCGCGTGCTGCGTGTCGGTGCCATATGTCTCAGCGCCTTCCCGGTGCTCGCAGGGGTCGCACTCACGACGATCGCCGGCCCGGGCGAGCTCGCGGCCCCACTGGCCATGGCCGCCATCGTCGTCCTGGCCTTCGTCTCCCATCTCGTCTGCGACATCGTCGGGTATCGCCTGCACCCGCTCGATCCGAGCCTGGCACCCGACGTGCGCGACGACCGAGCGCTGGCCGAGTTGCAGTCCAGCACCGCCCGTCGGGCCGCGACGGCGGTCCCGGTGCTCCTGATCGGCCTGATCATCGCGGTGACCGCTCAGCCGCCGTCCTCCCAGGGCCTTCTTCTGTCGAGCACGATGGCCAGCGCACTTCTGGTCGTCCACGTCGTGCCGCACCGCCGCGTCGTGACGAGGAGCGAGGCCGCGCTCAACGCCGGCGGCGCGAGCACCCGGTTGGTTGCCTACTTCCCGGTGCCGGAAACACCGTCGACCTCGCGCCACACCACGACATCGACCACCGTCCGTCCCGCGGCGACGGCGGCTACCTCGAAGCCGGCCACTGGGCGCCAGGGCGGTCGCTCGACCTCGGTCACGCGGGCACCCTGAAGGCGCGATGCCTGGTCGACGAGGTAGTCCACGTACGCCGGCTGGTCGGTGGCCACGTGCAGCGCGGCGCCCGGCATGAGCTTGTCGAGGACGAGTTCGAGCCGCTCTGCGGCGACGAAGCGCCGCTTGACGTGCTTCGATTTCGGCCAGGGGTCCGGAAAGAGCAGCAGCGCCGCGGCCAGGCTGGTATCGGCCACCCGGCCCAGAAGTGGCACGGCGTCGCCCTGGTGAAGGTGGACCGAATCCAGCCCCTGGTCCTCGATGGCGGCTGCGAGACGGGCCAGCCCGGGCACGTGGACGTCGACGGCCACGACATCGTGTGCGCGGTGATGTTCGGCATACGCCAGGGTTGCTCCCCCGTGACCACAACCGATGTCGATGACGAGCGGCGCCCCACGCCAGGACGTCACCAGCCCCTCCGGCGGGACCGAATACCGCGGCAGCAGGACCTGGCTGCGCTCGCGGGTCAACGCCGAGATGCGGCCTCGACGGCCGCGATAGGTCAGGACCGGGCGGCGCACCGCACAAGTATGACCACTACCGCGCGACCCGAGACGCTGCGGGCGTGGTTGCACTACGATCAGTCCGGACTCTGAGAAGCGCCCCACGCTGCCGCGGGCGACGGGGGCTCAGATCAGCCGCACGCAACCTCCGAGGTGACCCGTCCGTGAGAACCGTCTCCGCGCCACCCCTCTCCCGGGTGCTCGCGATCCTCGCCTTTCTGGCAGCGCTGTTGATCGTCCAGTCCACTAGCGCCACGCCGGCCCGGGCCACCGAACTCGGTGGGGTCTTCACCGACGTCCAGATCATCCCAGGCACTGCGACGGACACCGACCACATGAGCGTCCAGGCCACCTTCGCCATCCCGCCCGGCGCCGTCGCCGGTGACACCTTCACCCTCGCCCTGTCCGATCCTTTTGGGTGGGTGGGTGCCTCCTTCGACGTGCTCGACCCGGGCACCGGCGCCGTTGTCGCCCACGTTGTGGTGACCGGGACCACCGCGACCTTCACTCTGACCGACTACGTCGAGCAGCACGCCAACGTCGTCGGGACTGTCGACTTCATGACCTACTTCAAGGCAGGGACGGTCACCGAGGGCGACGTCGTCACCGCCACGTTCACCACCAAGGACGACACCTTCACTGACGACGTGACAGTTGTCGGACCGAACACCAACAACCCCCTCACCCGCAAGGAGTTCCGCTGGACGGACCGGACCTTGCAGGACGGCTTCACCTTCGCCATCTTCGCCACCACTTTGGACGCGGTCCCAGATGCCGACCGGACCGTGACGATCACGGACATCCCCAGCGTCGGCGTGCAAGTCACCTGTTCGTCCCTGACCGTGCAGATGGCCCCCGACGCCGGGGGTGTTCCGGGCACGTTCGCACCGGTTCCTCTCGCCAATCGCACGGTGACCTGCCCTGACGCGAGTTCGCCGCGCGGCTTCGTCGTCGCGTTGCGCAACATCCCTGCCGACTATCACGTCCGGGTGCGCGGGACGGCGACGGTGACCGACACGACGCTGACCGAATACACCAACATCGCTCAGATCTCGATCTACGGCGAAACGCCCGTCGAGGTGACCAACACCGTGCGTCGATTCTCCGGTTCCGGCGAAGCCACCGGTACGGCAACGACGACCACCACGACGACGACCACGACCACCACGACGACGTCGAGCACGACGACGTCGAGCACCACGACGTCCAGCACCACGACGTCCAGCACCACGACCTCGAGCACCACGACACCGAGCACGTCGACAACGACCGACCCCACCTTGCCGGCGACCGGTGCGGCCAAGGACCCGGCACTGCAAAGTGCCTTGGCCGGGCTCTTGCTGGCCACCGGGGTGGTGCTGCTCCTGCTGTCCAGGCAGCGCACCCCGCGCGGTCGCTATACCTCCCGCTGACGGGACCGCTCAGATCGGGGGCAACCCCGCGCCCGCCTCGTAGGACGACACCATTTGGAGTCTGCGCGCGTGCCGGGGCTCGGCGCTGAACGAGGTGCCGACAAAGGCGTCGACGATGGCACAGGCGTCCGCAACCGCCGTGAACCGGCCGCCGATGGACACGACCTGCGCGTCGTTGTGCTCGCGAGCAAGAACGGCCAACTCCGGTGACCACGCCAGAGCCGCCCGGATGCCGCGCACCTTGTTGGCCGCGATCTGCTCTCCGTTGCCGGAACCGCCGAGCACGACACCCAGCGAGCCAGGCTCGGCGGCGACCGCCTCGGCGGCGCGCAGCACGTAGACCGGGTAGTCGTCCTCGGCGTCATACCCGTGTGGTCCGTGGTCGACGACGTCGTGGCCGGCATCGCGCAGATGGGCCACGAGGGCCTGCTGGAGGTCGAAGGCAGCATGATCGCCGCCGAGGTGCACGCGCACGGAGTTTCCTTTCGGGTGGGTGGGGCTCAGTCGAAGATCGGACCGATGGTCCGGCTGCGCTTCAGCTCGAAGAAGCCGGGCGTGTCGGCCACGAGCACGCAGCCGTCCCAGAGCAGCCCGGCGGCCTCCCCCTTGGGCGCGGGGCTGACGACCGGGCCGAAGAAGGCGACGCCGTCGACGGCCACGACCGGGGTCCCGACGTCCTGGCCGACCAGGTCGATTCCCTCCGCGTGGCTGGCCCGCAGCAACCCGTCGACCTCGTCGGTGCCAGCCACCCCGGCCAGATCCGCCGGCAGCCCGACCTCGGCGAGGGCCTCGGCCATCACAGCCGTAAGGTCCGTGCGCCCGCCAGGGTGGATCCGGCTGCCGATGGCGTCGTACAGCGGCTTGACGACACTGGGGCCGTGGTCGCGGGCGGCCGCGATGATGACGCGCACCGGTCCCCATGCTGCCGTCATGAGCGCTTGATAGTCCGGCGGCAGGTCCCGGCCCTCATTGAGGACGGCCAGACTCATCACCGACCAGGTCACCTCGACCGGCCGGACCCGCTCGACCTCCACGAGCCAGCGCGAGGTCATCCAGGCCCATGGGCACACGGGGTCGAACCACATGCGTACCGCGGTCCGGTGGCCGCCGGCGGGGATCGTCATGCGCCCATCTTGCCAGGGCCTCGACGTGCGATCATGGCTGACATTCCCGCGCCGTCGGTCGAGGAGGACCCCTGTGCCTGGAACCAACCTCACCCGCGAAGAGGCCGCCACCCGCGCAGCCCTCATCGCGGTGGACCGCTACGACGTCGAGCTGCATCTCGGGTGCGGGGCGACCACGTTCCGGACCCGTTCGACGGCGACGTTCACGTGCAGCCAGCCCGGCGGGTCGACGTTTCTCGACCTCATCGCCGACTCTGTCGAGGAGGTCGTCCTCAACGGGCGCGCCCTCGACCCGGCCGAGGTGTTCGTCGACTCACGGGTCCACCTTGCCGACCTGGCCGAGCACAACGTCGTGACGGTGGCCGCCACCGGACGGTACATGCGCACCGGAGAGGGGCTGCACCGATTCGTCGACCCGGTCGACGACGAGGTCTACCTGTACAGCCAGTTCGAGGTGTCGGATGCCCGGCGGGTCTTCGCGGTGTTCGAGCAGCCGGACCTCAAGGCGGAGTTTGCCTTCACCGTCACCGCCCCTGCGCGCTGGCAGGTCATCAGCTGTATGCCGACTCCGGCCTCCTCGCCCGCGGGCCGCGGCACGACCGGGACCCGTGACGAGGACCTCGCCACGTGGGCCTTCGAGCCGACGCCGCGGCTGTCGTCATACGTGACGGCCATCCACGCCGGGCCCTACGTCGGCACCTACGACTCGGTCCGCACCCGGGCCGGGATGATCCCCCTCGGGGTCTTCATCCGCGCGTCGTTGGCCGAGCACCTCGACACCGACAACGTCCTCGATGTGACGAAGACGGGTTTCGGCTACTTCGAGGCCGAGTTCGACTCGGCCTTCCCGTTCCCGAAGTACGACACAGTCTTCGCCCCGGAGTACAACATGGGCGCGATGGAGAACGTCGGGGCGGTGACCGTCGCCGAGCTCTATGTGTTCCGTTCAAAGGTCGCCGAGGCGACCATCGAACGGCGAGCCCTGACCCTGCTCCACGAGCTCGCGCACATGTGGTTCGGCGACCTGGTGACGATGAAGTGGTGGGACGACTTGTGGCTCAACGAGTCGTTCGCCGAATGGGCCTCGACCGCAGCCATGGCCGAGGCGACGCGGTGGACGACGGCGTGGACGACCTTCAGCATCCACGAGAAGACGTGGGCCTACGACCAGGATCAGCGCTCATCGACGCACCCCATCGCCGCGGACATGCGGCACCTGGAAGACGTCGAGACCAGTTTCGACGGGATCACCTACGCCAAGGGCGCAGCGGTGCTCAAGCAGCTCGTGGCGTGGGTGGGTCGGGACGCCTTCACCGCGGGGATCCGGGCCTACTTCGCCAAGCACTCCTGGGGCAACACCACCCTGGCCGACTTCCTCACCGAGCTGGAGAAGACCTCCGGCCGGGACCTTCAGGAGTGGGCACAGCTCTGGCTGACCACCTCGGGGGTGACCACGTTGCGCAACGAGGCGGTGGTCGAGGAAGGGCACTACACCTCCTTCGTCATCCATCAGTCCCCCGGGGCGGCCGACCCGCGACTTCGCCCGCACCGCCTCGGCATCGGCCTGTATGACGTCCAGGGTGAGCAGATGGTGCGTCGCCGATATCTTGAGGTCGATGTCGTCGGTGACCGTTCCGACGTCCCCGAGCTCGTCGGAGAGGCCCAGCCGGATCTGCTCCTGCTCAACGACGAAGACCTCGCCTACACCAAGACCAGGCTCGACGACCGTTCGATGGCCACCGCGCTGGCCCACCCGCACGGCTATCCGGATCCCCTGCCCAAGTCGATCGTCATCAGCGCCGCCTGGGACATGGTCAAGCAGGGCGAGTTGCGCGCGAGCGAGTTCGTCGACCTGGCCCTGCGCAGCATCCCCCGGGAAGACCACTCGCCTACCCTGAGCGTCCTGCTCAGCGTGCTCGCCAGGGCGGTCCGGTCGTATGTCGCGCCGACCCTGCGTTCGGCCGTCCGCGAGCGCGTCGCGGGCGAGCTGCGTCGCCTCGTCGAGGCGGCCGCACCCGACTCGGACGCACAGCACCAGCTCCTTACGGCATACGCCGGGTTGGCGACAACCCCGGCGGACGGCGCGTACCTCGACGACCTGCTCGAGGGCCGGGCGGTGTTGCCCGGGCTGACCGTCGACACCGAGCTCAGGTGGGTGCTCCTGCGGGCTGTGGTGGCCCTCGGGCAGGCCGACGACGACCGCATTCACGCCGAAGCGGAGCGGGACCCCACCTTGACCGGCGCCGAACGGCTGGGGCAGACGCTCGCCGCGCGACCCACGCTCGCGGCCAAGGAGGACGCCTTCTCCCGTGCGGTCGACGGGGACGGGGAGTCGAACTCGATGGTCCAGGCGCTCGGCGCCGGGTTCGTGCGAAGCCTCGACCCGACACTGCTCGCCCCCTACGTGGCTCGATATCACGACGCGTTGCTCGACGTGTGGAATCGGCGCGGCGTCGGGGTCGGCACCTTCGTCGTCGAGGAGTTCTACCCGGCGCCCTTGATGGGTCCCGAACTCCTCGCGACGACGCAGGCCTGGCTCGACGCGCACCCGGACGGGCCGGCTGGCTTGCTCAGGCTGGTCAGCGAGCGGCGTGATGAGTGTGCCAGGGCCACCCTGGCCCAGGCTTTCGACGAAGCCGCGGCGGTCGGCTGATTCGCCACCCCGACGGAGTCGAGCTCACGGCCGCGGCGTCTCGGTCACTGTGGCCGCACTGCCTCGGCCAGCGTGCGAGCGAACGGCAGCCGCATGAGGTCCTCAAGGAGGACCGGCCGGCCGTCAGAGTCCGCCAGCGGCAGTCGCCAGTTCGGGTACTCCTCGTCGGTGCCCGGTTGGTTCATGGGGCGCCGATCCCCCGTCAGATCGGGAAGCGAGAGGCCCAGGAGCAGCGAGGCGGTCTGGCCGAGGAACCGGTGCAGCGCGACCACGACGTCCTGCGGCGTCGGGTGCGCGGAGTCGAGCAGCCCACGGTGCCGCAGCTCAGCCAGGACCCCGGCCTGCTCGGCGGCGTCGGTTGCCCGCTCCTCATCGAGGGACCGGGTGAGCAGGCCCAACTGGTGCCGGATGTCGATGTGCACACCCTCGAGATAGCCCAGGGTCGGCGGCAGGTCGTGGGTCGTCACGGTCGCCAGACAGAGCTCGCGGTAGCTCTCCGGAGGTAGCGGCTCGCCTCCCCCGGCGAAGTTGCGCTCGAACCACAGGATGGAGGTGCCGAGGATGCCGCGAGCCCGCAGGTAGTCACGTACCCACGGCTCCACGGTCCCCAGATCCTCGCCGATGACCACCGCGCCGGCCCGCTGAGCCTCCAGGGCGAGGATGCCGACCAGCGCCTCGTGGTCATAGCGCACGTAAGCACCGGCGCTGGCCGGCAGGCCGGCGGGCACCCACCACAGCCGGAACAGGCCCAACACGTGATCGACCCGGATACCGCCGGCATGTCGGAGCACCGTGCGAAGCATGTCGCGGTAGGGCGCGTACCCGGTCTCGGCCAACCGGTCGGGACGCCACGGTGGCTGGCTCCAGTCCTGGCCCAGTTGGTTGTACTGGTCGGCCGGCGCGCCCACGGTCACACCCTGGGCGAGCACCGAGGACAGGCCCCAGGCGTCGGCTCCGGTGGGGTGGACGCCGACGGCCAGGTCGTGAATGACGCCCAGGCCCATCCCTGCCCGCCGTGCGTCGGCCTGGGCCGCGCGCAGTTGGTCATCGAGGACCCACTGCATCCACGCGTAGAAGTGGATGTCGCGTGCCGCCTCCTCCCGGAAGGCTGCGACCTGTTCTCCGGCCGGATCGTCCAGGCCGGCCGGCCAGTTGGCCGCGTCAAGGCCGTGGTAGGCCACCAGCGCGCACCACGTGGCAAAGTCGACCAGGCCCTGGCCCTCGGTGGCGATGTACCCGTCCAGTTCGCGGTCCCGGCGAGGCGAGCGCGGTGCGGCGTGGACGATGCGCAGCGCGCCCACCTTGAGTCGCCATACGGCGTCCCGATCCACCGTGTCGCTGGTGTCCAGCGCCCGAGCCTTCTTGGCCAGCCCGGCCACTTGTTTGCGTTCGGCGGGGTCGAGGTATGCGACCTCGGGGATGTCCTCGACCCGGATGTAGACGGGGTTGGCGAACCGGCGGGTCGTCGGCAGATAGGGAGACGGCTCCATCGGGGTGACCGGTTCGGCGGCGTGCAGCGGGTTGACCAGGACGAAGTCGGCCCCGACATCCCCACCCCACGACGCCACCTCGGCGAGGTCGGCGAGGTCGCCGATGCCCCAGCTGTTCGTGGAGCGCACCGAGTAGATCTGCGCCATGAGCCCCCAGCAACGGCCCCGGCTCAGCCGCTCGGGCAGCTCGAGACGGTGGGGAGTGACCACGACCGGGCAGGTGGCCTCGGTGCCGTCATACCTGGCGATCAGGGTATGCCAGCCGAGCGGCAGGTCATCGGGCAGCTCGACGGTCGCTTCGCCCACTTCCTGACCGTCGATCATCCGCGGTGGCACCCAGTGGTCGACCTGCTTGACGTCCCGGCTGGAGCCGTCTTCCAGGACGATCCGGACGCTGACCCCGTGGCCGTGCGGGAGATGAACGGGCACCCACGGCGTCCACCCCTGCCGCAACACGACGACCGGGGGCAGCACCCGTCGCCACGGACGCCGCTGCACCTCGCGCAGCGCCTTGGCCGCGGTCTCGTCGTCCGGGGCCTCGATGTCGAGGGCCGCGAGGACGGCGCGGATCGTCTCGGCAGACACGACGGTATGCCGACCCTGCCAGTCCCAGAACTCGGTGCTGACCCCACAGGCCCTGGCCAGGTCCTGAAGCAGCGTGGATGGTGCCTCGCTCACCCGGCGAGTCTGTCACGACCGGGCAGGCCCAGCCACGACAATGACGCTCGGCGAGACAGACACCGCGCGAAGGAGGCACTCCCGCCATGAGCACGCCACTGGTGCCCGCGCTGACCTGGGAACAGGCGAGCACATGGGCCCTCGGGGCGCCCCTGCTCGTGGCGTTGACCGTTGTCTTCGCCGTGATCCTGCGCTGGTTCGTCCACCGGCTCATCACCCGGGTGGTCCGCGCCGCCGTCGAACGGCACGAGGACCGGTTGCGTCGTTCCCCGTCGCGCAGCGAGCGGGTCTTCGCCTCGGTCACCGAGCTGGCCCCGGGTCGGCAGATCCAGCGGATCGAGACGCTGGCCTCGGTGCTCAAATCGGTCGCGACGGTGACCATCGTGACGATGACGCTGCTGACGGTCATGGCCATCGTCGGCATCCCGTTGGGCCCGTTGCTCGCCTCGGCCGGAGTGGGTGGGGTCGCGCTCGGATTCGGCGCCCAGAGCCTGGTGAAGGACTTCCTGTCCGGGATCTTCATGATCGTGGAGGACCAGTACGGCGTCGGCGACTACATCGACACCGGCGAGGCGGTCGGCTACGTCGAGGACGTCTCGCTGCGCGTCACCCGGCTGCGGGATCGGGCCGGCCGGATCTGGTACGTCCGCAACGGCGAGATCCTGCGGATCGGCAACCACTCCCAAGGCTGGGCGTTGGCGCTGGTCGACATACCCATCGCGTATGACGAGGACATCGTCCGGGCCACCGACGTCATCAAACAGGCGCTGGCGTCCTTCGCCACCGAGCCGGCGTGGGTCGAGCGTCTGGTCGCAGCGCCGAAGGTGGCCGGGGTGGAATCGGTCGCCGCCGGGGCGATGACGATCCGCGTCGAGGCGCAGTGCGTCCCCGACGAACACGCGGCCGTCGCCCGGGAGGTGCGCGAGCGCGTCAAGGTGGCGTTGGACGCCGCCGGGGTGCGCGGCCCCCAGCTGCCCCCGAGCTCGGCCATCACGCCGCCACCTGGGTGAGAGAGACTGAGCTGGATGACTCTGTATGACGACCTCGGCGGTCACGAGACGTTCGAGGCCCTGACCCGTGGGTTCTATGCGGGGGTGGCCGACGATCCCGCCCTGCGCGCGCTCTACCCGGAGGCCGAGCTCGAGCCAGCGCGGGTCCGTCTGCAGCTGTTCCTCGAGCAGTACTTCGGCGGGCCAACGACCTACCAGGAGCTCCGTGGACACCCGCGGTTGCGGCTGCGGCACGCGCCGTACGCTGTCACCCCGCAGCAGCGGGACCGGTGGCTGCGGCACATGCTCGGCTCGCTCGACGCGCTCCAACTGCCGGCCGAGCACGACGCGGCTCTGCGCACCTACCTCACGCAGGCCGCTGACGCGTTGGTCAACACCCTGGAGGAGAGCTCATGACGTGGTGGCGTGACGCCGTCACCTACCAGATCTACCCGCGCAGCTTCGCCGATGCTTCTGGGGACGGCATCGGCGACCTGCCGGGCATCACGAGCCGCCTGGACCATGTTGCCGACCTCGGTGTCGACGCCATCTGGCTCTCTCCGATCTACCCCTCGCCCATGGCCGACGCCGGGTATGACGTGGCCGACTACCGCGATGTCGATCCGTTGTTCGGCACCATGGGGGACCTCGACGGGTTGTTCGAGCGCGCCGCGGACCTGGGCCTGAAGGTCCTGCTCGACGTGGTGCCCAATCACACCTCGGACGAGCACCCCTGGTTTCGGGCGGCCCTGGCGGCACCGCCTGGGTCGATGGAGCGGGAACGGTATCTCTTCCGCCCAGGGCGGGGCCCGGCCGGCGCGGAGCCGCCGAACAACTGGCGGTCGGTGTTCGGCGGTCCGGCCTGGACGAGGGTCACCGACCCCGACGGGACGCCCGGCGAGTGGTACCTCCACCTGTTCGACGTCACACAGCCCGATCTGAACTGGGAGAACCCGCAGGTCCGCGACGAGTTCCACGCGATCTTGCGGTACTGGCTCGACCGCGGCGTCGCCGGGTTCCGGATCGATGTCGCCCACGGGCTGGTCAAGGCCGAGGGCCTGCCGGACACCGCGTCCGAGCAGCACCTCCTCGATGCCGCACCCGGCGCTGGTCAGGACGGGACATCGCCGATGTGGGACCAGGAGGGGGTCCACGAGATCTACCGGGGCTGGCGCACCGTCGTCGAGGAGTACGACAACCCCGAGCGGGTGCTCTGCGCCGAGGCCTGGGTCGAGCCGCCCGAGCGCCTCATGCGCTACCTGCGCCCCGACGAGCTCCACCAGGCGTTCTCCTTCGACTTCCTCCTGTGCGACTGGCGCGCCACCGACCTGGTCCGCACGGTGAGCGACATGGTGCGCCAGGCCGAGTCGGTCGGCGCACCGCCGACCTGGGTGTTGTCCAATCATGACGTCGTGCGCCACGCGACCCGCCTCGGTTACCCGGTCGGCACCCCCCGCCCGCACGGCATCGGCGCCGGCGACCCGCAGCCGGACGCAGCCCTCGGCCTGCGGCGGGCCCGAGCCGCGACCACCCTCATGCTCGCCCTCCCGGGCGCGGCATACCTCTACCAGGGGGAGGAACTCGGCCTGCCGGAGCACACCGCCTTGCCCCACGAGGTGCGCCAGGACCCCGCCTTCCTGCGCAGCGGAGGCGCCGAGCTCGGTCGCGACGGCTGCCGGGTTCCGCTGCCCTGGACCCAGGGCGCGCCGGGTGCCGGCTTCAGTCCCACGGGGGCCACCTGGTTGCCGCAGCCCGCGGGGTATGACGCGCTGGCCGCGGATGCTCAGCGCGGTGTGGCCGACTCGACCCTCGAGTTGTACCGCCGGTTGTTGCAGGTCCGTCGCGACCTCGGCCTGGGCCGCCGCACCCTGCACTGGGCCGACGGGTATGCCGAGGACGTCGTGGCGGCCCGCCTGGTGGGCCCCGCCGCGCCGGATGTCCTGCTCTTGGTGAACCTCGGGTCTGAGCCGGTCGCCATACCGGCGGGTATGACGATTCTGGTGTCCTCGGAACCAGTTGCCGAGGACGCACTGCCCTGCGATGTCGCGGTCTGGTTGACGGACGCTTCCGGAGCCTGACGACGTGGCAGGCTAGGGCCGTGCCGACGGCAGCCGACTTCCCGTACTTCCACACCCCGCCCATGGCCCTGGCGCACCGGGGGGGTTCGTTCTACCCGCCCAATGTGGGGTTGGAGAACTCGGCCACGGCCTTCGCCAACGCCATCGGGTTGGGCTTTCGGTACCTAGAGACCGACGTCCACGCGAGCGCCGACGGGGTGCTGGTGGCCTTTCACGACGAGCACCTGGACCGGGTCTCGGACGTCCGCGGGGCGATCGCCTCGTTGCCCTGGTCGGTCGTGCGCCAGGCGCGGATCGGCGGTCGTGAGCCGATCCCGACGCTGGCCCAGCTGCTCGAGTCGTTCCCCGATGCCCGGTTCAACATCGACATCAAGGCCCCTGGCGCCATCGAGCCGCTGTGGCGGCTCATCTGTGACATGGGCGCCCAGGATCGGGTCTGCGTCGGGTCCTTCTCGGACCGGCGGCTGGCCCGGTTCCGGCGGTTGAGCGGCGGTCGCGTGGCCACCTCGGCAGGACCGACCGACGTGGCCGCGACCAGGCTCCTGCCGAGGCGCCTCAGCGCGCTGCTTCGCTCGCCTGCGGTGGCTCTGCAGATCCCGGTGAGCCAACCTTTGCCACGCAGCTCCCGGGAGCTGACGGTGGTCACCCCCGCCCTGCTGCGCCGGGCTCACCAGGCCGGCAAGCAGGTCCACGTGTGGACCATCGACGATGCGGACGAGATGCATCGGCTGCTCGACCTGGGTGTGGACGGCATCGTCACCGACCGTCCCGACATCCTCAAGGACGTGCTGGTCAGCCGGAGCCAGTGGCGGGCATGAAGGGGGGTCCGCAGCCGGCAGCGCGCGGAACCGACCACGGCGCCTTCTCCGGACCGTACCGGTTGCTCACCCTCGCGATCGTCGTCAGCGTCACGATCTTCGCCTTCGAGGGTATGGCGGTCTCGACGGCGATGCCCCCGGCCGGTGCCGAGCTCGGCGCCGGCCACGCCTACGGGCTGGCCTTCTCCCTGCTCACGACGCTTCAGGTCCTCGGCACGGTCCTGTCCGGTCCGTGGTGCGACCGGGCCGGCCCGCTGCCTGCCGTCGTCATCGGTCTGGCCCTGTTCGCCGCCGGCGCCGCGATCTGCGCCGGCGCGACGGCATACCTGGTGTTCCTGCTCGGCCGGGCACTGGCCGGTCTGGGGACCGGACTGGCGATCGTCGGGCTGTACGTCATCATCGGTCGCGGCTACCCACCGGCCTTGCGCCCAAAGGTCTTCACCGCCATCTCGGCCGCCTGGATCCTGCCGTCGCTGCTCGGCCCGCAGATCGCGGTCTGGCTGACCAACGCCGTCTCGTGGCGGCTGGTCTTCGGGGTCGTCGCTCCCCCGGCGTTGATCGTGGCGGCCTTCATCTGGCTGGCCGCCCGACGGGGGGCCGAGTCGGTGGCGGCGCTCGATCCGGTCGACGCGGCCGACGTGCAGACCCACCGCCGGGTCGCCGTCATCGGTATGGCGGTCGCCGCAACGGTGGGGATCCTCCAATGGGGCGCTGGGCAGCTGACCGCGGTGGTGTCCTGGGCCGGGCTGCTGGTGGTGGTCGGCGCCGTCGGGGTGCTCCTCAGCGCGCCTCGGGTGCTCGCCGCCGGGACCCTGACGATGCGTCGCGGGCTGGGGTCGGTCATGGCCGCCCGCGGTGTGCTCATGGCCGCTTTCACCGGGGTGGTCGCCTTCGTGCCGCTCTACCTGACGGCCGAACGCGGCACCGGTCTCGACGCCGCCGGCGTGGCCCTGACCGTCGGTGCGTTGGGGTGGTTCGTCGGATCCTGGGTCCAGGGCCGGGCGCGGTGGGAGGGGCGCCGTTGGCACCTCGTCACGGCCAGCGGGGTGGCCCTGGCGGTGGGGCTGGCCTTCAGCACCTCGGTGGTCGCGCTGGAGCTGCCGTGGTGGTGGCTCGGCGTCGCGCAGACCATCGCGGGCCTGGGCATGGGCCTGGGGACGCCGACAACCGGCGTCCTGGCCCTAGAGCTCGCGCCGCCCGAGGACCACGGGGCGGCGTCGTCCTCGCTGACCTTGTCCGACTCCTTGGGCAACGTGCTCGGGGTGTCGTTCGCTTCCGGCGTGTATGCCGCCCTGCATGTGACCGCGGGGAGCGACGCCGGCCTGTACGTCGTCATGTGGGGTTCGCTGGCAGCCGTGGCGTTGCTCGTGGTCGCCGCCGGAGCGCGGACCCGTCCCGAACGCGCCGACCTGACCTGAACCGGCTACCGTAGGGCCACTTCCGGTCGTTCGGACCGGCCGCCGTGGGGAGCACACTGTGATGGGTAGCGCACGACGTCGGACCGTCCTGGCCGCAGCGGCCGCCATGGCCCTCGCGGCAGCAGTGGCGGGCAGTGCACCGGTCGCCGCAGCAGCGTCGTCAACCCTGCCGGCAGACCTCGTGCCGGTGCGGACGGTGACCTCGCTGACCGGGACCCATCAGTGGTACGGCCAGGTCTTCCACGGTCTTCCGGTCATCGACAGCTATTACGCGGTGCACCGCGACGGCGGCACCGGCTCGGTGACCGTCGCCGACGGGCGCCGGACCGTGCCCTCCTCGCTGCGGGTCACGCCGACGATCAGCGGAGCCCAGGCCAGCACCACGACGACCCGCACCCTCGATGCCCAGCCGGTGCAGCGAACCACCGGGCCCAAGGGTGTCGACGCCGCCCCTGCGACGGCCGACCGGGCCACGCTGAGCGTGCTCGGCGGCGCGGCCCCGGCCCTGGTGTGGTCGGTGGTCGCCGAGAGCGGCCGGGGCATCACCCGCACCTTGGTCGATGCGAGCTCCGGTCGGGTCCTGCAAACGCGCGTCCTGTCCAAGAACGTCGACGGGAAGGGACAGGTCTTCGAGCCGAACCCGGTCGTGACGTTGCGCGATGAGAACCTCAAGGACCTCCACGATCAGAACCAGGCGGCCCTCGACCCGGCATACCGGGCGGTGACCCTGAAGCGGCTCTGGGGCAACGGGTTCCTCCAGGGACGGTACGCCAAGGTCATCCAGGCCCGCGGCGGCCTGGCGACGAGCCGGACGAACACCTTCGTCTACTCGCGCTCGGACCACCGTTTCGAGCAGGTCAACGCGTATTACGGCGTGGACGGCTCGCAGGCCTACCTGCAACAGCTCGGCTTCACCGACGCGA
>JBPOIZ010000038.1:0-18003 GCA_052034115.1 Actinomycetota bacterium
GGCAAGAAGGTCTGGACCGAGGGCACCCACGAGTCGATGGACCTCTCCAACGGGTGCACCGCGCTTGGCATCGCCGTGGCGCTGGGCGAGATCGAGATGCCGGAGGACTCCCAGGTCCTGCACGACCGGTCGATCTACTCCTCCGTCTCGTCCTGCTCCTCCGGCGTCGAGCTCGACCAGGCGCAGGTCGTCGTCGTCGGCAACGCCCGAGGGATCGGTGGGCGCTATCGCATCGGCCACTCGGTCATGCGCGATGCTCTCGACGCCGATGGCATCTGGGAGGCCATCAAGGACGCCGGGCTCGAGCTGCCGGAGCGCGCCCACTGGACCGACCTCGACGGTCGGCTCGTCAACGTCTTCCTCAAGTGCGAGGCGTCCGGCGACGGTCAGGTCCACGGTCGTCGCAACGCGATGCTCGACGACTCGGACGTCCACTGGCACCGCCAGATCAAGTCCTGCGTCGGGGGTGTGACCGCATCGGTCACCGGCGACCCGGCGGCGTTCGTGTCGGTGTCGGCCGCCCATCAGGGTCCCGACGGCGGCGGCCCGGTCGCCGCGATCGTCGACCTCGGTGAGGGCCCGGCCACCGGCTACCGCTGGACCCGCTGACCGTCCCGCGCTATCGGCCCAACGCGGCCGGGATCACCGCGACTGCAGTTGCGGCGGTCCCGGCCGCCGCTGCCGCGACCGCCCAACTCGTCTGGCGCAACCTGCGGTATGGCGACACCCGTGCGGCGGTGAGGTCGTCACGCAGTTGGGCGTGGCGGATCGGCGTACGCACCGTCATACCGGCGGTGGCGGCGGCACAGAACGCGCACGCCGCGGCGAGCCCCCAGAGGCGCAGATGAAGCTGGACGACAAGCAGGGGCAGCCACAGGCTGTTGGCCACCAGGACACTGCGCGACCACGCGAGCGCGGTCCGCTCGGGCTGCAGCCCCTGGCGATCCGGGAAGCCGCTCACGCCATGAGCTCGATGACGACAATGACGACGACGGTCGCGGCGAGCAGGCCGACGCCCACGGCGAGGTAGGTCAGAGCCCGCGGCGCCGGCAGGGGGCGACGCAGCCGCATGGCCTGTTCGACACTGGCCCAGCGCACCGTGGCGCGGATCGCCAGGACACCCCCACCGATCGCGGCAGCGGCGGCGATCAGGGGCGCCCACGCGGGCAGCTTGGGCAGCGCCGCCGTGACCGAGAGCAACGCCACCGCACCGGCCACCAGACCCATCGCGGTGCGCAACCAAGCCAGCGTGGTGCGTTCGTTGGCCAGGCTGAATCGCGGATCTGGTTCCTCGCCCACGCCATACACGCTGGCCGGCTCCCGGTCGTCGGGATGGCGCTCGGCGGAGTCAGTCACCGGACCAGGGTATGGCGTGCTCTCCGGACGCGGCAGGCGGCGGCGAGGCCGGGGCAGGGGCAGCGTGGCGGCGGCGAGGCGGCGGGACCGGCGCCGGCGAGGCCGGAGCAGCGTGGCGGCGGCGAGGCAGGGGCAGCGTGGCCGCAATGACGCCTAGAGTGGCGACATGTCCGCAGCCCCCGAACTGGTCGTCCTGGTGGACCCGTCCGGCGCGGCAGTCGGCACCGCCGAGAAGGCCACCGTCCATGCGAGCCGGACTCCCCTACATCTGGGCTTCTCCTGCTATGTCATCGACCGACGTGGGCGGTTGCTGGTCAGCCGACGGGCCCTGGGCAAGCGGACCTTTGGCGGAGCGTGGAGCAACTCGTTCTGCGGGCACCCCGGGCCTGATGAAACCCTGGTCGAGGCGGTGCGCAGACGAGCTTCGGCCGAGTTGGGGCTCACCCTCGGCGAGGTGCGGCTGATTCTCCCGGAGTTCTCCTACCGAGCCCGGATGGACGGCGTCGAGGAGAACGAGCTCTGCCCCGTGCTCGTGGCCTTCGTCGACGACGTGGCCGGCGGCGCGGAAGACGCAGCAGCCGTGGACGGCACGGACGACGCATCGGGCGCGGGCGCCGCACGCGGTGCCGGAGGCACATCCCGCGCGAACGGTGCAGGGACAGCCGATGGCGCACCAGGCGCAGCGGGCGTCAGGGACGCGGGCGGAGAGGACGGCGGGGACGACAAAGCGGACGCGGACGACATACCGCGGGTGAACCCCGACCCCGCCGAGATCGACCGGTGGCGTTGGGAGCCGTGGGTCACGTTTCGCGAGGGGGTCTTGTCCGGCCGGTACGCCGTGTCCCCGTGGTGCCTCGACGAGGTACGCCTCATGGCGGCCTGGCCTGACAACCCGAGGGCCTGGCCGAGCGCCGACCCCGCCCAGCTGCCGGTGGCCCTGCGCCCGTGGACCGGCTGATCGCCCGCTCGTGCCGTGGACTAAACCCGCCCGCCCTCACCAGGTTGCCGACCCAGCTCTCCCGCCGCCCGCCTCGATCACCGCCAGAACCCTCCATTCAACGCGATCTGGGGCCAAGGCGCCCGGAGCACCCTCCAACCCTCCACGTGACGCGGTCTGGGGCGTCAGCCCGTCAGGACCGTCGGCGGTTGCGCGAGAGATGGAGATCCGTCACTCGACCCCCGCCAGGTATGGCGATCAGGCGCTGTGGCCCCTGCACAGCGCCCAATACCCATCGCTCGGCGAGGCGACAAGGCGAAGACCCATCGCTCGGCGAGGCGGGTCGACGAAACCCATCGCTCGGCGAGGCGGGTCGACGAAACCCCATCGCTCGGCGCGATTCGTCGCGCGAGAGATGGAGATCCGTCACTCGACCCCCGCCAGGTATGGCGATCAGGCGCTGTGGCCCCTGCACAGCGCCCGATACCCATCGCTCGGCGAGGCGGGTCGACGAAAACCCATCACTGGGCCGACCTCTCAGCGGCCCCCTCGTCAGTCCCGGCTCACCCCCGACACCGGCGTCACCACCACCCGCGCAACCCGGTCGTCGTCGCCCCCGACACCAGCCGTCACCACCACCCCAGAACAGCAAGAAGCCCGAACCCTGAAGGGCTCGGGCTTTGCCGATGTCGTCAGACATCACCTGGCGGTGGCGCAGGGATTCGAACCCTGGGTGGACTTGCGCCCACACGCGCTTTCGAGGCGCGCTCCTTAGGCCACTCGGACACGCCACCGCCGACGAGGGTACAGGAGCGGACGGAGCCCCAAGAAATCCCGCCCTCAGCGCCGACGGGCCGCGAAGAAGCCCTGCATCAAGGCCGCGGCCTGCGCAGCCCGCACCCCAGGGACGACCTCGACGACGTGCAACGACATACGGTCCCGCGGCAGGTCCCAGACCGACCCGCACGCGCCGGCCTTGGGGTCCCATGCGCCGAAGACGATCCGGGAGAGCCGTGCCGCGACCGCAGCCCCGGCACACATCGCGCAGGGCTCGATCGTCACCACCAGCGTGCAGCCGTCGAGTCGCCACCGGCCCTGGCGCATCCCGGCCGCGCGCAGCGCCTGGACCTCCGCGTGACCCGTCGGGTCAGCGTCCGCCTCACGGACGTTCCGGCCCCGGCCCACCTCCACCCCGTCGGCGGACATCACCACGGCGCCCACCGGCACGTCCCCGGACGAGGCGCAGGAGGCGGCAAGGTCGAGAGCCGCGCCCATCCAGTCGTCATACCGGCGGGCGTACCCGGGCTCCCGCGAGGGGCCAGAGGCTGGGTCGCCATACCGCTCAGGATCGAGGGCAGCGGGAGGATCGGCCACACGCTAAGTTTGGCCCATGCGCGTCCACGTCGCCGACCACCAGCTCATCGCCCACAAACTGACCTACCTGCGCGACAAGCGCACCGACTCGCCGACCTTCCGTCGGCTGGCCGAGGAACTGGTCACCTTGCTGGCGTACGAGGCGACTCGCGACGTGCGCGTCGAGCCGTTCGAGATCGAGACTCCGCTGGCCACGACCACCGGCATCAAACTGGCCAACCCCAAGCCGCTCGTCGTGCCCATCCTGCGCGCGGGTCTGGGCATGCTCGAGGGCATGGTGCGGATCCTCCCGAGCGCCGAGGTCGGCTTCCTCGGGATGATGCGCAACGAGGAGACCCTCGAGGCCACCACCTACGCCAACCGGCTTCCCGACGACCTGTCCGGCCGACAGTGCTACGTGCTCGACCCCATGCTGGCCACCGGCGGCACGCTCGTCGACGCCATCCGCTATCTCATCGAGCGCGGGGCCGATGACATCACCGCGATCTGCCTCCTCGCCGCGCCAGAAGGCATCAAGCGGGTCGAAGCGGCCTTCGCCGACGAGGCAACACCGATCCAGCTCGTCACCGGGGCTATCGATGACCACCTCAATGACGTGGGCTACATCGTGCCCGGTCTGGGTGACGCCGGCGACCGCCTGTATGGCGTCGTCTGACCGCCCGTACGGCGGCGCCTGACCGGTAGGGCGCCGTCTGACCGCTGGTATGGCGGCGCCTGACCGCTGGTATGGCGCCGTCTGCCCGGTGAGGCAGCACCGGAAGCGGTAGGGCCGCCCCGGACGGGTCGGGCCGACAAGGCTCCACGTCGGCCGCCTCCTCCGGCCGAGGCCGCCCGTTCTCCGCAGATCGGCGACCGAATTTGGTCAAATCGGTATCACGGCAGCGTCAAGCAGGCTCTAATGGACACCGCACCAAGGCCCGTCCAGCCCCTCCCTCCTGGAGCCCGCCATGGCATTGTTCGATGCTGCCCGCCCGCACGCTCGCCAGCACGCCCGCCCGCAACGCACTCTGACGAACCGCAGTCCGCGCCGGATGCTTGGCGTCGCGACGACCGCCATAGGGGTGCTCGCCTCGGTCATCATGGGGACTGCGGTGCCCGCCGCGGCGCTGGTGCCGCAGAGCGTCGACTCCGGGGTGTGGCAGGTCAATGGCCGCGTCCGCGCGATCGTCCAAACCGGGACGACTATCTACCTCGGCGGCCAGTTCACCTCCCTCATCGGGCCTGGCGGGCAGTCGGTGGCACGGACCAACCTGGCCGCGCTGAGCGCCACCACCGGCGCCCCGCTGGCCTTCGCGCCGAACCCCAACAAGCAGGTCTTCGCCATCGAGGTCTCCGAGGACGAGCAAACCGTGTACTTCGGGGGCGAGTTCACCAAGGTCGGCGCAGTCACTCGGCGCCGCGCGGCGGCCGTATCGGCGACCACCGGCGCCCTGACCGCGTTCAACCCCAACGCCGACGCACGGGTCGAGGCCATCGAGTCCGTCGGCACCTCGATCTACCTCGGTGGCGAGTTCCTCACTCTCGGGACGACGCCCCGATCCCGCGTGGCCAAGGTCACCGCGGCCACCGGCGCGGTCGACCCGACCTGGGCACCGACGGCGGACGCCGCCGTCCACGACATCGTGGCGCTGCCGACCAAGATCCTCATCGGGGGCGAGTTCGAGTCGGTGTCCGGCTCACCGGGGGTCTCGCAGCGCGGACTGGCCTCGCTGCACCCCACCACCGGCCTGCTTCTGCCCTGGGCGAACCACCCCACCTTCCAGCTGACGTCGCTGAAGACCTGGAGCGGACTGCTCGTGGCGGCCGGTGGCGGTTCGGGCGGTCACGCGGTCGGCTACGACCTGGCCACGGGCACCCAGAAATGGCTCGCCTTCTCCGACGGCGACGCGAACTCCACCGCCGTGGTCAACGGCGTCATGTATGTCGGCGGGCACTTCACGACCTGGCAGGGTCAGCCCGCTTCGCACGTCGTGGCCCTGGACCCGAGCACCGGGGTGCGCCGTAACTGGGCGATCACGGTCAATTCCAACCTCGGCGTCTTCGCCATGGATGGCTTCGACGGCCATCTCGCCATCGGTGGCGACTTCACGAAGATCAACCGACTGGCCCGGCAGCGGTTCGCCCGATTCACCGAGGTCCCGGACACCACACCGCCCACGGCACCCGGAAAGCCCTCGGCCGCCGTCGTGGACGCCCGGACCGTCGACCTGACCTGGCCCGCGGCCACGGACAACTCGGCGACGACCCTGAACTACAGCGTCTACCGCAACGGCGGCTATGACCCCATCGGGACGGTCACCACCTCGGCGAACCCGGTGACGTTCCGAGACGACACCCTCGACCCAGGCACCGAGGCGACCTACACCGTGGTGGCCGACGACGGCACCCAGCCCGGGCCGGCCAGCCTGCCCAGTGACCCGGTCACCACGCCGACCGCATCGGCCACCACCATGCAGTCGGTCCGGCTGCTCGACATCGACGCCGACGGGCGCACCGACCAGTTGGACGTGACGTTCAGCGACCCCGTCACCTGCACCGCGCCCTGCACCACGCCCTGGCAGCTGGCTGGCCTGCCCAACGGGACCAACCTGACCGGTGTCACCCTCGAGGGGGACGTGGCACACCTGCACCTGTCCGAGGGATTCGGCACCCGGTCCACCGAGGTCGGATCGGCGACCATCGCACTGACCGACCTCGGGGGCGGGGTGCGCGGCCCGGACACCACGGCGGTCACCTTCGCGGCACAGCCCCCAACTGACGGAATGGGTCCCATCCCCATCGACCTGGCCAGCGCGAACGAGGCGACCACGGCCGGCCTGATGGAGGTGGGGGACACCTTCACCGTGACCTTCAGCGAACCGATCGATCCGGACTCGGTCCTCCCGGCCAACGTCAAACTGCTCGACCCCTCGGGGATCGGGTCCGACGGGCTCATCGTGGTCGGCCTGACCGACGGGCCGCTCGACCTTGGCAGCGACACCTACCTCCTCTCCGACGGCGGCACCGTGGTCTACCAGGACTCGACCTTGACCATGCTCGACGGCGGCCGCAAGATCCGCTCGACGATCGTGGGGGCCTGCACCGGCACCGCATGCGGATCCGAAAGCGTCGGCGTCGAAAGCGTCGTCGTCTACCACCCCGAGCCGTTCCTCCGTGACCTGGCCGGCAACCACGCCGTAGGCGAACACACCGAGTCCGAACTCCTCTACTGAGCGGCAGCCGAATTCGCAAGAACCGGAACCACCGCCCCACGTCCCTGCCCTACACTGCGAGCAAGGGACGTGGGGGTCCCGGTCCATTCACGTGCAAGGGAAACCCTTATGCCTCGAACCGCGCCTGCTTCCGTTCGTCGTCGGGTGTTACTCACCGCTGCGCTGAGTCTTGGCCTCGTCGTGCCGCCGATTCTGCCGGCTGCCAATGCGCTCGTGCCGACCACCGTGGACACGGCGATGTGGCGCGTCGACGGCCGAGTCCGCGAGATCCTCCAGACGGACACCGCGATCTACCTGGCCGGCACCTTCGCCAACCTCATCGGCCCGAGCGGTCAGCTCGTCCCCCGGGCGAACCTGGCTGCGCTCGACCCGGCAACCGGCGAGCCGCTGGCCTTCGATCCGGGCCCCAACGGGGCCGTCTGGTCGCTGGCCCTGTCCGACGACGGTTCGTCGCTCTTCGTCGGAGGGGACTTCTACAAGGTCGGCAGCGTCAACCGAAAGCGCGCCGCCAAGGTCGACGCCGTCAGCGGCGCGGTGTCCACCTGGCGCCCCGATGCGAACGGTCGGGTCGAGGCGATCGCGGTCCGCGGGGACACCGTCTACCTCGGCGGGGAGTTCACCGCGCTGGGCACCACCACCCGCCTGCGGCTGGCCGCCGTCGATGCCGCAACGGCGGACATCAGCACCACCTGGCTGGCCTCGGCCGACCTGACCGTGCACGACATGTCCTTCACGGTCGACGGCTCCCGGCTCATCATCGGCGGGGCTTTCCAGTCCGTCTCCGGCTCGACCGGGAACACGCAGCGGCGCATCGCCTCGCTGGACCCCCTGACCGGAGCACTACAGCCCTGGGCCTCCCACCCGTCCTACGAGATCTTCGACGTCGAGACCGCACGTGGGCAGGTCTTCGCGGCCGCCGGTGGATCGGGCGGCCACGCCATGGCCTACGACGTCAACACCGGCGCCCAGCAATGGGTGGGGTTCTCCAACGGTGACGCCGTGAGCGCAGAGCTCCAGAACGGCACGCTGTATGTCGGGGGGCACTACACCACCTGGTCCGGCTCGGCGGCCTCGCACCTCGTGGCCCTCAACCCGGCAACGGGGGCCCGCCAGACGTGGTCGATCAAGGTGAACACCCCGCTGGGCATCCACGCGATGGACTCGCACGCAGGACACTTGGCCATCGGCGGCGACTTCACCAAGATCAACAACAAGTCCCGACAGCGCTTCGCCCGGTTCTCCGAGACAGTCGACGCGTCGCCGCCGTCCGCGCCAGACACCCCCACTGGCGCGTCGAGCACCCCGACCACGGTCGACCTGACCTGGGGCGGTTCGCTGGACGACACGGCGGGAACGATCGTCTACCGGGTCTACCGGGATGATCGGCCGGCGCCGGTGGGTCAGGTTTCGGCCCCCACCGGGGACCCGGTCGCCTTCACCGACACCGGGCTGGTGCCGGGCACCACCCACACCTACTACGTCGTGGCCGATGACGGCACCAACTTCAGCGAGCCCAGCGGCACGAGCGACCCGATCATGGTCCAGGAAGCCCCAGTCCCGGTGCTCGTCGCGCTAACCGCCCTCGACGGTGACACCGACGGGCTGGTCGACACGGTGGCCGCGCAGTTCTCCGACCCGGTCAGCTGCTCCGCTGCGTGCACGGCGCCCTGGACACTGACCGGTTTCCCCACCGGCACGACCCTCTCGGCGGTCTCCGTCTACGGCGACACGGCGACCCTGACCCTCACCGAGGGCACGGCCGCACCGAAGACAGATGTCGGCTCGGCGATGGTCACCTTGGCCGCCTCGGCCGACGGCGTCCTCGGTGGCGTCAACAACGACCCCGTGTCGTTCCCGGCAACCAAGCCGGCCGATGGCATGGCGCCGGTCCCGGTCAGCATGACGAGCAGCAACGGCGGGGCCCTCGCCGGGGTCATGGAAGCCGGCGACACCTTCGCCGTGACGTTCTCGGAGCCGATCAACCCGGCCTCGGTCATCGCGGCCAACGTCAAGCAGTATGACCAGGTCGGGGCCGGCAACGACCTGGAGAACATCGTCGGCCTGACCGACAGCGGGATGGACCTCGGCACCGATGAGGCCGTCCTGCCCGACGGCGGGACGATCGTCTACCAGGCAGCGACTCTGACGTTGAGCAACTCCAACAAGACCATCACCTCGACGATCGTCGACCCTTGCTCGGGGACGGCCTGCGGCCTCTACGGGGCGCCGACGCTGCCGACCCAGATCACCATGGCCCCGGAGCCGTTCCTGCGAGATGCCACCGGCAACCACGCCGACGGGTCATTGACGGCTTGGGTTTCGTTGTACTGACCGGCGCTGCCCGTTCGGGCCGCCTCGCCACCGGCGAGGCGGCCCCGCGTGGACCTACCGGGTGATCAGGCCCAGTTCCAGCGCCCGAAGCACCGCTCGGGTGCGGTCCCGCACGCCGAGTTTGAGCAGTATGGCGGACACGTGGTTCTTCACCGTTCCCGTCGAGAGGTGGATCGCCGCCGCGATCTCCTTGTTCGAGTAGCCGCCAGCGAGCAGCCGCAGGATCTCCACTTCGCGGGGGGTCAGCGCCTCGGGCGGGGCATCGACCTCCAGCGGCACCGCAGCCACGCCAGCGGCGAACCGCCGGGTCAACGCGTCGGTCACGGCGGGCTGCACCAGGCTTCCGCCGGCGGCCAGGACGGTGATCGCCTCGACCAGGTGCTCCAGCGTGACGTCCTTGAGCAGGTAGCCACGCGCGCCAGCCCGCATCGAGTCGAGCACGGCGTCGTCGTCGGCAAACGTGGTCAGGACCAGAACCGGCACCAGCCGACCGGCCTTGGCCAGCTCCCGAAGCACGCCCAGGCCGTCGAGCACCGGCATCCGCAGATCGAGCAGGACGACATCCGGGCGCACTCGATCGATGACATCCAGGGCCTCGACGCCGTCTCCGGCCTCACCGACGACCTCCACGTGCGGGGCCAGGCCGAGCAGGCTGCGGATCCCGTGGCGCACCAGGGTCTGGTCGTCGACGACCACGACGCGGACCGGCCCGCCGGATGCTGTGGGGGCTGCGGGACTCATGGAGCCACGGGGAGCGAGGCTTCGAGGGTGAACCCGCGGCCTGGCACCGAGTGCCAGGTCACCTCACCGCCGAGTTCGGCATACCGCTCGGCCATCCCCCGCAAGCCGTTGCCCGGGCCGGTCGCCGCGCTGCCTCGGCCGTCGTCCCGCGCCGTCACCGTGACCGCCCCACCCAGCTGTTCCACGCTCAGCCAAACGTGCGCGGCGTCGGAGTGCCGCACGGCATTGGTGACCGCCTCCTGGGCACAGCGCAGGATGGCCGCACGGCGTTCCGCGTCGACGACATGGACCTCCTCGTCCACATGCAGGACCACTGCGGGCTCGGTGACCGAGCGGGCCAGGTCCTGCAGCGCGCTGCCCAGGTCCGGTGGCGTCTCCCGCAGCCGGCCGACCACCTCGCGCACCTCTCCGAGGAGGTCTTTCGCGGTCGTCCGAGCGATCTCGACCTGCTCTGCGCCCGGACCTGTGACGGTGCGCGAGGCCACCTCGAGGTTGACCGCCAGCGCGGTCAGTTGGTGGCCGAGGGCATCGTGCAGATCGCGCGAGATCCGCAGCCGCTCCTGGGCCCGGCTCGACTCGGCCAGCTTGGCCTGCGCGACCTGCAGCTCGTGGTGTGCCTCGGCGATCTGCCGGCGGGCCTGCTCGGTCTCGCGCAGCGAGCGGACCATGAGGAACGCAAAGAACTGGAAGGCGAGGAAGGAGAAGACCACCACGAGGTATTCCGCCTGGAAGGCATCGGGATACACCGGCAGCGCCAGGATCAGGCCCAACGCGGTCTGCGCCACGATGCCCACGATGGCCCAGCGGGCCGAGAAGGCCGCCGAGAGGGTGACCGCGCTCAGCACGAGGATGACGCCCGTCACCCCGCTGAACGCCGCCAGCGCCACCATCGTCACGGCAAGCACGCACTGAGCGGCCGCCATACCCTGCCCGACCCGCGGGTCGCGGACGTCGACGAGCGCCCCGGCGGCATAGACGATCCCGAAGGCGACGTAGCACCACCACCAGGGCGCCGCGAGATCATCCCTGGTGCTGCCCACTCCGGCCCACTGCGCGAGGCCGGCCGCGACCCAGGCCATCGCTGCGCTGACCAACCCCATCCGGTCAAGCGAGGTGCTGCTCACGCAGGCCACTGTAGGTCGGCACGGCAGCACCCGCCCCATGCCACAAGTCATGGTCGAGGTCATGACTCCCGGCAGGCGCGCCGACTCGCGGTGCCCGCCTACCGTCGAAGGCGTGACGATCATCGAAGCCACCGCCTTGACCAAGAGGTATGGCGACCTCACCGCCGTCGACGCCCTCGATCTGCGGATCCGACCCGGCGAGCGGGTGGCCATCCTCGGGCCCAATGGCGCGGGTAAGACGACGACCATCGAGATGCTCCTCGGCCTGCGCCGTCCCAGCTCGGGGCAGGTGCGCCTTTTCGGCATCGAACCCGGTCAACCCAGGGCGCGGGCCAGAATCGGCGCGATGCTCCAGGACACTGCCGTGCCGGAGTCGCTGACCGTGTCCGAGACCGTCGACCTGGTCCGGCACTACTACCCGGTGGCCCTGCCGGTCACCGAGGTCCTGGCCCGGGCCGACCTGACCGAGAAGGCCGGCAGCCGGGTCAGCCAACTCTCCGGAGGGCAGCGCCAGCGACTCGGCTTCGCTCTGGCCGTGTGCGGCGACCCGGACCTGCTCTTTCTCGACGAACCGACGGCTGCCTTGGACGTCGAGGCCCGTCGGCTCTTCTGGGCCCAGGTCCGCGGTCTGGCCGAGGCCGGCAAGACCATCCTCTTCTCCACGCACAACCTCGCCGAAGCCGACGCCCTCGCCGAGCGCATCATCGTCATCTCGCGGGGCCGGGTCATCGCCGACGGCAGCCCAGGCCAGGTCAAGGGGATGGTCGCCGCGACGACGGTGGACCTGACGACGAATGCCGCCGATGACGTGTTGCTCGGGGTCGACGGTGTGCAAGCGGTCGTCGATGCCCCGGGCGGTCCGGGTGCCGTGGCATACGCCCCGGTCTCCGATGGGCCGCATCGCCATACCGGGGTCGGTTCGGCGGGCCATACCCGGCGCGTGATGACATCCCGCCCCGAGGATCTGCTCCGTCACCTGTTCGGGGCCGGGTATGCCGTGGCCGACCTGCGCATCGCCGACGCCGACCTGGAGACGGCGTTCCTCCACCTTGTCGCTGCTGACGTTGAGAAGGAGCTCATCCGATGAACGCCCTGGCCCGAAGCGATCTGGCCAACCGACCCACGAGCGCGACCGCCGAGCCGATGGGTGGCGCCGCGGCGATCTTGGTCGCCCAAGTGCGTGCCGAGTTCCTCCAGCTCATCCGCGTCCCCGAGTATGTCGTGGGGGTCGTCGGCGTGCCGATCATCCTCTACACGATGTTCGGGCTGCCCAATGCGGGCGAGACCATGCCCGGCGGGACCGATATCGCGGTGATGCTCCTGGCCTCGTTCGGGGCCTATGGGATCGTCAGCCAAGCCATCTTCACCTTCGGGATCGACGTCGCCCGGGAACGGGGCGCCGGCTGGCTGCGCCGCCTGCGCTCGACGCCCATGCCGATGTGGTCCTACTTCAGCGCGAAGGTTGCCTCAGCGCTGGTGTTCACGTTGCTCATCTGGGCCGGCCAGGTGGCGGTGGCACTGTTCGGAGCGCACGTGAGCATCGGGTGGGGCGCCCTGCTGAGGCTGCTCGGCGTGCTGATGCTCGGGACGGTCGCGTTCTGCACCTTCGGCTTCGCCATCGCCTACTGGTTCCGGCCCAAGGCCGCTGCCGCGATCGGCAACCTCATCTTCTTGCCGCTGTCGTTCTGCTCGGGCTTCTTCCAGCCGCTGCGGGACCTGCCCGAGGTGTTCCGGACCATTGCTCCCTCGTTGCCGACCTACCACTACGGCTTCCTCGCCTGGGACCAGGTGGCTCCCAGCCGCGACATCGAGCTCTACACCGGTGGCACCGTCGGAGCCATGGGCACCCATGCGGCGTGGGTGCTGGCGGCCTTCGCGATCTGCGCGACACTGACCGTCATCGGTTACCGCCGGGACCTGGACCGGCAGCTCGCCTGATCCGGACCGTCCCCCCTCCGGGGGCCCGGCGGACCCAGACCGGTCGGCTCGTCGGCCCGGTGGCCGTGTCGGCCGGACACGGCATACTCGCTAGGACGACACGCCGCCTGGACGCTGGAGTCACAGCCGTCACATCTGACACACTGGCCCCAGTCGTCCGTCGGTCGACCACGTCGGCATACCGACGTGCCGAGGAAAGGGTCCCGCCGTGCCACGCATCCGCCGCATCCTGCAGTGGCTCATCATCGCCTTCCTCGTGTATGCCGTCGTGACCTCACCCAACCAGGCCGCCGACATCCTCAGCACCGCCTGGCAGATCGTGGTCAACGGGGTCGCGGCGATCGGGAAGTTCTTCGACACCCTTCTCGGGCGGTAGCCCATGGCGCGGCTGCGCGAGCGACTCGTGTGGCGCCTGCCCCGACGCCGCAGCGACCCCGAGCTCGAGCGGTATCTCCTCGACGGCGAACGACTCGTCTTCGCCAAGCGCATGCACCCCTTCGCGGTGGCCGAGCCGGTCCTCACCGGGCTGGCGATTCCGCTGGCCGTGGTCTGGCTCGTCACGCACCTGAGCGCCTCGGCCGCGCGCCTACATCTCGGCGACGCGCTGATCGTCGTCGCCGTCATCGCCTTCGGTCGAGGGGTTTGGCGGTTCAGCGAGTGGGCCTGGCGGGACCGGCTCATCATGACCCACAAGCGGATCATGTTCGTCCACGGGTGGTGGTTCCGCGAGGTGCCGATGATGCCCCTGGCCAAGGTGACCGACATGACCTTCCGCCGCAGCATCCCGGCCCGCATCTTCGGCTGGGGCACCTTCGTGGTGGAGTCGGCCGGACAGGACCAGGCGCTGCACAACATCACCTGGGTGCCTGACCCCGAACGCACCTATCGCCAGATCTGCGCCGAGGTCTTCAAGGTCGACGACCACGCCCGGGTCGTCGACGACGGTCCAGGCGGCGGGTATGGCGGTCCAGGCGGCGAGCATGGCGGGCCAGGCCGTCGGCCGCAAGGCCCCGACACCGGGCCGGCCCGCGACGGCTGGACGCAACCGCAGCCGGTTGCCGTCCCGGAGTCCGCGGTTCCGCGCAAGCGGGGGCGCCACCGACCGCGCCGTGACGAGGGGGTAAAGGACCGACCACCGGACGGTGGCCGAAGCGGCGAGGCGGGCACCACTGGTCGGCGTCCCGCCCCGCGTGAACCGGTGGAGATCGGTCCCGGGCAGACGCTCTACACCACGGCAACCCGACGTCCGGCCGAAGAGACCCAGCCAGTGCCCATCGCGACTCCCAACGAGTGGTGGGTCTAGCCGTCCCGGCGCCTTGACTGACGGCCGGACCAGATCTCGCGACCCCTCACCGAACCAGATCTCCCGACATCCTCACCGAACCAGAACTCCCAACCTCCTCACCGAACCAGATCCAGCGGCATACTCACCGGTATGACGACCCCGCTCCCCATCGACCTGCACGTCGCCGCCGCCCAGGCGCTCGACGCCGCACGCGCCTCGAGCGCCGGCCGATCGGCCTCCGCCCTGGTCTCCGAACCGGCCATCCGATGCGTGCTCATCGCTCTGACGTCTGGGTCGCGCCTGGCCGATCACGAGAGCCCGCCCGGAGCGACCATCCACTGCCTCGTCGGGCGGGTGCGGGTCACCGGCGTCAGCGGCGCCGGGCACGACGTCGGCTTCGGCGAGTTGGCCGTCGTGCCGTCCGAGCGACACGGGGTGGAAGCCCTGGACGACAGCGCCATCTTGCTCACCGTCGCACTGTTCGGGCCGGCCGACCACGTGTCCCCGAGCGACGCCGGCCCCCAGGTCTAGGGAGCCCGCGCCCCTGATGGGTTTCCGGGCACCCAGAGCTTCTGCCGGGCTGGACTGCGAGCCCCCTCTTGCTCCCGAGCGATGGGTTTCGGACGCCCTGCGCTCGCCAGGGATGGGTTTCGGTCGCTGTGGAGCCGCCATGGCGACCGATCACCATCCTTCGAGCCAGCAACGCGACGAATCGCCATCGGTCGAGGATCGTGAGGCGCTCGATCACCAGCCCAGCGCCGGCCAGGCCGCCGAGAAGCACGCCGACCCCGGCGGCCCCGAGCACCCAGCACCCCTGCCCAGCAGGACTCCACTGCACTGCGAGCCCCCTCTTGCTCCCGAGAGATGGGTTTCGGACGCCCTGCGCTCGCCAGGGATGGGTTTCGGTCGCTGTGGAGCCGCCACGGCGACCGATCACCATCCTTCGAGCCAGCAACGCGACGAATCGCCATCGGTCGAGGATCGTGTGGCGCTCGATCGCCAGCCCAGCGCCGGTCAGGCCGCCGAGAAGCACGCCCACCCGGCGGCCCCGGGGTTCCGGGGTTCCGGCCGACCAGTAGCACGCCGACCCCGGCGGCCCCGGCTAGACCAGGGTCGTGGCCGGGAGGCGACGGTCGGCTGATCGTCGCCCCGAAGCTCCCGTCCCGAACAGCCGCAGGGTGATCGCCCCGGCGACCGCCCCGACGCAGCCCAGCGCCACGGCGATGAACCACCCGCTCGCGGCGTCGGTGCCGCTGCCGAACGAGTGGAGCACCGCCAGCGGCCACGCCAAGTAGCTGAGCAGGTGGATGCCCCGCCATACCCGATGCGGGATGCGCTTGCGCAGCAACGAGGTGACGACGACGGCCAGGAACAGGTCGATGGCCAGGGTGCCCAGACCCCACCACAAGGGGTTCGCCCCGCTGAGGAACGGCACGACCAGGTCGACGAGTCGCAGCTGCGCCTCGGTGTCCATCCACAGGCTGATCACGTGACCGACGACGAGGCCGCTGGCCAGCAACGATGCGCGCCGGTGGATCTCGGCCACGGCGAACCGTGGGGTCCGCAAAGGCGTGCTGCGACGGACAGTGATGACCCCGGCGACGACCGAGATGGTCAGCAGGACCAGCGACGACACCCCCAGGCCACGGCCCAGGATCCACAGTGCCTCGTTCATGCCGCACCTCCCAGCTCGGCCGCGGTGGGCCAGCCGCCGACGAACCGGACCTGGCCGTCGCCAGCGACGAGACGGGCCGGCAGCCCGACGTCACGCAGCGTGCGGACGGCGACGCCGCCGCGGACCAGCGCCGCGGTGGACCAGGCGTTCGCGGTGACACAGTCGGGCGCGACGACGGTGGCGCTGCGCCAGAAGCGCTCGGCCGGCATACCCGTTGCGGGGTCGAGGATGTGGTGCAGCGCCATCCCCGTGCCTCTCCAGGTGCGCTGCTGCGAGCTCGACGTCGCGACGGACAGCCCGTCCGGGAGGTGGATGACGGCAGCCGGGTCCTGTGGACGGTCCTGCACGAGAATGTCCCACCCCGCGCCAGCGGCACGCCGACCCGCTGTCGCGATGTCGCCCCCGAGGCTGACGAGCACCGCGATGCCGAGCGAGTCAGCCACCAGGGCGGCAGCCCGATCGGCGGCCCACGCCTTCGCGGTGGCACCCAGGTCGAGCTGGACTCCCTTCGGAACGACGACGGTATGGCGTTGCCGGTCGAGGCGCACGTCCCGCCAGGTCGCGCGGCGGCCAACGCTGACCGGGATAGCGACCGGGCCGCGCTTGCGGACCTCGTCGATGTCGCGGTCGTAGCCGAGGCGCCGCAGGGCGGTGCCCACCGTCGGGTCGACGGCTCCCTCGGTGCGCGCCGCGGCGTCGAGGGCGGCCGCGAGCAACTCGGTCAGGGCCGGGCTGATCGCGACGTCAGTGCCGGTCGAAATGTGGCGGATCTCGCCGTCGGCGCGGAACCGGCTCGCGGCATACTCCACGTCGTCCAGGACGCTGTCGACGAGCCGGCGGGCGATGGGCAGATCATCGGCCCGGTCGACGACGATCCGCATGCTCGTTGACCACCTCCGCCACTCCTGCGAGGGGGTTGTCGGTCGGGGTCGGCGCACGGCCGTCCGGGTGGGCATCATGACCCCGAGCTCTGCGCGACGGGCTGCGCCGATGACGCGCTGACCGAAACGCCGCCGGCGGAATCGTTCGAGGACGTGGTCGAGGACGTGCTCGTGGAGCTGGTCGCGGTGGCCCCGGTGGTCGACGACGCCGTGGTGGCCGTCGCGTCGGTCGCTGCCAGGACCATGGCTGCACCGGTCACGGCGACGGCAAAGCCGCCGAGGGCCGCGCTGGCCTGGGTGATGCGACGGGTGCCGCGCTCGCGTGCCGTGGACATGTCAGCCTCCGTGGTCGGTGTCGATGTCCCGACCCTGGGGGTTCGGACTTGGGGTTCCCTGTGCGTCGCCTGTTCACTCGGCCTGAGGCCGCGGCGGCACCACAGCCATCCCAATCGGCCCCGCCCTGCGTCGAAGGGGCCTACACCCGACAGCGGGCTACATCTGCTCGGGGGCCTCGACGCCGAGCAGGGACAGGCCGTCGACCATGACCCGCAGCACAATCGAGGCCAGGGCCATCCGGGACTCCCGGACCTCGTCGGTCTCCGCCTTGAGCACCGGGCACGCCTCGTAGAACGCCGAGAACGCCTGGGCGACCTCGAACAGGTAGGCGCACAACCGGTGCGGCTCGCACTCGGCACCCACGGCAGCCACCACCGACCCGTACCCCAGCAGGAGCAGCGACAGGGACCGTTCCTCCGGGGCACCGACCACCACGGGCGTGGACCGCCATACCGGCGCGTCCGGGTCCTGGTCCACCGACCGGAAGATCGAGCGCACCCGAGTGGTGGCGTATTGCAGGTAGGGGCCGGTGTTGCCGGTCAGGGCGAGCATCCGATCCAGGTCGAAGACGTACTCACTGTCGTGAGCGACAGACAGGTCCGCGTACTTGACCGCCCCGATCCCCACCTGCCAGGCGATGCGGGCACGCTGCTCCTCGGGCAGGTCCGGGCGCGCCGAGTCCACGTAGTCGCGGGCCTTGTCGATGCCCTCCTCGAGCAACGCCATCAACTTGAGCGCGACCCCTTCGCGGGTGCGCAGGATCTTCTTGTCCGGGCCGAGGACGTTGCCGATCTGGACGTGTTCGGGCCGGGC
>JBPOIZ010000097.1:0-11690 GCA_052034115.1 Actinomycetota bacterium
TGCCCTACACGTCAGTGCGCGCCGGGATCGGCGTTTCCTTCTTCAGCAGGCCACCAGCGATGGTGTAGCCCAAGAGGGTGCCGAAGCCCATCTGGGTCATCATCCACAGCAGGTCGGTGGCCTGCCACTCCTGGGCGATCGTGCCGTCGACGACACGTCGCATGAAGACGCTCGGATCTGAAGGTTCTTGCCCGTCGCGGGGGCGCCCATGAACTTGCCGGTCTGCCGGGCCCGGGTCACAAGCCGAACCGAGACGAGGCCGTTGTCGAGCTGGCTGCCGAGGCGTCGAGCGTGGCGCTCGACGTCGGGCGCGACCTCACCGCCGTTCTGGTGGCCAGCGAGCTTCGCGCCGTGCGAAGCCTGCTGCAACGGCTCCTCTAGCCGTCTGCGTCCGGCCCGTCTGCCGGATGCAACCGAGCCCGGCCCCGTTGGCATCGGCGCCGTCGGATGGTGGTCAGTGCGTTGCTGCCGACGACCTGGTCAGGGCGCCCGGACGCGGCCCGGTCGAGTGGCGTCGTCCGGGTCGATCGCGTGCAGGACCTTCTCCGAGATGGTGCCCAGATGCCCCACCTGGGCCTTGGAGAGCGGATCGAGCACCAGCCGCCGGACCATGTCGACGTGCCCGGGAGCCGCAGCCTCCAGCACGGCGAAACCGGCATCGGTCAGGGTCGCCAGCGTGCTGCGGCGATCGTCGGGGGCAACGCGTCGGGTGATCCACCCCCGTGCCTCCATGCGCGAGGCCACCTGGGACATCCGGGGCAGCTGGGCACCGGCCCACCGGGCCAGAGTGCTCATCGACAGCGTCCGGTCCGGCTGCGCCGACAGACCCGCCAGGACGTGGTATTCGATCAGGCTCAGGTCGCTGTCGCGCTGCAGCTGGCGGTCCAGCTCCAGCGGAAGGCGCACGAGCATCGGGGCGAAGGCCAGCCAGGTGTCCATCTCGGCACCGTCGAGCCAGCGCGGGCACTGGCTACGCTGCGTCGGCATACGGCAAGGGTAGAGCCGCCACCTCACCGGGACCAGACTTTTGCTTGCACTGTGAACTATCTCGCCTCTACACTTCACTTCACGATGCAAGCATCAAGACCACTCAAGGACCGCACATGAACACCCTGTTATGGATCGTCACCGGCCTGCTCGCGCTGGCCTTCCTCGGCGCCGGCAGCATGAAACTGTCGAAGTCTCGGGCGGAGTTGGCGCCCAAGATGGCTTGGGTCGAAGGTTTCTCGGACGGTCAGGTCAAGGGCATCGGGGCGCTCGAGGTCCTCGGTGCGCTGGGCCTGATCCTGCCGGCTCTGACCCACATCGCCCCGGTCCTCGTGCCGGTGGCCGCCATCGGGCTCGCGCTGACGATGGTCGGCGCGGTGGCCACCCACGTGCGTCGCGGCGAGCCGTTCGCAGCATCGGTGCCGGCGCTGGTGCTCGGTGTGCTGTCCGTCGTCGTGGCCTGGGGGCGGTTCGGCAGCTACCCGCTCTGAGGCGCTGCACCGAGGGCTCCGTCGACGGCACTCAGGTGCCGATGGCGGGGCCCTTCGCCGTCGGCGGCAACTCGTTGTAGCCGTCGGCACGTTCCTGGCCGGACAACTCGGCGATCGCGTCCATGATGGCGTCGGTAGCCAGTCGGCGGGCCTTGCCCGAGGGCAGTTCGCCATACCGGCCGGCAACATCGAGCGGGGCACCGAAGATCACCGAGACCTTCGCCAGGCGGGGCAGCCGGGCGCCGATCGGCTGGATGTTCTCGGTGCCTTGGAGCGCCACCGGCACCACCGGCGCCCCGGCCGTGAGCGCCAACCAGGCCACCCCGGTGCGGCCGCGATAGAGCCGGCCGTCACGGGATCGGGTGCCCTCGGGGTAGATCCCGAAGGCGCCGCCACCACGCAAGACCTCCAGGGCGAGGTCGAGCGACTCCTGCGCGGCTCGCGAGGACGTGCGATCGACCGGGATCGCCCCGATGCCCTCGAAGAACTCACGCCGGATCGCTCCACCGACGCCAGAGCCCGTGAAGTACTCCTGCTTGGCGATGAACTGCACGTGCCGCGGGGAGGCCAGCGGTATGGCGAACGAGTCGATGAAGGACAGGTGGTTGCTTGCCAGGATCACCGGCCCGCTGCGGGGCACGTGTTCCCGGCCCGTGATCGTGGGCCGGTAGAGGCCGTGCGTCACCGGCTTGAGCACGGCCCGAAGCCCGGTGGCCAGGACGCTCATCGCGCCGCCGACCCGCTCACTCGTCGTACTCCTCGATGACTCGCGCGCCGAGGAGCCGCTCGACGACTGCTTGGCCCACCGCCCCGGCGTCGGCGATGTTCTCGTCATGGTCCGGGTCGGCCTCGTCACTCACGCCGTATGGCGGAGCAGCCGCCCGGGACGCGGCCGCACGAGCCGCGGCCTGGCGAGGGCTTGTCGGGCGGGTCGGCGTCGCGGCCGCCGGCCCCGCATGCCGGGCGGGAGCCGGGTGGGGCGCGGGAGCCGAGTGCGGGGCAGGAGGGGAGTGCGGCGCGTGGGCGGCGGGCTGGGCCGGGCCTCCCGGGCGGGCACTGGCGACGGGCAGATCCATGGGGTCTCGGTCCCAGACATCCGGGCCGAGGGGATCCGGTGGTGCCTCGTCGGGCGCGGGGGGCGGCTCCTCGATCGCCGTGGAGGGGGCTAGAGACGGACGGTCGAGCGAGGCTCGCGACTGCGCGCCGCGCGGGCCCTGCGATGCGGTCGCACTCGGTGGCGGCGCGACCGGCGGACTCGTGGGCGGCCCGCCCAAGGCGGCACCACCACCCGAAGCGGCACCACCACCCGAGGCCGCGCCACCACCCGAGGCCGCACCACCACCCGAGGCGGCACCACCACCCGAGGCCGCACCGCCGCCGAGAGCGGCAGGCCCCGATCCGACCCTCTCACCCGAGCCGGGAGCATCAGGTGTGCTCGGGCGGGCACTCGCTGCCGGGGCCTCCCCCATCGGCTGGCCTTCGACCCGCACGTCCAGGCCGATCTGCTCGATCAGAGCCTGGCGGACGATCTCGGCATGGTTGCCCGACCGGAAGGCCGTGGCCAGTCCACTGGTCGCGATGCCGAGCAGCAGCCGCTCGCCGTCGAGGTCGAGCACCTGCGCATGGGCCGAGAGGAAGGTCCAGGTCGCCCGCCGCACCGAGTAGACCCGGCTCAGCACGTCGGGCCACGCGCGGCGGACCGCGTCGGTGTCCAGGGCGCCGGAGCTCGGCGTCGGGCGCTGTGCCGACGACGCGGCACCCGGCGCCGGCGAAGCTCCCGCCCCTCCAGTCCCTCCGGGCGCGACAGCGGGCGGCGCTGCAGGGCCGGGGCCGTCAGTCGGCCCGAACCCCTGCGACCGCGGACGGGTCGGCGAGGCGTCGGTCGGTGGCGCGGACGGCGCCGTAGCGGAGGACTCCGCCGGCCCGGCCAGGCTGGGGTCGACAGCCGCCCCGGCGCCAGGCGCCGGACCCGGCTCGCCCGACGGGCTTGCCGTAGGGGCCGGGACGGCCGGCGCCATCGGAGCCGCGGGCGGCGCCGACGCGGCCAGGTCGAGGCGGCGTTCGAGCCGGTCGAGGCGGGCGGCATACCCCTGCTCACCAGCAGCGCCGGGGAGCAGGACGCGAGCGCAGATCAGCTCCAGCTGCAGCCGCGGCGACGTAGTGCCGGTCATCTCGGTGAGCCCGGCATTGACGATGTCCGCAGCACGGCTTAGCGCGCCCGGCCCGAAGGCCGCCTGCTGCACCCGCATCCGGTCGAGCTGGTCCTCGGGAATGCCGCGCAGCACCGCGGACGCGCCCTCCTGGGTGGCCGCGATGACGATGAGGTCGCGCAGCCGCTCGAGCAGGTCCTCGACGAAGCGGCGCGGGTCATGCCCGGACTCGACGACCTTGTCGACCTGGCGGAAGACCCCGGCTCCGTCACCGGCGGCCAATGCGTCGACGGTGGCATCGAGCAGCTCGGCATCGGTGAAGCCGAGCAGGGCCACGGCGCCGTCATACGTCAGGCCGTCATCGCCGGAACCAGCCATGAGCTGGTCGAGCACGGACAACGAGTCCCGAACCGAGCCGCCACCGGCGCGCACGACGAAGGACAGGACGCCGGGCGCGACGGCCACGCCCTCGGCGGCGCAGATCTGCTCGAGGTAGTCGGCCAATCGGGCCGGCGGCACGAGGCGGAAGGGGTAGTGGTGGGTGCGCGAGCGGATCGTGCCGATGACCTTCTCCGGCTCGGTCGTGGCGAAGACGAACTTCACGTGCTCGGGTGGCTCCTCGACGATCTTGAGCAACGCATTGAACCCCTGCGGGGTCACCATGTGCGCCTCGTCGATGATGTAGACCTTGTAGCGGCTCTGCGCCGGCCCGTAGGACGCTCGTTCGCGCAGGTCACGGGCATCGTCGACGCCACCGTGACTGGCCGCGTCGATCTCGATGACGTCGACGCTGCCCGGCCCGCCACGAGCC
Source organism: Actinomycetota bacterium (assembly GCA_052034115.1). Taxonomy (GTDB): domain Bacteria; phylum Actinomycetota; class Actinomycetes; order Actinomycetales; family Dermatophilaceae; genus Lutibacillus. The sequence continues at coordinate 4,440 of JBPOIZ010000097.1, forward strand.
AGCGCGACGCACGAGTCGCAGACGCCGCACGGCTCGGGTGTCGGGCCCTGCTCGCAGTTGAGGCAACGCGCCAGGATGCGCGCGCTCGTCGTCTTGCCGCAGCCGCGCGGGCCGCTGAACAAGTAGGCATGGTTGACCCGGCCGGTGCGCAGCGCCTGCATCAGCGGCACCGTGACGTGCTCCTGCCCGATGACGTCGGCGAACGTCTCGGGGCGATAGCGCCGGTACAGGGCCGTGGTCACGGTCCGACCCTACTTGGCCGGGCGGACAGCGCGGTATGGCGTCCGGGTCACCCGCCGCCGTCCGGGCAGGTGGGCCACACCTCCCTTGCGCTGCGCGACCCGTTGACGGCGGAGAGCACCGCCGAGGCATGCATCCGCGAGAGGTTGACGGCATACCACGGGTCCGGACCAACCGTCGCCGGCAGGACGCACCACCGTTGCGGCTCGGGCAACCGAACCAGCTCAGGTATGGCGTCCGGCCCGAGCGTGGCCAGGTAGGCCACGTCCATCTCGCCGGTGGCCAGGAACCGGTCGACATTCCATCTGGCGACGAGAGCCTCAGGGCCGGCGAGGGCGAGGACGAGCAGGGCCACCCCCGCCATACCGGCGACGAGGCGAGGCGCCCACGCCATCCGTCGGGTCAGCCACAGGACGCCGACACCGACGACGGCGAGCGCCAGCCAGATCTCGAAGGCAGCGACCTCGATCCGCAAGGTGGTCCAGCCGTAGGCATCCTGGTAGAGCCACAGGCGCCGAAGCGCCGAAGCCGCCAGGCCCGTCGAGAGCAGGACGAGCACGCCGCCGAGCCCGGTCAGGATCGAGCGGTGCCGCTCATCGCACGGATCGCTGCGCAGACCCGCCCAGCCCAGGGCCACCGCGACCAGCCCGGTGACGACGACGAGTTCGGCGAAGCCGCGTCGGGCCCGTTCGGCCGCGGTCAGCGCACCGGTCAGCAGGTCCAGTGGCGTGGTGGCGAAGAGCAGGCTGGCTTGGACGGCGAAGAACGCCGTCAGCACGACGATGAGCAGGACCAGCGGCAACGCCCACTCGGCAGCCGAGCTGCGCCAGCGCCACGTCGGTATGACCTGCCACGCCGGGCGCCCGGCCCGGGCAACCGCGAAGGCCAGCGCCACCGCGGCCCCCAGCCCACCGATGAGCACCTCGATCATCAAGGTCGAGTCCCACGAGGGCACCAGGTGCGAGAGCAGCGCACCGAATGCGTCGTCGGCTTGGGCGAGCAGAGCCGCCACCACGACCACCAGGGGCACACCCAGCACAAGACCGCGCAGCCACGCTGCGGCTGACGCCCGTCGCGCCGGCCGCCACGCCACGCGGCAGAGCCACGGAATCGCCCGGGCGAGGGACAGGGCCAGGACCGGCAGCGCCGCGACGAGCGCCGACCATCGGCGGCCACCGGTGGCGACGATGGCAGCAAGTCCGATCGCGCCGAGCACACACAGCGCGGCGATGAGCCGGTCGCCGCGGATGACGGGGATCGTGGCCAAAGCCAGGGCCACGACAGGGAGCGTGACCGATGACGCGGTCGCGTCGGCGACCGCGCGCCGTCCCATGACGCTCAGCGTGGCCGAGGCGATGAGAACGGCCAGCACCGTCACCTGCAGCCCGGTCTGGGAGTCGGCCATAAATGCGGCCCACCAACCGGAAACACCCACCAGGAGCAGCGTCATTGGGTTGGGCGGAACGGCCAGCGGTCCCCAGAAGGCCAGCTGACCGGGTGGGGGCGGAGGCGCCTGCGGGCTGCCCTCACGGCCGGGCGCCGACGGCGATGTGGACACCGCAAATGGTGCTGACCGGCGACCAGGGGCCGGTTCTGCGGCGGCGGACTGTGGGTCGGCGGTGGTCGGGTCAGGCATGGCGAACCTCCGGCGTGTCGAGGACGTGCGAAACAGACCGCCGGCCGTGCCGACGGATGGGGTCTGGACGGGGCGCTGACGACGCAGCCCGGGAGGTCAGGGACCGGGCAGCTCGATACGGATCCGGCAACCGGCATCGACGGGGACGACCCCGATCCGACCGCCGTGCAGCACGACCGCCCACCGAGCGATCGCCAGCCCAAGGCCGGTCCCACCGGAGATGGCCCCGCGCGGCGGGGTCTGGTCCAGGGCGCCGCGTCGGAACCGTTCGAAGACCGCCGACCGATCCTCCTGCGGGATTCCTGGGCCGTCGTCGACGACCTCGATGGTCACGCCGCCTCGAGCGTCCGGTCTGCCGATCACGGCGACCGCACCGCCAGCGGGGGCGTGGCGTGCGGCGTTGTCGACGAGGTTGACCAGAGCCTGACGAAGCCGGGCCGGGTCGGCGGGCACCGTCAGGCCTGGTGCCACGTCGACGACATACCGGCGGTCAGGCCGCACGACCTGGGCCGCCGCGACCACATCGTTCGCGAGGTCGGCGACGTCGCACGAAGTTGGGCGGAGGGGGATGACTCCGGCCTCCGCACGCGCCAGGCCGAGCAGGTCATCGACGAGGTCACCGAGCCGCGTCACGTCGCTCAGCAGCTCGGTCAGGGCGGTCTCGTCGCTGGGACGGACCCCGTCGACGAGGTTCTCCACCTGAGCCCGCAACGCGGTGACCGGGGTGCGCAACTCGTGGGCGACGTTGGCCAGCAGGTCGCGCCGCTGCGCGTCCGCAGTGGCCAGATCGTCGGCCATCGCGCTGAAGGCCCGCGCGAGGTCGCCGACCTCGTCGCGGCTGGTCGCTCGCACCGGTACCGCCGACCGCCCGGCCGCCATGTCACGGGCAGCCGCAGTCATCTGCCGCAACGGGCTGGTCATGCCCCGGGCCAGGATCTGACTGACGACCAGGCCGATGATGACGGCCAGGGTCAACGAGAATCGGGCCTTCCACCCCCAGACCGTTGCGAACAGCCACGTCAAGACAGAGGTCGCGGCGATGGAGGCGGCCACGAGGATGCCCAGCTTGGCCTTGATGGAGCGCACCCAGTCCAAGGGACGCTGGGGCCCGGTCACCACGGCACCTTCCTCACTGCGGGTGTCCTGGAGACCTCCGTCATGGCAGGACCTCCACGGCATACCCGATACCGTGCACGGTGCGAATCCGCTCGGTGCCGAGCTTGCGGCGCCGGGCCTTGATGTGGCTGTCCAGGGTGCGGGAAGCCCCGGTCGCGACGGCGCGTGCCGCAGCCGCCGGCTCCCAGGCCCACACCTGAGTTAGCAGCTGCTCACGCTCGACGACCTGTCCCGGGGTGCGCGCCAGCACCGTGACGATGTCGAACTCGGTGCGCGTCAGGTGCACCTCGGCGTCGGCAACATAGGTCCGGCGGCTGGGCAGGTCGACCCGCAGGTCGCCTACCGCCAACCGGTGCCCTGGAGCGGGCATCTCCGCGGCGATCTCGCGGGCCCGGTCCACCCGGCGCAGCAGCGCGGCGACCCGGGCGACCAGCTCGCGTGGGCTGAAGGGTTTGGTCAGGTAGTCGTCGGCGCCCACGGACAGCCCGATGACGCGATCGGCCTCCTCGTCCCGCGCGGTGAGCATGAGAACGGGGACCGGCAGGCGCTGCTGGAGACGGCGGCAGACCTCGAGCCCGTCCAGTCCCGGGAGCATGAGGTCGAGGACCACGGCGTCGTAGGCGGTGCGCTGGCCGGCCTCGACCGCGGCCCGGCCGTCGTGGACCACATCGATGACGTACCCGGCGGAGCGCAGCCGCCGCGCGACCGCATCGGCGATGGCCCGGTCGTCTTCGACGACGAGCACCCTGCGGTCCATGGCCTCGACGTTATCCCGCGCGACCTGGCGACGGGGCGCACCAAACGTGCAGATCGTGTGGAGACTGCGACGCCTGGGCAGGAAAGGGCCCCCCGCGCACCTGGAAGAGCTCGCCTACCCTTGCTGCATTCCTGCCCTGGGGGAGTTCGGTGAGGTACCACCACGCGGGGGGCCTGCGTCAGTGTAGTCCAGCGCCCTGCATGCCGTCCGAGCCGGTTCTTCGGGAGCCCGCCGCCTCGGGTACCCTGACCCGCGGAGGATTCGCATAGTGGCCTAGTGCGCACGATTGGAAATCGTGTTGGGGATGAAACCCCTCGCGGGTTCAAATCCCGCATCCTCCGCCCGTGACGAAGCCCCGCCTCGGCGGGGCTTCGCTGTCTTCCGCACGCTTCGCAGGCTCGGACCCCGCACCCCTCCCCTCGACAGATGGGCTTCGGTCGCTGTGGAGGGCCCACAGCGCCGGATCGCCATCGGTGGCGGGCACCAGGCGACGGATCGCCATCTCTGGGTGCCACCCAGCGACGGATCGCCATCTCTGGGTGCACCCAGCGCCGGATCGCCATCGGTGGCGGGCCCCAGACGCCGAATCGCCATCTCTGGGCGGGTTACGCCGTGACAGATCTCCCGACGTCGGCGAGGAACCGATCGAGCTGGGCGTGGGTGGGGCCGGTGGCCGAGCCGACGACGCTGACGGCATACGCGGCAGCCGCGTTGGCCGTCCGCACCGCCTCGACGATCTGGCCGTGCCGGTCCGCCGACCCCAGCGACGACGTGGCCAGCGCCGCCATGAACGCGCCGGCATGCGCGTCCCCGGCCCCGGTCGAGTCGAGGGCCGACACCGGCACGGCCGGGACAACCAGCGACCGCACCGGATCGGCCAAGCCCCGCAGCGAAGCATCGCCGCGACGTGCCTGTGCCTCGACGTCTCGCCACCACACCGTGCATCCGCGCGCACCGTCCCGAGTCAGGAGCACCGCATCACTCCGGCAACGGGCGAGCAACCCCACGGCGGCACCACCCAGCAGCCGCAGCTCCCGAGCGTTCACGCTCAGCACGCTGGTATGGCGGAGCATGCCGTCGAGCACCGCGACGGGGATCTGCGCGACCAGCGGCCCCGGGTCGAGGAACACCATCGAGGGCGGCGCCGTCATACCGTCGAGCCAGCCGACCACCGCCGGCCCGGTGACCGGGTAGCACAGGTCGTAGCCCGAGACGTAGACGGCGTCATCGGCGCCAACCCGCACACCAGCAAGCGCCTCGGGGTCCAGCGATGACTCGACGCCGGCGCTGGTGACAAAGGTACGTTCGGCGTCCGGCTCGATGAACCCCACGCACAGGCCGGTGTCCCCCTCGGCAGCCGCCGAGCGCGGAAGGAGCAGCTCGACCCCCTCGGCCCGCAAGGCAGCGGCCACCAGATCACCCAGGCCCCCGCCCCCGACCCGACCGGCGAGGGCGCACGCCAGCCCCAACCGGGACGCGGCAGCGAGCACGTTGAACCCGCCGCCGGCCTGCACCCGAGCCGGCCCGGCCAGGACGTCCCCGCCTCGCTCGGGCAGCTCGGGCACCGTCATCATGAGGTCCGCGATGACGCTGCCGACGAGCACCAGCCGCCTCATGAGCCCTCCTCCCGGCTCGACGACCCAGCCCGCCGCAAGGCCAGCAGGTCGGTGGCCAGGGCGGCCAGCCCGAGCAACGGGTTCGCCGCCTCCAGCTCGGCAACCACAGCAGCTGGGAGCGCCGACGCCCCGTGGCAGGCCCCGAGCACGGCCCCGGTCATCGCCGCGATGGTGTCGCTGTCCCCACCGAGGCTCGCCGCCGCGCAGCAAGCCGCCCACGGGTCGGCCCCGAATCGGGCCGCGAGCGCCAAGGCGGCCGGCACCGCCTCCTGGGTCGCCACGCTGGTGCCGACGAGCTCCACGACCACATCCAGCGCGGCCTCGTCGTCGGGCGCAGCACGCACCAGGTCGACCGCCCAGCCGATCCGGCTGGCGACATCGGCACCCGGCACGAACGAGCCATGGCTCACCCCGAGCCGAGCCGCCGCCACAGCGACCCGCAGGGCCGCCTCGACCGTGCCGCCCGACACCCCGACGGACACGGCGGCCGCGACGGCCGCCGCCCCGGCGTTGGCCACCCCGGTGTCGTGGGTCAGAGCATCGACCGCGGCGACCCGGGCCACCAGGGCCTCCAACGGGTCGGGCGGGCACATGATCCCCACCGGCGCGACCCGCATGGCCGCACCGTTCGTGTCGCCCCACCGGCCGGTCTGCGTAGCCGGGACACCGCGGCGATACGCCTCCAGCGCCCGCACCGTCGACGGACCCAACAGGTCGAGCGACCCGCGCGCCACCATCGCGTCCTGCCAGGCCAGCAGCTCCTCGGCATACCGGTCGAGGTCGACCACACCACCGCCGGCCACGAGCAGCCTGGCCAGGATCGCCGCCTGGTCGGTGTCGTCGGTGACCGAGCCGGCCGGGACCAGCGGCGCGATCTGCTGATCCGGCGGTCCGGCCTCGAAGCCGGCGATCCGCCCCCACTGCTCGCGCACGCGCGCGCGGGAGAACATCTGCGTGGGCATGCCCAGCGCATCCCCGATGGCGAGCCCGAGCAAGGCCCCGTAGGCGCGATCGGCCGTCACGCCGTCAGCCTCCCACAGCCCGGCCCGGCCCCCGCCATACCATCGTCACGTCACCGATGAGGAGGTCGCCGATGGCCACCGGCTTGGACCCGTACGCGCTGGCCGAGAAAGCCGCGCAGGCCATCGGGGCCTGCACCGGCATACCGCGTCACGACGTCGCGGTCGTCCTCGGCAGCGGGTGGGGCCCAGCCGCGGATGCCCTGGGCACCCCGGTGGCCGAGATCCCGGTGGCTGAGCTGCCGGGCTTCCACGCTCCGGTGGCCGTCGGTCATGCCGGCCTGCTCCGCTCGTATGCCGTGGCCGGCCGCCGGGTCCTGTGCTTCCTGGGCCGGACCCACCTCTACGAGGGTCACGGGCCGCAGGCGGTCGCCCACCCGATCCGCACCGCCGCAGCAGCCGGCTGCCACACTGCGATCCTCACCAACGCCAACGGCTCGTTCCGCGACGACTGGCCCGCCGGGGCACCCATGCTCATCCGCGATCACCTCAACCTCAGTGCCGCGACCCCGCTCGCAGGGCCACGGTTCGTCGACCTCACCTCGGTGTGGAGCGCCAGACTGCGCGAACTGGCCCGGTCGGTGGACGCACGGTTCGTCGAAGGGGTCTACGTGATCCTGCCCGGGCCGCACTACGAGACCAAGGCCGAGGCCGCGATGCTGCGCGACCTCGGCGCCGATGTCGTGGGTATGTCGACCGTCCTCGAGGCGATCGCGGCCCGCGAGCTCGGCGTCGAGCTGCTCGGAATCTCCGTCGTCACCGCGCTGGAGCTGTCCGCCACGCCGATCGATCCGGACGAGGTCGTCGCCGCGGCAGAGCACACGGCCGCTACCCTCGGTCCGACGGTCGCTCGGATCATCGCCGACC
>JBPOIZ010000108.1:0-9401 GCA_052034115.1 Actinomycetota bacterium
ACTTCATCTGCTAGGCGGGAGGACCAGGACGACGGGCGGGGAGCCAGGCGCTCCCCGCCCGTCGCGATTTCCGCGATGGTGCCTCCGTGGCGTAGGCTTGAGCGTTGGGTGTCCTGTGCTCGGGCACCCGCCGGTGCGTCCTGCTCGGACACGTCGGTTTGCGAGCGCACCGATCGGCCCGTCCGGGCCGATCACCAGAAAGAGATTGACGGAGGACATGGCCAAGAAAGACGGCGTCATCGAGGTGGAAGGCACCATCGTCGAGGCCCTGCCCAACGCGAAGTTCCGCGTTGAGCTGAGCAACGGTCACAAGGTGCTTGCCCACATCTCGGGCAAGATGCGCCAGCACTACATCCGGATCCTCCCCGAGGACCGCGTGGTGGTGGAGCTCTCGCCGTACGACCTCAGCCGCGGCCGCATCGTCTTCCGCTACCGCTGAACGTCTGGTCTCCAGGCAATCGGCACCGAACCCATCCGCTCCGGTCCGTCCGGGCGCGCACGCGCCCTGGCAGGCCGGCGCACGATCTGAAAGGCGCAGGCCATGAAGGTCCAGCCGAGCGTCAAGAAGATCTGCGACAAGTGCAAGGTGATCCGCCGTCACGGGCGGGTCATGGTGATCTGCGACAACCTGCGGCACAAGCAGCGGCAGGGCTGAGACAGCCACCCACGCGTCGTCCGATCTTCTCGGGCGCAACAGAACTGAATCGAACGCAGCACCCGGCCCCTCGGAGCCGGCCCGGCATACCGGGTCGCCCGAGGACGTCACCCCCGGCACGGAGGCCGGGGACCGAGCTCGGCTCGGATCGGCGCTGCACCAGACCTCCGCACCAGTAGAGGAGATACCTCTCGATGGCACGTCTCGTTGGTGTCGACCTGCCGCGCGAAAAGCGCGTCGAGGTCGCACTTACCTACATCTTCGGCGTGGGGCGTACCCGCGCGAAGGAGACGCTGGTTGCTACCGGCGTCAACCCGGACACCCGGGTGCGTGACCTGACCGACGACGACCTCGTCAAGCTCCGCGACTACCTCGAAGGCAACTTCAAGATCGAGGGTGACCTCCGTCGTGAGGTGGCGGCAGACATTCGGCGCAAGGTCGAGATCGGCAGCTATGAGGGCCTGCGGCACCGCCGCGGTCTCCCGGTGCGCGGACAGCGCACCAAGACCAACGCGCGTACCCGTAAGGGGCCCAAGCGCACCATCGCCGGCAAGAAGAAGGCCGGCAAGAAGTAGTCCGCGTGCGGGCCGACCGGCCCGCAGGTCGTCGAAGACGTAGGAGAAACCACCCATGCCTCCGAAGAGCCGTCAGGCTGCCGGCGCAAAGAAGGTGCGCCGCAAGGAGAAGAAGAACGTTGCCCACGGGCAGGCTCACATCAAGAGCACGTTCAACAACACCATCATCTCGATCACGGACCCCACCGGCGCCGTGATCTCGTGGGCCTCGGCCGGCCAGGTCGGCTTCAAGGGCTCTCGTAAGTCCACCCCGTTCGCCGCGCAGCTTGCTGCCGAGGCGGCCGCACGCCGGGCCATGGAGCACGGCATGCGCAAGGTCGACGTGTTCGTCAAGGGCCCCGGTTCCGGCCGGGAGACCGCGATCCGTTCGCTCACCGCGACCGGCCTCGAGGTCGGCGCCATCAGTGACGTCACGCCGTCGCCGCACAACGGTGTCCGCCCGCCCAAGCGTCGCCGCGTCTGAGGGAAGGAAGAGAGCAGATCATGGCCCGTTACACCGGCCCCATCACCAAGAAGTCCCGTCGTCTCAAGGTCGACCTCGTCGGCGGCGACCGCCACTTCGAGATGCGCCCCTTCCCCCCCGGCCAGCACGGTCGGCGGCGGATCCAGGAGAAGGAGTACCTCACTCAGCTCCAGGAGAAGCAGAAGGCACGCTTCACGTATGGCGTCATGGAGAAGCAGTTCATCCGCTACTACAAGGAGGCGGCAGGCCGCCCCGGCAAGACCGGTGAGAACCTGCTGACCATCCTCGAGTCTCGGCTCGACAACGTCGTCTACCGTGCCGGCCTGGCCCGCACCCGGCGGCACGCCCGTCAGCTCGTGACGCACGGCCACTTCGAGGTCAACGGCAAGCGCGTCGACGTCCCGAGCTACCGGGTCGAGCAGTTCGACATCATCACGGTGCGCAAGCAGTCGGCCGAGTCGTTCCCGTTCGAGCTGGCCCGCCAGACGTTCGGCGACCGTCCGGTCCCGGCGTGGATGCAGGTCGTGCCCGGCACGCTGCAGATCCTCATCCACCAGTTGCCGACGCGGGCACAGATCGACACCGTGCTCACCGAGCAGCTGATCGTCGAGCTCTACTCGAAGAACTAGTCGTTCCACCTGCGGTGGTATGTCGGCTGCCCGGCATACCACCGCAGCCAGGGCCGACCGGCGGACCGAGCCGGCACCGGCCGCCCAGAGCGAGACTGGGCGTTCACGAGGCGTCATATGGCGGGCGCCTGTGGGAAGGAAAGAACAGTGCTTATCGCACAGCGCCCCGTGCTCAGCGAGGAGACGGTCGCGGACAATCGTTCGCGCTTCGTCATCGAGCCGCTCGAGCCGGGTTTCGGCTACACCCTGGGCAACTCCTTGCGCCGCACGCTGCTGTCGTCCATCCCGGGCGCGGCCGTGACGAGCATCCGCATCGATGGTGTGCTCCACGAATTCCAGACCGTCCCGGGGGTCAAGGAGGATGTCGTCGAGATCATCCTCAACATCAAGCGTCTGGTGGTCTCCAGCGAGCACGACGAGCCGGTGGTCATGTACCTGCGCAAGCAGGGCCCCGGTGCGGTCACCGCTGCTGACATCGCCCCGCCGGCCGGCGTCGAGATCCACAACGCCGACCTGCACATCGCCACGCTCAACGACAAGGCGCGGCTCGAGATGGAGTTGACGGTCGAGCGCGGCCGTGGCTACGTCTCGGCACAGCAGAACAAGGACACCGACGCCGAGATCGGCCGCATCCCGGTCGACTCGATCTACAGCCCGGTGCTCGCCGTGACCTACAAGGTCGAGGCGACCCGCGTCGAGCAGCGCACCGACTTCGACCGCCTCGTGGTCGATGTCGAGACGAAGAGCTCGATGAGCCCCCGCGACGCCGTGGCCTCGGCCGGCAAGACCTTGGTCGAGCTGTTCGGTCTGGCCCGGGAGCTCAACGTCGAGGCCGAGGGCATCGACATGGGCCCGTCGCCGACCGACGCTGCGCTCGCCGCCGATCTCGCGCTGCCGATCGAGGACCTCGATCTGACCGTCCGGTCGTACAACTGCCTCAAGCGCGAGGGCATCCACACCGTCGGGGAGCTCGTCTCGCGCAGCGAGGCCGACCTGCTCGACATCCGCAACTTCGGCGCCAAGTCGATCGACGAGGTCAAGGCGAAGCTCGCGGGGATGAGTCTGGCCCTCAAGGACAGCCCGCCCGGGTTCGACCCGCACACCCTCGTCGGCGGTTACGGCGACGAGTTCGACGACGACGACAACAGCTTCGTCGAGGACGAGCAGCTCTGACCACCGCCTAGTGACTGGACCTTCCCCGGTGGGCACCGGGGCGCGGACTCCGCGATGCGGTTCGGTCAGATTCGAAGGAGAACGACATGCCCACCCCCAGCAAGGGCCCCCGTCTCGGTGGCGGCCCGGCGCACGAGCGGCTGCTCCTGGCCAACCTGGCCCAGGCGCTGTTCGAGCACGACCGCATCACCACGACCGAGGCCAAGGCCAAGCGCCTGCGTCCGCTGGCCGAGCGGCTCATCACCTTCGCCAAGCGCGGTGACCTGGCCGCCCGGCGGCGCGTCCTGACCGTCATTCGCGACAAGGGCGTCGTCCACCGCCTCTTCACCGAGATCGCGGCGGACATGGCTCAGCGGCCTGGCGGCTACACCCGCGTGACGAAGATCGGTCCGCGCAAGGGCGACAACGCCCCGATGGCGGTCATCGAGCTCGTCCGCGAGCCGTACTCGCCGAAGCAGGCCACCGTCAAGGAGGCCGAGGCTGCGACCAAGCGCGCCGCCAAGGACTCGGCGAAGAAGGCAGCGGACGCCGAACCGAAGACGCTCATCGAGGAGGCCGCGGAGGCCCCGGTCGAGGCGACCGCCGCCACGGGGCTGCTCGACGGCGGGTTCGGTGCGGACTCGGCGGCCCCGCTCGAGGACGGCTCGGCCCCCGAGGGCTTCACCGTCAAGGGCAACAAGGACTCGATGATGTTCCACACCACCGAGTCGCCGTGGTACGACGCCACGGTGGCTGAGGTGTGGTTCCGCACGCCGGAGGCCGCCGAGGCAGCCGGGTTCAAGCCCGCGGGCGGCGAGAAGGCCCAGGGCCTGGACGACTGATCGCCCGACGACCGGTCGTCCCACGACCGCTACAGGGAGCCCACGCCGACCTCGGCGCGGGCTCCCTGCGCGTTCGGCCGTCGGGTCCTCCGCGGGGTCCGCAGGATGGTGCACCGGTTCGGCGCGTCGGTACGCTGCCTTCCGTGCGGCTGCGGATCGACCTCGGGTATGACGGCACCGCCTTTCACGGCTGGGCTGCTCAGCGCGGCCTGCGCTGCGTCGAGGAGACCCTGTCCACCGCCGTGACCACCGTGCTGCGAGCCGACGATCCGATCCGGATCACGGTGGCGGGTCGCACCGACGCAGGGGTTCACGCGAGCGGACAGGTCGCGCACAGCGATGTCGATGCCGCGGCGGTTGCCGCACTCCCGGGGCGCTCCGGGCACACTCCGATGTCGGCCGCTCGCCGACGCCTCAACGCCGTCCTGCCCAGCGACGTCGTCGTCCATGACGTGTCCGTGGCTCCCGAGGGCTTCGACGCCCGGTTCGCCGCGCTGAGCCGGCGCTATCAGTATCGGATCGCCGACGAGTCCGCACGGCGGGATCCGTTGCGTCGGTTGGACACGGTGTGGCGCGATGACCGGCTCGACCTCGAGTCGATGAACGAGGCATCGTTGCCCTTGCTCGGGCTGCGCGACTTCGCGGCGTTCTGCCGCCGGCGAGAGGGCGCGACGACCATCCGGACGCTGCTCGATCTGAGCTGGCGTCGTGATGCCGACGGGGTGCTCGTCGCCACCGTCAGCGCGGACGCCTTCTGCCACTCGATGGTGCGCGCCCTCGTCGGTGCGCTCGTCGAGGTGGGGCGAGGTCGGGCCCCGGTGTCCTGGCCGGGGGAGGTGCTCGCCGGGGGCGTCCGGGACCCGCGTGCGCCGGTGGCCCCGGCGCACGGGCTGACCCTCGTCGAGGTGTGTTACCCGGCCGCCGCCTTGATGAGCCACCGGGTGAGCCAGGCGCGAGCGACCCGCGCCGCACCGACCGTTTCGGAAGGTCTCTCGCTGCCTAGGTAAGGAGACTGCAAATTCTTGCAGCAACTTGCAGTCTGGCTCTTCCCGACGTCGGATGACAGCCGTATGGTCGGCTCTAGTTCGCGTAGCCCAGCGAAGGAGCCGTCGTGACCGTCCAGCGCCATCCCGCCCGCGCCCGCATTGCCGCCCTGGTGTGGGCGGTGCTCGCCGCGGTGGCCGTTGTCCCGATGGCCGCCCCGACGGCCCGCGCCGACGTGCGGGTGCCGACCCTCGTCGGTTCGCTGCAGTCCGAGCTCGGCTGCTCCGGGGACTGGGACCCCGGTTGTCCGGACACGGTGCTGCAGCCGGGTGCTGGCACGACCTACCGGCTGGTGGGAACCCTGCCCGCGGGGACCTACGAGTTCAAGGTGGCCCTCAACGGCTCCTGGGCGGAGAACTACGGTGCCGGGGGAGTCAAGGACGGCCCGAACCTCCCGCTCGTCCTGGCCGCTCCGGCCGAGCTGGTCTTCACGTATGACGACGACAGTCACCACATCGCGGTGGCGCCCACGACCCTGTCCGGCCCGGCCACCGACGCCGACACCGCTGCGGCCACCGACAGCCTGCGGGCCGGGCTGACGCGGGAGCGGTTCTACTTCGTCATGGCCGACCGATTCGCCAACGGCGCGCCGGGCAATGACGCCGGTGGGCTGACCGGCGGCCGCCTCGAGACCGGGCTGGACCCCACCGACAAGGGCTTCTATCACGGCGGTGACCTTCGTGGCCTGATCAACCGGCTGGACTACATCAAGGACCTCGGCACCACGGCGATCTGGTTGACGCCCTCGTTCAAGAACCGCCCCGTCCAAGGTTCTGGTGCAGACGTCAGCGCCGGCTACCACGGTTACTGGATCACCGACTTCACCCAGATCGACCCCCACTTGGGCACCAATGCCGACATGCGAGCGCTCGTCGACGCTGCGCACGCCCGGGGGATGAAGGTCTTCTTCGACATCATCACCAACCACACCGCCGACGTCCTGGACAACGCGCAAGGCGTCTACGACTACGTCTCGAAGGAGACCTCGCCATACCGGGACGCGTCTGGAGCGCCGTTCGACGACCGGACGTATGCCGGCGGGGACACCTTCCCGGCAGTCGACGCCGCGACCTCGTTCCCCTACTCGCCCACCTTCCGCACCGAGTCCGACGCCAGTGTCAAGGTGCCGGCCTGGCTGAACGACCCGACGATGTACCACAACCGAGGCAACTCCACCTTCGCCGGTGAGTCGAGCGAGTACGGCGACTTCTTCGGTCTGGACGACCTGTGGACCGAGCGGCCCGAGGTCGTGGCGGGGATGGGGGAGATCTACCAGGCGTGGCTCGACTTCGACATCGACGGGTTCCGCATCGACACCGTCAAGCATGTCAACCTGCAGTTCTGGCAGCAGTTCATCCCGGACATCCAGCAGAAGGCCGCAGCCGTTGGGAACGACGACTTCTTCATGTTCGGGGAGGTGTTCGACGGGTCGCCGTCCTATGTCTCGACCTTCTCGACGGCGGGCATGCTGCCGGCCACGCTCGACTTCCCGTTCCAGGGGGCCGCACTGGCGTTCGCGCAGGGCAAGGCGACCACGGGGCTGCGGGACATGTTCGCTGCGGACGACTACTACACGGACACCGACTCCAACGCCTACTCCTCACCCACCTTCCTGGGCAACCACGACATGGGTCGGCTCGCCATGCAGCTGACCAAGAGCGGTTCGTCGGGGGAGGACCTGACGACCCGGGTCAAGCTCGCCAACGCGTTGATGTTCCTCACCCGTGGGCAGCCGGTCGTCTACTACGGCGACGAGCAGGGCTTCATCGGCTCCGGCGGGGACAAGGACGCCCGTCAGGACATGTTCGGCACCCAGGTCGAGCAGTATGCCGCCGAGACGCTCGTCGGCGGCGCGACGATGGGCACCGGAGATCATTTCTCCAAGGGCACCGCCCTCTATGGCTACCTGCGGAAGCTGGCAGGCCTTCGAGCGTCCTACCCGGCCCTGGCCGACGGTGCGCAGATCCATCGCCTGGCCTCCGGCGCGGCAGGCATCTTCGCGGTGAGCCGGATCGACCGGGCCGACCGGCGGGAGTATCTCGTCATCTTCAACAACTCCAGCGAGCCGCAACGGGCGACGTTGTCGACCTTCAGCCCCAGGACACGGTTTGCTCCCTTGCTGGGCGCGACGAGCGACCAGGTCACCGGCCGCGACGGTCGGCTGACCGTGACGGTGCCGCCTCTGTCGGTGCGCGTCTATCGGGCCGGCCAGCGGATGCCGTTGCGCACGGACGCCCCCGCGGTCTATCTCACGACGCCCGGTCCTGGCGGCGCCGTCGGTGGGCGCGCGCAGATCGGCGCCGCGATCCCGGAGAATGCCTTCGCCCAGGTCAGCTTCCTCGTCAGGCCTGTGGGCACGACCGAGTGGTCCGCCCTCGGCACCGACGACAACGCCCCCTACCGGGTGTTCCACGATGTCAGCGGCCTGGCCAAGGGCACGCTGCTCGAGTACCGGGTGCTGGCCAAGGACTCCAGCGGCAACCTCAGTGCCGCGTCGACCTACGCGGTTGTGGGGGACCCGGCCACCGACGATGGTGGTGGTGGCGGGGTCGAGCCGGTGACCCAGCCGAGCGCCGTGAGCGCTCCCGGCAACCTCAACGTCGCGATGGGGTGCCCCGGCGACTGGCAGCCGGACTGCGACCAAGCCCAGCTGACCCTGGACCCGCGCGACCTGGTGTGGAAGGGCACATACACCCTGCCCGCCGGCAATTACGAGTACAAGGCGGCGATCGCCAAGTCGTGGGACGAGAACTACGGGGCCGGGGCGGTGCGCAACGGTCCCAACATCCCGGTGACTGCCACCGCAGCGCCGGTGACGTTCTACTACGACCACGGGACGCACTGGATCACCAGCGATGCCAACGGTGCGATCATCACCGCGCCGGGGTCGGCACAAAGTGAGCTCGGGTGTCCAGGTGACTGGCAGCCGGACTGCATGCGGCCGTGGCTCCAGGACCCGGACGGTGACGGCACCTACACGTGGTCGACGGCCTCGATCCCCGCAGGTAGTTATGAGGTCAAGGTGACCCATGGCCTGAGCTGGGCCGAGAACTACGGAGCCGGAGGAGCCCGTGATGGAGCGAACATCGCCTACACCGTGCCGAGCGATGGGGTCGTGGTCACCTTCAGCTACGTCCTGGCCACGCACGTGCTGACAGTCAAGACGTCCAAGGCCGGCGCCTCGCCGGACCTCGGCAAGGCCAAGGCCTACCTCGTGGCGCGCGATCTCCTGGCGTGGCCCGCCAATGCCCTTCCCGCGGGGGTGCAGCCGGAGCTGCTGCGGTGGCGCCTGCACTGGTCGTATGACGGTGGGCTCGGCCTCGACGACGAGACGGTGACCGGCGGCCTGATGGCCGATCTGTCCTACGACCCGGCGGGGCTGCCGACAGCACTGGTCGAAGCCCACCCAGAACTCGACGGGTATGTCGCCCTGCGGGTGGCTCCGAAGGCCGTGGCGGCGATGCCACGGATCCTGCGGGGCCAGGTCGCCGTGGCGATGTATGACGTCACCGGCCTGCTCCTGGACGCCTCCGGGGTGCAAACCGCGATCGGCCTCGACGCGATGTACTCGCAGAGCGCGGCGGCGCGTGGCTACGGCGTCCAGTTCTCCCGCGGGGTGCCGACGTTCCGGCTCTGGGCCCCGACGGCCCAGCAGGTCACCCTGCTCACCTGGCCGGCCGGAGCCGCCGCGGACGCCCCCATCGCTGAGGCGACCCGCCGGGCCATGACCCGCAGCGCCGACGGCTCGTGGAGCGTGGTCGGGTCGGCCGCTCTGCGCGACGCCCGATACCTCTACGAGGTGGTCGTGTATGCGCCGTCGACCAAGCGGGTGGAGACGAACCTGGTTACCGACCCGGCCTCGGTCGCCTTGACGCTGGACTCCACGCGCTCGGTCGCGGTCGACCTGCGCGACCCGGCATACCGGCCGGAACAGTGGCGCACGACCGCGGCACCGCGGCTCGCCCAGGCTGTCGACTCGACGATCTACGAGTTGCACGTCCGGGACTTCTCGATCACGGACCAGAGCGTGCCCGCCGAACT
>JBPOIZ010000115.1:0-4064 GCA_052034115.1 Actinomycetota bacterium
ACCTCGCGGAAGGCCCGGTCGGCGATGATCCGGGTGTAGTCGTTGACACCGCCGTTGCCCTCGGTCTTGCCGATGACGGCGATGACGCGGTCTGCCTCCATGACGCCGTCGTCGATGAGCTTGGCCAGCTCGGAGGCGTCCGAGACGGTGTGGAGCGGGACCTTGCGGACCTCAATGGCGTCTGGCACGGGGGTTCACCCTTCTTCGTCGGTTCTGGGTCGGTCGGGGTTGGGTCAGGATTCTCGGTTCACGGTATGGCGGTTCAGGCCTCGATGCACGTGCCGTATGCGCCGGTCACGGCCTCGGTGATGTGGGCGAGCGAGGTGATGACGCTGCGGCTGCCCCCGGCCTCGACGAAGCGGATGGCTGCCTCGACCTTGGGGCCCATCGACCCAGAAGCGAAGTGGCCGGCCGCGGCGTGTTCCCGCATCTGCGCCGGGCTGACCCGGCCGACGGTGCTGGCCTGGGGGGTGCCGTAGTTCAGGACTGCGTGGTCGACGTCGGTGGCGATGACCAGGACGTCGGCGTCGACGGCCCGCGCGAGCAGCGCGGCGGTGAGGTCCTTGTCGATGACCGCCTCGACGCCGCGCAGGGTGCCGTCGGGGTCGCGGACGACGGGGATGCCGCCGCCGCCGGCTGCCGTGACGACGTACCCGGCGTCGATGAGGGTGCGCACGGTGTGCGTGTCGATGACATCCAGCGGCTCGGGCGAGGCGACGACGCGGCGCCAGCCCTTCGCGCCTCGGTCCTCCCACACCTGACCCAACGCGATGAGCCGCTCGGCCTCGGCCTGTGGGAGGAACCGGCCGACCGGCTTGGTGGGCCGGGTGAAGCCCGGGTCGTCGCCGTCGACGAGGGTGCGGGTGATGACGGCCGCGACGGGGCGGGGGTAACCCCGCCGTTCCAGTGCTGGCTGGAGGGTGTTGAGGATGGTGAAGCCGATGGTGCCTTGCGTGTTGGCGCCATTCCAGTCGAGCGGGACGATGGGGACCACGTCGGCGGCGAGCTCGTTCTTCACCAAGATGTTGCCGACCTGCGGGCCGTTGCCGTGCGTGACCACGACGTCGTGTCCGGCCGCCACGAGGTCCGCGACGCTGTCCATGGCGGCGCCGATCGCCGCTCGCTGGGCCTGCGGCGTGGCGCTGCCGTCGGCGCTGGTCATCGCGTTGCCGCCGAGTGCGACGAGCACGCGCATCCGTCACACCTTTCGTCGATCCTCGGCCGGTCGGCCGTTGCCCGGGAGCCTATGCTGGGGGCGATGGGGCCGACGTTGGCGACACCTGCCCAAAGGTGCTGTCCGCGTTGTGAGGTCTGCCTATGACGTCGACGGGTGCTTGATCCAGAACGGCGCCGTGGCCAGCACCGTGTCCCGGTCGACGACTGCGGCAGCGAGGTTGGCCGACTCGTCGTGGGCCATCCAGGAGGGCTCGTCGTGGCCCGTGCGTTGCCAATACTCGCGAGCCGTCGCGATGTCGTTGAGGCGCCCGAGGTGCTCTTGCATCTGGGACAGCGCCAGGACGAGGTCGTCGTGGTCCACGGCGCGGTCGGGGAACAGCGAGCCCAGGAACTCCGAGCCGTAGCGCAGCTTCTTGCCCTCGATGCGGACCTGGTGGCGGTCCTTGGGGGTCCGGTGGGCGAGGTCGCTGCCGAGCATGTCGACGCGGCTGCGGAATCGCCCCAGCGAGTGCCGCGCCAGCCGTCGAGCCGACTGGTCGCGGCGCTTGTGGTTGGCCTTGCGGGCCCATTTGCCGTCGTGCAGCCACGCGGTGATCTCACCGATGAGTCGGCGCCAGGCGACCGAGTCGAGGATCGCCGCAGCGTCGTCGGATGCGCCCTTCTGCTCCAGGAGCAGTTGGGCGCGCATCGCTGCGGCGGCCGGGTCGACATCGGCGGTCTCCGGGTCGAACACGCTCTCGAGGAGCACGTCGAGGTCACGCAGCCGGCCCAGCGGCAGGGCCTGGGCACGCAGCTCGGCCTTGAGGCGCTGGGCCTGAGGGTCGTCGCGCAGGATCTGGCGAAAGATCGAGAAGGCCGACCGCAGTCGCCGCGCGCCGACGCGCAACTGGTGCAGTGCCTCCGGGTCGCGGGTGCGCAGGAAGACGGTCTCGTTGTGGGCCATGTGGTCCAGACAGGCCCAGGCGATCGTGGTGAAGGCACCACCGGCGGTGATGTCACGATGCAGAGCGATCTTCGGCGCCTTGCGCGGCGTGTCGAGATCCGGCAAGAGGTCGTCGGCCACGAGTCGAAACTAGCCGAGAGCGCAGGCCTCGCGCGACTTCGCACCCGGCCGCCGACACGAGGGTGAAGTCCAGCCGAACACCAGGTGTCAGTCGAGCGTCCGGTACTTGGCCAGTCGGGCGTCGAGACGCTCCTGCGGGTCCATCTGGAGCAACTTCGCCAGCTCGTACTCCAGCACGTGGGAAAGCCTGCGGCAGAAGGCCTCCGGCTCGTCAGCGGCGTCCGGTCGCTCGGTGACGACCCGGTCGACGATCCCGTGCTCGAGCAGATCGATCGACCGCACTCCTTGCGATGCAGCAATTTCCGGTGCGCGAGACGGATCTCGATAGAGGATCGCTGCAGCGCCTTCCGGAGGCAGCGGCGAGAGCCAGGAATGCTGGGCGCAGATCACCTTGTCGGCGGGCATCAGGGCCAGTGCCCCGCCGCCGGTCCCTTCGCCGAGCAGCACGCAGATCGTCGGGGCGTCGAGCATCACCAGCTCTGCCAGACAGCGGGCGATCTCGCCGGCCAGGCCGCCCTCCTCGGCCTCCTTCGACAGGGCCGCGCCGGCGGTGTCGATGACGCTGACCAAGGGCAGCTTCAGCTCGCTGGCCAGCCGGATGCCGCGTCTGGCGGCGCGCAAACCGGACGGGCTCAAGGGGCGCTCGACACTCTGCCCGCGGCGGTTCTGCCCGAGGACCACGCAAGCGGCGCCGCCGAATCGGGCCAGGGCCAGCATCAGCGCGGGGTCGTACTCGCCCTGATTCGTGCCGTGCAGCGGGATGACGTCGGTGGCTCCGAGCTTGAGGAGGGCCCGCACGCTGGGACGCTCGGGTCGCCGGGACCGGGTGATCGACTCCCAGGCCGGTATGTCGGGCAGCGGTTCTCGGGGCAACTCGAACACCTCGGGGTGCTCCTCGCGGGGGGCCACGAGCAGGCTGAGCGTGGTGTGCGCGATGTCCCGCAGTCCCTGAACGGGCAGCACGGCGTCGATGAGCCCGCGTTCGTGGAGGTTCTCCGAGGTCTGCACCCCGTCGGGAAACCGCTGGCCGTAGAGCGACTCATAGACCCTCGGCCCGAGGAACCCGATCAGGGCGCCAGGCTCGGCGACCGTCACGTGGCCCAGCGAGCCCCACGACGCGAAGACCCCACCCGTGGTGGGGTGGCGCAGATAGACCAGGTAGGGCAGGCCGGCCGCTTTGAAGCGGCTCACCGCCGCCGAGATCTTCACCATGCCGACGAAGGCCGGGGTGCCCTCCTGCATCCGGGTGCCACCGGAGGACGGCGTCGCAAACATCGGCAGGCCCTCCCGGGCGGCTCGCTCGAAGGCCAGGACGATTCGTTCTGCGGCGGTGACCCCGATCGATCCGGCCAAGAACCGGAACTCTCCGGCGACCAGGGCGATCCGCCGACCCATGAGGGTCGCCTCACCGGTGATGATCGCCTCGTCCGCGCCCGCGGTCGCCGCGGCATCGGCGAGCTCGGCAGCATATCGGCTGCCCGGTGGTGCCACGTCGAGCGGTGCACCGTCCCAGCACACCCAACTGCCCTCGTCGACGACGAGGTCGATCAGCTCGCGAGCGCCATACCGGCGGGGTTTGTCAGCCATCGCCGGCGGGGGAGTCGAGGCTGTCCAACCAGGCCCGGACCGACGCGTTGTGCTCGCCCAGCAGCGGCGGCGGCAGGTGGGTGGCGCGGCCACCGGAGTGCGGCAGGTCGTCGAAGCGCAGCGGCGAGCCGGGCAACTCGATCGGCCCGAGGACCGGGTGGTCGACGGACAGGACGAGGTGCTGCGAGCGGGTCTGGTCCCAGTCGTAGACCCGGTCGATGGTGCGCACCTCGCCCGC
>JBPOIZ010000086.1:0-16788 GCA_052034115.1 Actinomycetota bacterium
AGTCGCGGGCCTTGTCGATGCCCTCCTCGAGCAACGCCATCAACTTGAGCGCGACCCCTTCGCGGGTGCGCAGGATCTTCTTGTCCGGGCCGAGGACGTTGCCGATCTGGACGTGTTCGGGCCGGGCCCCGCCGAGCCAACCGGCCAGCCTTGCCGTCTCGAAGATCATCCGGAAATGCAGCGCCTGCGGGGCCCCCACGACATAGAGGATCCGATCCGCGTGCAGGTCCTCGACCCGGTGACGGATCGTCGCCAGGTCGGTCGTGGCATAGCCGTAGCCCCCGTCGGACTTGCGGATGATCAGCGGCACCGGCTTGCCTTCGCGGCCGGTGAAGCCCTCGAGGAAGACGCACAGGGCGCCGTCGCTCTCCACGGCAAGTCCGCACGCCTCGAGCTCGGCGCAGATGCCGGCCAGGGCATCGTTGTAGGTCGACTCCCCCGCCAGGTCCGTGTCGGTCAGCGTGACGCCGAGGGTGCCGTAGACCCGGTTGAAGTAGCGCTTGGAGTGCTCGATCAGCGCGGTCCACACGCGCAGCGTGTCGGCGTCGCCAGCCTGGAGCGCGACGACCCGCGCCCGAGCCCGATCGGCCCAGGCCGGGTCCCCGTCGAACGCGGCGCGCGCGTTGGCGTAGAAGGTGTTGGGGTCGGATTCGAGAAGTCCCGCCTCCGTCGATTCCTCCCCGACGTCGAGGAGATGTTCGACGAGCATCCCGAAGGGAGTGCCCCAGTCGCCGACGTGGTTCTGCCGGATGACCGTGTGGCCGAGCCGCTCCAGAGTCCGCGCCAGCGCATCACCGACGACCGTCGTGCGCAGGTGGCCGACGTGCATCTCCTTGGCAACGTTGGGCGCGCTGTAGTCCAGCGGGATCATTTCCGGAGCAACAGCCGGTATGCCGAGCCGCTCGTCGGTGCCCAGCGCGGTCACCGAGTCGGCGATCCAGGTGTCCGAGAAGGTCACGTTGATGAAGCCCGGGCCGGAGACCTCGACAGCGGACGCCATACCGGTCAGCTCCATTGCCGCGACGAGCGCTTCGGCGACGGCCCGCGGAGGTTTGCCGGCCCGCTTGGCCAGGGCCAGCGGGGCGTTGATCTGCACGTCGGCGAACTGGCTCGGCCGGATGACCGGGTCAGCGCCTCGGAACTCCTCGCCGAGGGCGGCCACGATGGCGGACTGGACCATGGGGGTGAGCACGTCGACCGGCGAAACCATGGGGTCAAGGGTAGGGGGTGTTCTGGATCCGCCCGCCCGGCTGCCACGCACTGGGAGGTGCCCCGGTGACCCCGGTCACGGATCGCCCGAACGTATGACGAACAAGGGTGACCCGGCGATGGACCGACCATGGCCAACACCGACACCTCGGCGCATCCGCCGGAGGACCCGCAGCCCTCTGCCGGTGTGCGACAGTGGCCGGCGTGAGAAGTTGCCGCCAGCAGGTGCTCCGGACCGTCACCGTCTTGGCCGTCGCCGTCGCCACGAGCATCGGAATCGCCATACCGTATGGCGGTTCGGTCGAGGCCCACGCGGCTTCGGCACTGGACCTGGCCGGGCGGGTCTTCGTCCTCAACCCCGGGCACAACGGTGGCAACGGCGCGCACCCGGAAGTCATCAACGACCTCGTCTGGTCGGGCACCGCGTGGAAGGCATGCGACACCACCGGCACCGCGACGAACGCCGGCTATTCGGAGCACGCACATAACTGGGACGTCGCCATGCGAGCCAGGCAGCTCCTGTCGGCCCGTGGCGCCACGGTCCTCTTCACGCGCGACAGCGACACCGGAGTGGGCCCCTGCATCACCACCAGGGCGGAGATCGGCAACCGCGCCGGAGCCGACGCGGTGGTGTCGATCCACGCGGACGGCAACCTGGCCTCAGGGGCCCGCGGCTTCCACGTCATCGTCGGCACGGCCATGGTCGGGGGATCCTCGGTCGAGGCCGCCTCCGCGACGTTGGCTCGGGTGCTTCGAGACCGGTTCGCCGACGACACCGGGATGCCCTATTCGACGTATCTCGGCGGCGGGGACGCCATTGACGTCCGCAACGACCTCGGCGGGATCAACCTCTCCGCCGTCCCGGCTCTGTTCATCGAGACGGGAAACATGCGGAGCCCGACCGACGCGGCGCTGCTCAGCTCCAGCACGTTCCGTCAGCGCGAAGCGGTGGCGATCGCTGCGGCCCTCGGGGACTTCGTTGGCAATACGCCACCACACTTTCCCAGCGACGGAGACGGTGACGGAGTACCCGCTCGCCTGGTGCACGGCCCCCTGGACTTCGGTGGGAACGGGCGAGCCGATGCCGTCCGGGCGAACGGCGCGCAGTGGTCAGCGCTCGATGGCGGACAAGGCTCCTGGCGGACGCTGCGGGCCTCTCAGACGACGCTGCGCTCGCTCGGGTTCGGCGACTTCACCGGCGACGGTCGCACCGACGTGCTGTATGCCAACGGCACGACATGGTCGATGGCTTCGGCCGGCACCGCCTCGTTCACGCCCCTCCAGACCTCGCCCTACCGGCTCGGAGAGCTAGCCCTCGGCGACTTCGACGGCGACCGGCGCACCGACGTCTTTCGGGCTACCGGCACCGCATGGGTGGTGTCCTCGCACGGCACCGGCCCGTGGCGCATCCTGCGCACCACCAACGCTGCCCTGCCGACCCTCGCCTTCGCGGATATCGACGGCGACGGGCGCACCGACGTGATCCAGGCCACCGGCACCCTCTGGCGGGCCTCGTCCGGCGGTACGTCGCCCTTCACCACCTTGCGGACCACGGCGACCCGACTCGAAGAGCTCGCCTTTGCCGATGTCACCGGCGACGGTCGGGACGACGCCATCTACTCCAACGGACGCCAATGGTTGATGTCCTCGGCTGCGCGAGGAGCCTGGGAGGTGCTCCGCGAGACCACCGACACCTTGCGTCAAGCAGGTTTGGCCGACGTCACGGGCGACGGCCGGGCCGATGCCATCCGAGCGACGAGCACCGGATGGCAGGTCGGAAGATCGGCGACCGGGGCATGGGAGCCACTCAACGGCTCGGCGGTCCCCATCGGTGGCCTCGCCGTCGGCTGACGGGTAGCCGCCGCAACGCTTCGGGCCCACAATTCGTGGACGTAGGCGCGCCGAACGGTTCCTCGTCCGCTGCGTGGTCACCGTCCGCCGCGCGACCGGACCGCTTGGCGCGTCAGGGCGCCGATGGCCCCGACGGCGGGTTCCGCGCCGAGCCGCGCAACTGCCACTCTCTCAACAGCGGTGTGGGACATCGGTGGTCGACGACGACTGCCGCTCCAGGCACCAGCAAGAGATATGCACCACGCAGGGGACAAGCACCACGCAACCGGGTTCTCCTCGTAGATGGAGTCGCGCGACGTGCTGACACGGGCCTATCACCACTCGCTCAACTCATCGACGGTGCCTCCGGGCCGGCCGGTGCTCGACATCGTGGACATCAGTTTGCACTTCGGTGGTGTGACTGCGCTCAAGGACGTGGGGTTCACCGTCACCCAGGGACACATTCACTCGGTCATCGGACCGAACGGTGCCGGCAAGTCGAGCCTGCTCAACTGCGTCAGCGGCCTCTACCACCCGCAGGAAGGCACCGTCACCTTGCACACCGGTGACGGCACCCACGAGTTGACCGCTATGCCGCCGCACAAGATCGCCCGACTCGGCGTGGCCCGCTCGTTCCAGAACATCGAGCTGTTCACCCACCTGACCGTGCTCGAGAACCTCATGCTCGGGCGACACGTCCATATGAAGCAGGGCATCCTGGCCTCGCTGGCCTGGTTCGGGCCGGCGCGGCGTCAGGAGATCGCCCAGCGCGGGTTGGTCGAGGAGGTCATCGACCTGCTCTCACTCCAGCCGCACCGCCACAAGCCGGTCGGTTCGCTCGCGTATGGCGTGCAGAAGCGGGTCGAGCTCGGTCGAGCGCTGTGCCTCCAACCGGCGCTGTTGCTTCTCGACGAACCGATGGCGGGGATGAACTCCGAGGAGAAGGAGGACGTCGCCCGCTACATCCTCGACGTCCACGAGCTCGCCGGCGTCACCGTGATCCTCATCGAGCACGACATGGCCGTCGTCATGGACATCTCCGACCGGGTCTCGGTGCTCGACTTCGGCCGGCTCATCGCCGACGGCACCCCCGACGAGGTCAAGACGAACCCGCACGTCGTCGAGGCCTACCTCGGAGCGGAGGACTGATGACCACCGCCCCGACCGCCCCCGCATCCGGCGCGTCCGGCGCCCCCCCGGCCGGGTCGGCCGCCACGACCTTCCCCCGGCTGCTGGCCGGTCTCGCGGCGACCCGGCCGGACGACACGGCGATGCAGGAGAAGCGGTATGGCATCTGGATGCCGTTGACCTGGGCGCAGTATGCCGACCGGGCCCGCGACTTCGCCCACGGCCTGGCATCGCTGGGCATCGTGCGAGGCGACATCGTCGCAGTCCTCGGAGACAACCGTCCGGAATGGCTCATCGCCGAGCTGGCCGCGCAGAGCATCGGGGCCGCCGTCGTGGGGATCTACCCCACGAGCATCGGCGAGGAACTCTTGCACATTCTCACCCTGGCCCGGGTCCGCGTCGTCGTCGCAGAGGATCAGGAACAGGTCGACAAGCTCATCAAGCTGCGCGCCGACCAAGCGGCCGCCCCCAGTGCCGACATGCCGCCGCTGCTCGTGGACACCGTCGTCTTCTACGACCCGCACGGCCTGGAACAGTACGACGACCCCGTGTTGAAGGACTTCACCGAGCTGGAGGCCATCGGCCGCACCTGGGGACAGGACCACCCCGGCTGGTTCGAGGACCAGGTGGCCCAGGGCGCCCCCGGCGACACGGCCGTCGTGTGCACGACCTCGGGCACGACGTCCCGGCCGAAACTCGCCGAGCTCAGCCACACCAACCTGCTGGCGATGGCCGAGCACCTCACCGCGATCGACCCGATCGGCGCCAAGGACCGGTATGTCTCGTTCCTGCCCTTCGCCTGGATCGGCGAACAGATGCTCGCCGTCGCGTGCGGTCTGTCCAAGGGCCTGACGCTGTCCTTCCCGGAGGACTCGGCAACCCAGAAGACCGACCTGCGCGAGATCGGTCCGGACGTGATGTTCTCGCCGCCGCGGATCTGGGAGTCCATGCTGTCCGAGGTCCAGGTCCGCATCGACGAGGCGGGCTGGCTCAAGCGCAAGGTCTTCGGCTGGGGCTATTCGGTCGGCGACAAGGTGGCCGAGCGCAAGATCCATGGCCAGGGTCGAGGTGGCCTGACGGCGGCGCACTGGCTGGCCGACCAGTTGGCTCTTCGCCCGGTGCGCGACCAACTCGGCCTGGCCCGCATCGACCACTGCTACACCGGTGGGGCCCCACTCGGCCCAGACGTCTTCCGGTTCTTCCACGCCATCGGGGTGAACCTCAAACAGATCTACGGCCAGACCGAGATCTGCGGCATCGCCGTCGTCCACCGCGACGACGACATCGCCTTCAACACCGTCGGCACCCCCATCGAACGCACCGACATACGGATCGACGACAACGGCGAGATCCTGCTGCGCTCGGCGTCGGTCTTCAAGGGCTATCTGCGCAACCCGGCGGCGACGGCCGAGGCCGTCGACGCCGACGGCTGGCTGCACACCGGCGACGCGGGCTACCTCGACGACAAGGGACACCTCGTCGTCATCGACCGGCAGAAGGACGTGCTGACCACCGCGGACGGCACCCGGTTCTCCTCCGCCTTCATCGAGAACAAGCTCAAGTTCTCCCCGTATGTCGAAGAGGCTGTCGTCTTCCCCGCCGCCGGATGCATGACCGCCATCATCACCTTGGACCCGTTGACCACCGGGTCCTGGGCCGAGCACGAGCGGCTCAGCTACACGACATACACCGACCTGGCTGCCAAGGCCGAGGTGCAGGACCTGCTCTCCGAGGAGATCGACCGGGCCAACGAGGACCTGCCGGAGAGCATCCGGGTCCACCGATTCGTCCTGCTCCACAAACAGTTCGACCCCGACGACGACGAGATCACCCGCACCCGCAAGGTGCGCCGCAACGTCATCTCGGAACGCTATGCCGGCATCATCGCGGCCCTGGACCGCGGCGAGCGCAGCGTCGACGTCACGAGCACCATCACCTACCAGGACGGCAGCACCGTGGACCGGCAGATCTCGCTGACGATCGTCGACCTGTCCGGCTACACGGTGCCCGAGGGTCGCAAGCGTCGACCAGTGTGGAGCGGCCGCCGATGAGCACCTTCTTGTCCCTGACCGTCTACGGCCTGGCCGACGGAGCGATCCTGGCCCTGGCCGCCCTCGGGTTCGTCCTGATCTACAAGGCCACCCAGGTCATCAACTTCGCCCAGGGCGAGTTCCTTCTCGTCGGGGCGTACATCTTCTACACCTGTTTCGTCCTGCTGAAGCTCCCCTTCGTCCTGGCCGCCGTCGCCGGTGCCCTCATCGCCGTCCTGCTGGGCGTGCTCGTCGAGCGCTTCGTGCTGCGGCCCATGGTCGGCGAGAGCGCCATCAGCGTCATCATGGTGACGATCGGGTTGTCGGCGGTGCTCAAGTCGATCGTCCAGCTGTTCTTCGGCACGTCGGTGCGCGAGCAGCCCAAGATCCTGCCGACCACACCGGTGCAGCTGCTCGGCGTCTCGATACAGCTCGACCGGCTGCTCGCCATCGTCATCGCCGGCGTGGTCCTAGCCGGCTTCACGATCTTCTTCCGCCGGTCCCGGCACGGGGTCGCCATGCGAGCCGTCGCCGACGACCAACCGGCCGCCTTGACGATGGGCATCTCGGTGCGCCGGGTCTTCGCCATGGCGTGGGCCCTGGCTGCGGTCAGTGCACTCATCGCCGGGGTGTTGCTCGCCGACCTGTCCGCCGTCGACCAGAACATCGCCGCTTTCGGTCTGGTCGTCTTCCCGGTCGTCATCATGGGTGGCCTCGACTCGGTGCCCGGCACGATCGTCGGCGGCCTGACCATCGGCCTGCTCAAGCAGTACGTCTCCGGGTATGCCGACGCCGGGCTGGCCGAGGTCGTCCCCTACCTCGTCCTGACCGCCGTCCTCATGGTGCGGCCCTACGGGATCTTCGGCGAGACCAGGATCGAGAGGGTGTGACCGATGGCGACCGCGACCGGAATCCACCACCGGACCTACCGCGCCGAGTTGGCGCTGCGTCATACCAAGGCTGAATACGCCCGGCTCGGCCTGGTCATCGCCGCATTGCTCGTGACCCCCTACGTCCTGGACACCTACTGGCTGGGGATCGCCAACACCATCCTCATCGCCGTCGTCGGAGCAGTCGGGCTGAACATCCTCGTCGGGTTCACCGGGCAGATCTCCTTGGGTCAAGGTGGCTTCCTGGCGGTCGGCGCGTTCACCTCCGCGCTGCTGTCCACCCGCGCGGGCCTGCCCGTTCCGGTGTCGCTGGCCTGCGCGGTCATCCTCACCGCTGTCGTGGGAGCCATGTTCGGTCTACCGGCCCTGCGCCTGAAGGGCCTCTATCTGGCCATCGCCACCCTGGCCAGCCAGGAGATCATCCTCTTCGTCGTCAAGCGGTGGAACTTCCTCACCGAGGGCAAGGGCTACGTCGAGGTCCCGCGGCTCAACCTCTTCGGCTGGCAGATCGAACGGGACACCTTCGAGGTCCAGTGGTACTGGGTGCTCATGCCGGTCGCCGTCCTGGCGGTCGTGGCGGCCCGCAACATCTTCCGCACCGCCTTGGGCCGCTCGTTCATGGCGGTGCGCGATCAGGACATCGCCGCCCAGGCGATCGGAGTCAACCTCACCAGGGCCAAGGTCACCGCCTTCGCCGTCTCCAGCGGCTTCGTCGGTCTGGCCGGCGGCCTCGCCGCGCACTACACCGAGATCGTCACCTGGGAGCGCTACACCCTCGACGTATCGGTGCTCTACCTCGCCATGATCATCGTCGGCGGCCTCGGCAGCATCGCCGGCGCGGTCTACGGCGCGATCTTCATGCTCGTCCTGCCGCCGCTGCTCACCGACTTGGCCGAGGCGCTGCAGGACACCGCCCCCTTCCTGTCCGACCAACTGCCCGCCATCAAGAACGCCGTCTTCGGTCTGGCGATCATCGTCTTCCTCCTCGTCGAACCCCGAGGCCTGGATCGCATCTGGTCCCGCATCAAGGACTACGTGCGGTTCTGGCCGTTCCGCTACTGATCCGCCCAGCACGACTCCTGTTTGTCCGCCCACCTCTCGGAAGTGAGTGACCGATGAAGTCCAGGACCCGTATGACGACCCTCGCCGCGGCGGCTGCCGTCGCTTTGGCCCTCACCGCATGCGGCGGTGGCGGGTCGAGCTCCGGGGGTGGTGACACCATCAAGGTCGGCATCGTGGCCGACCTGACCGGCGCCACCGGGGACGTCGGTAAGCCCTACAACGAGGGCATGCTCGGCTACATCGACTGGATCAACGCCAAGGGTGGCATCTCGGGCAAGAAGATCGAGGCGATGTCGAACGACTACGCCTACCAGGTGCCCAAGGCCGAGGAGCTCTACAAGAAGTACGTCTCCGACAAGGCCGTCGTCATCCAGGGCTGGGGCACCGGTGACTCCGAGGCGCTGCGGACCAAGGTGGCCAGCGACAAGCTGCCGTTCATGTCGGCGTCCTACGCGGAGGTGCTCACCGACCCCGCGCAGTCGCCGTACAACTTCGTGGTCGCGCCCACCTACTCCGACCAGATGCGCGTCGCGCTGAACTGGATCGCCAAGGACGCAGGGGGCAAAGCGGAGGTCGCGGTGTTCCACAACGACAGCCCGTTCGGCACCGCACCCCTGGCGGACGGGCAGAAGTGGATCACCGACAAGGGCCTGCAGCTCGGCTTCCAGGCCTACCCGATGCCCAAGGGCACCACCAGCTTCACCGGTCTGCTCCAGCAGGCGCAGAGCCAGGGCGCGAAGTACATCGTCATCCAGAACGTCTCCAGCCCCGCGGCCCAGGTCGCCAAGGACATCAAGGCGAACAACCTCGACATGAAGATCGTCTGCCTCAACTGGTGCTCGGACGAGCTGTTCATCAAGACCGCCGGGGCCGAGAACGCCGAGGGGCACATCCTCATCCAGCCGTTCGCGCCCGCCTCGGCGAACAAGCCCGGCCACAAGGACATCGAGGACTACCTCAAGTCCAAGGGATCGACGTTGACCGACAAGGGCGTCCACTACGCCCAGGGCTGGTACACCATGGCGGTCATGACCAAGGGCATCGAGAAGGCCCTGGCCAACGGCGGCAGCCTCAGCGGTGAGTCCATCCGCACCGCTTTGGAGACGATGGACGCCGTCGACACCGGCGGGGTCGTCGGCACCGGCACGGTGAAGTTCTCCGCCGAGTCGCACCGCGGGTCGACCGGCTCGGGCATCTACCAGGTCAAGGACGGCGGGTTCGTCGAGATCGCCGCCAACCAGCAGCCCTGATGTCCGTTCCCGCTGCGGGTCGTGAGGTGGTGGCCGGTGCCCCGGCCACCACCCCTGACCTGCACACGCTGGGCACCGTCGAGGTCATCTACGACGACGTCATCCTCGTCCTGCGCGGCCTGTCACTGTCCGTGCCGCAGGGCAAGATCGTGGCCCTGCTCGGATCCAACGGGGCCGGGAAGTCCACGACGCTCAAGGCCATCTCGGGGCTGCTGCCCACCGAGCACGGCGAGGTGACCGACGGGAAGGTGACCTTCGACGGGGTCGACATCACCCACTTGGATGCCGCCGCGCGGGTGAAGATGGGGCTGTCCTTGTGCATGGAAGGCCGGCACGTCTTCGAGCACCTCACGGTCGCCGAGAACCTCATCGCCGGCGCCTACTTCCGGGGTCGGGTCGACATCGACGAGGACCTGCAGACCGTCTACCGGCTGTTGCCCAAGCTCTCCGACCGGCGCAGCCAGGTCGCCGGCTACCTCTCCGGTGGCGAACAACAGATGCTCGCGATCGGGCGGGCCCTGATGGCCAAGCCCCGTCTACTCATGTTGGACGAGCCGTCACTCGGCCTGGCCCCGCTGCTCGTCAAGGAGATCTTCACCTTCATCAAGTCGATCAACGAGGAAATGGGTCTAACCGTCCTGGTCGTCGAGCAGAACGCCCGCCGGGCGCTGGAGATCGCCGACCACGGCTACATCATGGAGCAGGGCCGGATCGTCCTGGAGGGCTCGGCCCGCGACCTGGCGGACAACCCGGACGTCAAGGAGTTCTATCTCGGGCTCGGCGACTCAGGGACCCGCAAGTCGTTCCGGGACGTCAAGCACTACAAGCGGCGCAAGCGCTGGCTGTGAGCCAGCCCGAGGAGGGCGACGTGTCGAGCAGCCTGCACGAAGCGGTCCGCCGCTACACCGCGGCGGCCACCCCACCGGCGCTCGCGCTGGTGCGCGAGACCGCCGGACAGGTGCCGGCTCTGGCCGCGCGCCTCGCCGCCGCCGGCATCGACCCGGCCGGTATGACGGACCTGTCCGGCATACCGGTGCTGTCCAAGGACGACGTCATTGCGGCGCAGGCCGCGGACCCACCCTTCGGGGGCATGCTCACCGCTGACGCCCCGGTGGCTCGGGTCTACCAGTCTCCCGGCCCGCTCTATGAACCGATGCTGGATGGGCCGGACCCCTGGCGGTGGACGCCGGCCCTCGTGGCCGCCGGTTTCGGTGCGACCGACCTGGTCCTCAACTGCTTCGGCTATCACCTCTCCCCTGCGGGCGCGATGTTCGACGAGGGTTCGCGCGCGGTCGGTGCCCGCGTCCTGCCCGGGGGCATCGGGAACCAGGACCTCCAGGTGCGGGCGATCGCCGACCTGTCGGTGAGCGCCTACACCGGCCTGCCGAGCTATCTCAAGGCCCTCGTCGAGCGGTATGACGAGCTGGGGCTCGACCCCGGTCGCTGGGCGCTGACCAAGGCGGTCGTCACGGCCGAGCCGCTGCCCGACTCGCTGCGCACCCTGCTGCGCGAACGGGTGCCGACGGTGCTCATGGCCTACGGGACCGCCGAGGCCGGCTTGATCGCCTACGAGGACGCGCCCGGGGCCGGGCTGGTGCCGGCACCCGGCGTCCTGGTGCAGGTGTGCTCGCTGGACACCGGAGCACCGATCACCGACGGCGAGGGCGAAGTCGTCGTCACGCTCCTGCGACCGGGCTACCCGCTCGTGCGGTTCGGCACCGGTGACCTGTCGGCGTGGACCGTCGGCCCGGACGGCGCCGCGCGGCTCGTGGGGGTGCTCGGCCGGTCCGGCGCCGCGGTCAAGGTGCGCGGTATGTTCCTCCACCCGCGCCAGGCGACTGCCGCTCTGGCCGGCGTGGCCGGTATCACCGCGTGGCAGTTCGTCGTCTCCCGGGTCGACCACCGGGACGAGCTGGCCTGCCACGTCCTGCTCGACTCCTCGATCGGGGATGCCCAGCGAGCTCAGGGCGTCCTCGACGAGGTCCGCGATCGGGTCCGGTCCGGGCTGCGGTTCGGTTGTGCCGTAGAAGCCGTCCGGGCCATCGACGGGTCGGACGTCATACGGGACACCCGCGAGTGGGACTGAGCCGGGCCCGGCCCACCGGCGGCCGAGATCATCCCTTCGGCACGAAGAGGAACACGGATCCGGCCAGCAGGGTCAAGATGAGGAACAACCAGTTCGTCACGAGCCCGAACGCCCGCATCGCGCGCGGGGCGGGCGCACCGGGACGAGGGTCGCGGACAACGTCGACCTCGGGCCCGGCGAGGGTGCCCCAGATTCCGGAGCCGACGAGCGCCAGCCCCGCTCCGATGGCGGCGCCGGGCAACGGCACGCGCGCGATCTCCGCGGTCGTGACGATCTGCAGACCGATGACACCGGTGAACAGCGCCGTCCCGACCACCCAGCTGAGCACCGGATGGTGGATGAGCACGCCGATCCACCGGACGGCCGCCACGGACAGGGCGATGATGCCGACCAGCCCGATGAGGTCACCCCACCGGATCGGAACGGCGGACGACGTCTGATAGGCGTCAATGCATCGGAAGGCGAGCAACATGCCGGCCAGCCCCAGCAGGGAAGGCCAGGCAGCCCGCACCTGGGCGGCCAACGAGTGTGCCTCGGTGTCCGAAGCGCGCAGGTGGACCGAGCCCGCATAGTCCGCCGCGGGGCCGAATGCCTGCTCTGCCTCCTGCCCGCTCTCGGCGCAGTGGGCATCGACGATCGCCAACGCCTCGCCGATCGCGCGGCCGCTGGCTCCGCGGATGGCCAACTCTCGGGTGACGTCGTCGACCCAACGCCGCTCCAGGGCGGTGTAGTGGGAGTGGCGGGTGGTGTTCATGATGGACCCCCTGAGGTCGAAGGTGTCGTGGCGACGAAGTCGACCACGCGATGGGCGAATTCGGTCCAGGACCGAGCGTCGGCCTCGAAGGCCGCCCGACCCTGAGCGGTCAGTGCGTAGTACTTCCGGCCCGGGCCACCGTCTCCGGCGCGCCACTCGGTGGTGACGAGTCCGGCTTCCTCGAGCCTGGCCAGGAGCGGGTAGAGGGTGCCGCCCTTGATCGTGCCGAAGCCGGCCTCCTCCAGCCCGACGGCAATGGCATACCCGTAGGTCGGGCCAGCGGCGAGGAAGCGCTGCACCGCAAGGGCCAGCACGCCGCGGAGCCACTCGCTCGGGTACGGGTTCGCCTCGGTCATGACTAGATAGTATGTCGATGTAGTCAGTCTGTCTACCTATATGGGCTGACTACTATCGCCGACTCACCGTGGCTCACCCCGGCCGGTGGACGTCAGCGTCTTGGCGTAGGCGGCGCCCAGCTGGAACCGGGTGCGCACCCCGAGCACTGCGCGCATCGTCGCGATGTCGCTTCGGACCGTGCGCTCGGTCACCCCCAGGGTCGTGGCCAGCTCGACGTCGGTCAGGCCGTTGGAGAGCAGCCGTAGGATCTGGCGCTGCCGCACGCTGAGCGGCACCGGCCCGGCCACCTCGGCCGCTACCGGGGTGGCCTGCTCCCACAACTGCTCGAACAGCATCACCCAGTACGCGACCAGGCGAGGGTCGACGATGAGGCACCCCTGCACCGTCTGCTCGTCCCCGACGTCCACCAGGGCGGCGATCGAGTCGGCGACGACGAACTGACGCTCGAGATGGGTCGAGACCCGCACCCGTGCGCCCTGAGAGATGCTCCAGTCGATGTAGTCGGCGACCAGTGGGCGAGAGCGGCTGTCGGGGGAAAGGAGCTGCCGGTGGACGGTGCCGCGCCCGAACGACATGGTGTCCAGCGCTCGGGTCCGATCGGCCTTGGGTGGATGAACGCCACCGGGCGTCACCCCGAGGTGCTCGTAGGTCGTGTGTGCCGCGAGCCAGGCCAGCACCGTGTAGAGGTCTTCCAACCCCGTGACGTAGCGCAACGGCTGGCCCGCCGTGAGGACCCGCGGGTCGTTCGATCGCAGCGTGGCCTTGATGGACATGACTAGACAGGCGTCGCGCCCGCCCCGTGCCCGCCCCCGAGGCGGAGCGCCGCGACGGTCTTCTCCCGCATCTCGACCTTGCGGACCTTGCCGGTGACGGTCATCGGGAAGTCGTCGACGATCTGGACGTAACGCGGGATCTTGTAGTGCGCCAGCTTGCCCGTGGCGAACGCTCGTATGGCGGCCGCGTCCACCGGCTCGGCCCCCTCACGCATCCGGATCCAGGCGCACAACTCCTCGCCATACTTTTCGTCGGGCACGCCGATGACCTGCGCGTCGAGGATGTCCGGGTGGGTGTAGAGGAACTCCTCGATCTCGCGGGGGTAGATGTTCTCGCCCCCGCGGATGACCATGTCCTTGATGCGACCGGTGATCTCGACGTAGCCGTCCTCGCGCATGATCGCCAGGTCGCCGGTCTTCATCCACCCGTCCGAGATGACCTCGGCGGTCTTGTCCGGCTGGTCCCAGTAGCCGAGCATCACCGAGTAACCCTTGGTCCAGAACTCGCCGGCCTCGCCCCGCGGCACGGTGGTGCCGGAGACCGGGTCGACGATCTTGATCTCCAGGTGCGGCGCCACCCGCCCGACCGTGCCAACCTTCTGGTCGAAGGTGTCGTCGGTGCGGTTCTGCGTGGAGACCGGTGAGGTCTCGGTCATGCCGTAGCAGATGGTCATCTCTTCCACGCCGGCGTCGATGAGCTTGGTCATCATCGACGCCGGGCACGGCGAGCCCGCCATGATGCCGGTGCGCAGCGAGCTCAGATCGTAGGCGTCGATGTCGGGCAGCGCCCACTCGGCGATGAACATCGTCGGCACGCCATACAGGCTCGTGCACTTCTCGTCGGCGGCCGCCTTGAGGGTCAGTGCCGGGTCGAAGCCGGGGGCCGGGATGACGATGCAGGCGCCGTGTGAGGTGGCGGCGAGGTTGCCCATGACCATGCCGAAGCAGTGGTAGAAGGGCACCGGCACGCAGATCCGGTCCGCCTCGGTGTAGCGACACGTCTCGCCGACGAGAAAGCCGTTGTTGAGGATGTTGTGGTGGCTCAGGGTCGCGCCCTTGGGGAAGCCGGTGGTGCCGGAGGTGTACTGGATGTTGATCGGCTCGTCGAAGGTCAGGCCGGACTGCACCTCGGCCAGGTGCTCGGCGGTGACACCGTCCGCCTGGGCAACCAGGCCGTCCCAGGAGTCCTGGCTGATGATGACCACCCGACGCAGGTCGGGAACGTCGTGGCGGATCTGGTCGATCATCTCGACGTAGTTGCTCGTCTTGAAGGCCGCGGCCGAGACGAGATAGCTGATCCCGGCCTGGTTGAGGACGTACTTCAGCTCGTGGGTGCGGTAGGCCGGGTTGATGTTGACCAGGATGGCCCCGATCTTCGCGGTGGCGTACTGCACGAGGAACCACTCGGCATTGTTCGGGCTCCAGATCCCCACCCGGTCACCCTTGGCCACCCCATCGGCGAGCAGCGCTCTGGCCAAGGTGTCGACGTCCCGCTGCAGTTCGGCATACGTCCACCGTCGCCCCGACTCGCACTCGACGAGGGCCTCCCGCTGCGCGAACCGGGCGACCGTCGCGTCGAGGTTGTCCCCGATGGTCTGCTCGATCAGTGCTGGCGTGGTCTCGCCGTACGCGTGCGACAACGGTGCGGGCATAGGGGCTACCTCCGAGTGGGTCGGTCGTCTCGGCCCAGTCCAACGCACCGACCGGTATGGCGCAACAGGTGTCTCGATCACATCGCGGCGTGCCCGAGATGCGGCCTACG
Organism: Actinomycetota bacterium; assembly: GCA_052034115.1. Classification (GTDB taxonomy): domain Bacteria; phylum Actinomycetota; class Actinomycetes; order Actinomycetales; family Dermatophilaceae; genus Lutibacillus. Next base: position 15,132 of record JBPOIZ010000086.1, read on the forward strand.
GAGCAGCGTCGGCGCAGAACTGCAGGATGCGCTCCAGCAGCTCAGGATGATCGACGACGACCCCTGAGCCATGGCGCTTCCCGGACACGATGATCGGGTCCACCCCCGCGGCCGCGGCGAGCGCTGCCGTCGTCTCGGCATACGGGTGGTCGTCCGCCGACGCGGCGAACAACACTGGCATGGTCAGTTTCGCAGCGAACTCCCCCGCATCGAACGCCGACGACGGCGGGGACAGGCCCACCACGGCCGCCGCCTTCAGCCGCTCGGCCGAGGCGATCGACAAGGACGCCCCGAGCGATCCGCCGAGGAGGACCACGGAGGTGCTGCCCGAGGCTCGGGCGTATGCGACAACCGCCTCGAGATCGGCCGGGCGGTCGCTCCCCCCGTCATACGCCATGACTCGCCACCCTCGATCAGCGAACGCCTGACCGATCGTCGCGAAGTCCTCCTTCGTCCCCGTGGCACCGTGGGACAGGACGATCACGCGGTGGCCAGCGCCGGCCTGCATCGCGGTCACCGCAGCGCCGCCGCCTGGCCTCGGGATGCTCACCGCGCGGAAGGAGGCGCCGAATCCGGGCTGAGTGGGGGCCTGGCGTGAGACGACGAACACGCCGACAACGGCACCGATGAGGACCAGCGACAGCAGACCCACGACCGCAGCGACCACACCGCGCGACGGCGGGCTCGGGCCATCCGCACGGTGCCCCTGTTCCCCCATGTCCGCGGACGATACTCCGCGGACCTGGCTGCGGCCCCGAAAACGACGAGCTCAGGTCGCGGACCGCGCGGCGGGCACCGGGCAGCCCTGTTCGCCGGCGAGGCGGACCCGCAGCGCCCAGGCGAGCACCACCACTGCGGCCACCGCGAGCACCGGCTGGATCGGCGCGAACCACCGCAACGCCCCGCTGGCCCCCAGGGCGATCAGGACGAGCTTGTTGCACACTGGACAACCGACCGCGAAGAAGGTGAGCACACCCCCGGCGGCGCCCCATCGGGCCGGCTTGTCGGCCACCTCGTCCGGCGCGAGATGGTCGGAGCGGACATATGTTGCCGCCAACATCCCCGCGAGCACCGCCGTGAGCAGCAGGACCGGCCAGGACCACCAGGTGACGGCGACCGATCGACCGAACACCGGGGTGGGCACCATGGCCGTCGGCACGGCGACCAGGACGACCGAGGCCACCGCGGCGGCAGCGGCGGTCAGCCAGCGCCGAGGCGACCAGCTGCGAAGGACACCGAATGGCACGTCGCTCACTCCGCCACGAAGAGGTGCCGAGATGCCATGGCCAGGAGCGTACGCACGATCAGCCCGCCGATCAGCACCGTGACCAGGCTGAGCAGGATCCAGGCCAGGAGCCGAGCGAGCGGGTCGGCATCGGCGAGCTGACCGACCCGCACGGTCACGGCGGTGCTCAGCGCGGCCGCCGGGAAGGAGTAGGCCCACCAGGACACGGCGAACGGCGCGGTGCGCAGCACGTCGAAGCGGCTCAGGACGAACAGGGCGAAGAAGAGCGCTCCGTCGAAGAGCACCCGGCCCAGGAGCCCGCCGGCGGCCCCCTCCTCGAGGCGGACGACGGCGAGGACGCCCACGTCCGGGGGCGCGACGAGGAGTGCCCTCGTGGGCATCAGCTTCGGCGGCAGGCTCGCCTCGTGGACG
>JBPOIZ010000037.1:0-17281 GCA_052034115.1 Actinomycetota bacterium
GTGCCAACCGGCCGGTCCCGGCGTGCGCCATACCGGCGCGGTGAACTCGAACGTGGGCACGGCCCGACGCTAGCGCTGCCCACCGACGGGCCCACCGTGGGTGTCGGGCGCCGAGCCGTCGAGGGCCCGGGCGGCGTCGGCGGCGCGACGCACGATGGGCATGACCGTCAGGCCCTGCACGGCGATGGTGAACAGCACGATGGTGAAGGTGGCGGTGAGGACATCAGTGCGCCACGGCGACTCGGGCAACCCCAGGGCCAGCGAGATCGCGATGCCCCCACGCAACCCACCCCAGGTCAGCAACCGCACTGTCCACGGGCCATACCCGTCCCGCGAGCGCACCAACGGCATGGGGATCGAGACGCTGACGAACCGCGCGACCAGCGCAGCCACGATGAGCAGCAGGCTCGCGACGATCTGGGGCATCGTGGTCTCGGTGAGCAGCACGTCGAACCCGATGAACGCGAAGAGCAAGATGTTGAGCAGCTGGTCGAGGATCTCCCAGAAGACCTCCACGTCGTGGCGGGTCTCCTCGGCAAAGGCCTTGTGTGCGCCCGCAGAGAAGATCAGACCCGCGACGACCATGGCCAACGGACCGCTGATGCCGAGCGCAGCGGCGGTGACATACCCCAGGACGACGATCGCTAGGCTGATGAGGATCTCGACGACGTGGGCGTCGATGGCCAGACACAGGCGATAGCCGAGCCAGCCGATCACCGCGCCGAACGCCATACCGCCGATCGCCTCCTTGACGAAGAGCACAGCTGCCGCGCCGAAGCCAGCAGCGTCGTGCCCCGAGCCGAGGCCGGCAGCGCTGGCCACGACCAGGAAGAGCACGACGCCCACGCCGTCGTTGAACAGGCTCTCGCCGGCGATAAGGGTCTCGATCCGACGCGGGACCTTGGCCCGCTTGAGCAGATCGAGCACCGCGACCGGGTCGGTCGGGCTGATCAGCGCGCCAAAGAGGAAGGCCCAGCCGACCGGCATATCGATGCCCACCAGGTGGAAGACCCCCCAGCCGGCGAAGCCCATGAGCACTGTGCTGATGATCGTGCTGACCGAGGCCAGGGTGAGCACGGAGGCGCGTTGTCGCCACATCTGTGAGGCGTCGAGCGACAGGGACCCGGCGAACAGCAGGACGCTGAGGATGCCGTTGAGGACAAAGGCGGTGAAGTCCAGCGTGGTGAGCACGCTGACCATGTGCTCCTTGGCGCCGAAGTCCAGACCCACTGCATCGAGCACGATGAGGAGCACCGCGGCCAGCGCCCCGGCGAGCGTAACACCGACCGTCGTGGGGATCTTGACGAAGCGCTCATTGAGCCAGGCCATCAAACTGGTCAGCCCGAGCAGGACGGCGAAGGCGGTGAGCACGAGGCGACTGTAGTCCCGGGTAGCGCGTAGCCGCAGCGACCGCCCTCACCCCACCGGCGTCACGGGCAGGCGCAGGGCATGGTGGCGCACCGCGGGCACCCGGCGGCGTAGCGCTGGGTCGCCGCTGCCAGGTCGATGCCCATCTGGTTGGCCAGCGACGCGACCCAGGCGAGCACATCGGCGAACTCGTGCTCCTGCGCGTCGCGGGTGCCCTTGCGCACCGCCTGCGCCAACTCGCCCATCTCCTCGGCCAGCCAGGCCACCGTGCTCGGCACGCCGCGGGCCCGGTCGCGGGCGCCATACGTGCGGTCGATGACGTCCTGGAGGTCGCGCAGATCCATGCCCGGCACGGTATCGCGCCCACTACGCTGCGGAGCCGTGAGCACCTTTGCCGGGATCCCAGCCGACGCCGTCGCGTTCTACCGCGAGTTGGCGGGCAACAACACCAAGGCCTGGTGGGCAGCCAACAAGGGCCGGTATGACGACCACGTCCGCGAACCGCTCGCCCAGCTCCTCGACGAGCTCGAGGACGAGTTCGGGCCGGGGGCGCCCTACCGGCCGCACCGGGACATCCGGTTCAGCAAGGACAAGACGCCCTACAAGGACCACCAGGGAGCGCTCGTCCAGGCCGCGGCCGGCATCGGCTGGTACGTCCAGGTCAACGCGACCGGCTTGCTCACCGGAGCCGGATACCTCGCGCAGGGCGCCGACCAGGTTGAGCGCTTCCGCGCCGCGGTCGACGACGACCGCACCGGTATGACGGTGCAGGCCATCATCGACGGCCTGGTCGGCGCGGGCTGGCGTGTCGAGGGCGACACCCTCAAGACCCGCCCGCGCGGGGTCGCGCCCGACCACCCCCGCCTGGACCTGCTGCGGCATCGCAACGTCATCGTCCTGCGGGACTATGGCCAGCCGCAGTGGCTGGCGACGCCTGAGGTGGCCGATCGAGTCCGCGCGGATTGGCGCGCGGTGCGGCCCTTCGTGGAGTGGGTGGCCGAGCACGTCGGCCCGACGACGCAGGCCCGCCGCTGACCCGATGCCTGGGCAGACGTTCGTCACATCTGTGTCGAAGAGACTTGACCGTCCCCGAGCAGCGCCTACGATGCACCCGTCGGACACGGTCTGCAGGGGGTCTTTGTCGTGCGTCAGCGCATCCTTTTCACACTGTCGGCTCTTATTGCCCTGATTGCCGCCGCAGTGGTCGTGCCGGTCTCACCGGCGCAGGCCGACGGTAGTTACGACCTCGGACTGACCGGCTTCGCCGAGATGGTTGTCGACGAGGCCCACGGGCACATCTTCATCTCCCAGACCCCAAGATTCAATGACCTCCCGAAGGTGAACGAGGTCGTCGTCGCCACTCTCAGCGGCAAGCTGGTGACCACGCTGACCAACGTGTCCGGCGCCCGTGGGATGGCCTTGAGCGAGGACGGCGCGACGTTGTGGATCGCGCTGTCGGGAGGCGATGCCCTCGCCGCTGTCGACACCGCCACCCTCGCCGTGACGAAGCACGCCACCGGGCCCAACACGTGCCCGCTCGACGTGGCCTTCACACAGGGACGTGTCTGGTACACCCATGCATGCGACCTGCGGTTTCCGACTCTGTCCACGCTGGACCCGGTGACCTTCGCACCGGTCGGCGGGCAGGAGATCGAGGCGTATGGCGGGCACATCACCGCTCACCCCGCGGTCCCCGGGGTCATCTTCGGCTCGGACTGGGGTACCTCGCCGACCGTGCTGAGGTCCTATGGCGTCACCGCATCCCCTTTCAGCGTCACCGCACTTCATAGCGCCGTGGAGGGCGGCGGGAGCATGGCGTTCTCCCCCGATGGCAGCACCATCTACTCGGGCGAAGGCACGGCCTTGTCGACCGGCGATCTGAGCCTCGTGCGGACGGTCTACACGGCCAACAACCTCAGCGACGCCGTCGCCGTCCGGGCCGACGGCATGATTGCCATCGGTCGCGTCGACGGCAGCTACCTCCAGCAGGGCGACGGGACCGGATTCCGCAACTACGCCTGGGCCGGCCAGGACTTCCCCAAGGTCGTGGGCCTCGCCTTCGGACCCACCCTGATGTATGCCGTGGTGACCGGCAACAGCGGCCAATATCGCCTGCGGGTCGTCACACCGAAGAAGATCAGCGCCGTGTCGATCACCGTGGACCAGGGGTCGTACAAGTACGGCCAGCGGGCCACGGTCACCGCCAAGCTGAGCACCCGCTCACCCAACCGCGAAGTGCTCATCTATGCGATCCCCTTCGGCGGCACCAAGACCCTCGTCAAGCGGGGCAATGTCGACGCCACCGGCCGGTTGACGGCGACATATCCGGTGTCGATGCAGACGACCTTCCAGGTCTCGTATTTCGGGGACGCCGAGTATGACGCAGCAACCGCGCTGGTCAGTCGACGGGTCACCGCCCTGGTCGAGCCGACCATCAGTGGCCATTACGGACGATCGGGGGACTATTACCTCGTCCGCGGGACCTCGACCGTGAGCATCAAGGCACGCCTCAAGCCGGTCATCCACGAGGGCGACTGCCTCTACTTCACCGCTCAGTACCGCGCTGGCGCCTGGTACGACTGGGGCTACACCGGATGCGTGAGGGTGGACGCCAACGGCTATGCCACGGCCAACCTGACCGGGCGGACGGATTTGGTCGGCGTGCCGCTTCGGCTGCGCGCCGAGTGGCGCGGTGACAGTTGGAACCTGCCGTCGAACAGTGACTACCGCTACGTCCTGTTCACTCCGTGACCTGACCGGCACCGCCGGCAGCCGCCGGCGGCCGAGTGGACGCCGCAAGAGCGGCGGGGCCAGTGGCGCCATTGCGGTCGGCTAGGTTCGACGCATGCGTTTCCTCAACGGGTTGCAGCCGAGTTTCGACCTGTCGTATGACGACGTCTTCATGGTCCCGTGCCGCAGCGACGTCGGCAGCCGCATGGACGTCGACCTCTCGACCAGCGACGGCACCGGCACGACGATCCCCTTGGTCGTGGCGAACATGACCGCCGTCAGCGGGCGCCGGATGGCCGAGACGGTGGCCCGGCGCGGTGGCCTGGCCGTCATACCGCAGGACATCCCGGTCGATGTCGTCACCGAGGTCATCGGATTCGTCAAGAGCCGGCACCTGGTCCACGACACGCCGGTCACCTTGTCCCCGACGACGACGGTTTCCGAGGCGATCGGGCTGCTGCCCAAACGGGCGCATGGCGCCATCATCGTCGTCGACGGCTCGAACCGGCCGGTCGGCGTGGTGACCGAGGCGGACCTTGAAGGGGTCGACCGGTTCACCCAGCTTGCGCAGGTCATGTCCCGCGACGTCGTCACAGTGCCGGAGGACATCGCTCCGGAAGCTGCCTTCGAGCGCCTCGGCGAGATGCGCCACCGGCTGGCGCCGGTCGTGGGTGGGGACGGACGACTCGTCGGGCTGCTCACCCGGCAGGGCGCACTGCGGGCGACGCTCTACCGCCCTGCCGTCGACGACGCGGGACGGCTCCGGATCGCCGCGGCCTGCGGGGTCGGCTCCGATGTGGCCGCGCGGGCGGCACGACTCGTCGAGGCGGGGGTCGATGTCGTCGTCCTCGACACCGCGCACGGGCACCAGGAGAAGATGATCGACGCGCTGCGGGCCGTGCGCGCCGAGGGGATCGAGGTGCCCCTCGTCGCCGGCAACGTCGTGTCCGCAGACGGCACGCGCGATCTCGTCGAGGCCGGCGCCGACATCGTCAAGGTGGGCGTCGGTCCGGGGGCCATGTGCACGACCCGGATGATGACCGGTGTCGGGCGCCCGCAGTTCTCCGCGGTGCTGGAGTGCGCACCGGCCGCGCGTGAGCTCGGGGCGCACGTGTGGGCCGACGGCGGTGTGCGGCATCCGCGGGACGTGGCGCTGGCCCTGGCCGCCGGCGCCTCGAACGTCATGATCGGCTCGTGGTTCGCCGGCACCTACGAATCGCCCGGCGACCTGCACGTCGCTGCGGATGGTCGGGTCTACAAGGAGTCGTTCGGTATGGCGTCCGCTCGGGCCGTGCGCCAGCGCACCAGTGGCGAGACGGCATACGACCGGGCTCGCAAGGCGCTGTTCGAGGAGGGGATCTCCACCTCGCGGATGTACCTCGACCCCGCGCGGCCCGGTGTCGAGGACCTGCTCGACACGATCACCGCCGGTGTGCGCTCCGCGTGCACGTATGCCGGTGCCGCGACGCTGGCCGAGTTCACCGACCGGGCCGTCGTGGGGCTGCAGAGCCAGGCCGGATTCGCCGAGGGCCGCCCGCTGCACACCTCCTGGTAGCGCCGGACGCCTCGACATACCGCCTGGGTTTCCGGGGCGAACAGGGGGATCTCGAACCGGGCGCATAACCCCGAACTGCGCCCGCTCCTGGCGACTACGCACGAAATAGCGGGCGCAGTTGCGCAGAACGGGCGCAGTTGCGATGTCGACGTCCTCGGCTCCGAGAGGCCAGAAGCGCGCCCCGAGCGCTCAGGCGCGCAAGGCCTGGGCGAGCTCGCGGAAGTCGCGGATCAGGGTGTCCATGTCCTCGTCGGTGTGGGCGAGCGAGACCAGCCACTGCTCGTCCAGCCCCGGCGGGGTGAGGATGTGCCGGTTGACCCCCCAGATCCAGGACAACTCGGCCAGCCCGAAGTCGGTGGCCTTGTAGTCGCGGTAGTTGCGCACCGGGTTGGGCGACCAGGTGATGCAGCCCTTGACCCCGAGACCGACGGTGTGGGCCGGCAGTTCGTACTCGGTGATGATCTCGTCCACGGCGTCGAGCGTGCGCACGTTGATGGCCTCGGCGCGGTCGAGCGCTTCATGGGTGCAGATCTCGTCGACGGCCTGCGCAGCGGCCATGACCAAGGGGTTGCCGTTGTAGGTGCCGTAATGAGCCATTCGCCCGTCGACGACGACCTGCATGACCTCACGCTTGCCACCGAAGGCGGCCAGCGGCAGACCGCCGCCGATGCTCTTGGCCAAGGTGATGAGGTCGGGTTGGATACCGAGCCGCTGCGCGGCACCGGCATATCCGGCTGTCAAACCGGTTTTGACCTCGTCGAAGATCAGGACGACCCCGTGCTCGTCACAGGCCGCCCGGACGCCGGCGAGGTAGCCCTCGTCGGGCACGACGATGGAGAGGTTCTCCACGACCGGTTCGATGACCAGCGCAGCGATCTGCGTTCCGTGCTCGGCCAGGACCCGCTGGAGCTGGCCCAGGTCGTTGTAGGCCACGACATACACGGTGCCGGCCTCGACGTCGTGCGGGACGACGGGCACCGGAGCGTCGGCCGGGCCGATCTCGTCCAGGCCGGGCTTGACCGACACCTGAAGGCCGTCATACCCGCCGTGGTAGCCGCCCTCGATCTTGACGATCGCCTTGCGGCCGGTGAACGCGCGGGCAGCGCGGACGGCATACATGAGGGACTCGGTGCCGGAGTTGGTGAACCGGAGCATGTCGAGGTGGAACCGAGCCCGGAACCGCTCACTCATCTCGGTGGCCTGCGGCGACGGGGTGACGAAGAGCGTGCCGGTGTGGGTCAACGCATGGGTCACGTGCTCGACGACGACCGGGTTGAGGTGGCCGACGAGCATGGCCCCGAACCCCATCGACATGTCCAGCAGCCGGTGTCCGTCGACATCGGTGAGCCAGGCGCCGCGGGCCGAAGCGATCGAGATCGGGTAGGGGTCCCAGTGCTGGAAGGAGCTGGTGACACCGAGCGGGAGCGACTCGCTGGCCCGCTCGTTGTGCTGGCTCGAGCCGTGCGACCAGCTGGTGAACCGCTCCCACTCCTGGGCGAGGAGCTTCTCCACGCGGGCCGGGTCGACCGGCGAGGTCGTGGTGGGGAGCCAGCGGCGGGTGCCTGGGTCATGGGCGGGGTAGCTCCCCGTCGCCATACCGGACACATCGGTCATGGTGTCGCCTCCTTGCGCCACGGCCCCGCCTGGCGGTGCCTCACTGACGCCACATCATGCCTGATGAGTTGCGCGAACTGCCACTGGCGACGGTTTCCAGCCCCGAAATTGACCGTTGACAACGATTTCAGTCGCTGCAGTCCGCGCCGACCCACCGGTTGGTCGGGCCAGTTAGGCCAACCTCCCCGGATGCCCAGTCTGGTCAGCTGCTCAGGTGTCCGGCTGGGTCAGCCGACCAGGTGTCCGGCTGGGTCAGCCGACCCGGTCAGCCGACCCGGTCAACGGGCCAGTCGGGCGGGCCCGGTCAGGGGGCCGCCCCATGGGCGTCGAGGCCGTCGAGGATCAGGGCGAGACCGGCCTCGAACTCGTCGCCGTACCGGTAGTCCTTGCCGGCGATCTCGGTCCGGGCCATCTCGATCAGGTAGGGGTGGTCCTCGACCGTGACGGGCACGCCGAGCACGTAGTCCTCGGCCTCCCCGGCCCCGAACGGCAGGTTCAGCTCGGTCACCACGAAGCCGTACACGTAGGAGTCGAGCAGCGAGACAGCTCGCATGGCCGCTCGCACCGAGAACCCGCCACGGCGAAGGCACCCCAGCACGGCGTTGTGGTGTCGTAGGGCGGCCGGGCCAGGCCTGCGGCGCGACTCGAGCAGGCCCAGCCCCCACGGGTGCCGGAGCAGGGCCGCGCGGGCCGACTGCGCCCGGGCCGCCATCCCGTCTCGCCAGGTGGCGTTCACCGACGGCAGCTCGATCTCACCGAAGACGACGTCGGCCAGCTCGTCGAGGAGGGCCTCCTTGTTCGGGATGTGGTGGTAGAGCGACATCGCCTCGACGCCGAGCTCGGCTGCCACCGTGCGCATGCTGACCCGGGACAACCCGCGCTCGTCGGCGACGGTGGTCGCCGCGGCCACGATCACGTCCCGGCTGAGGGGAGTTCGCGCCACGGCCCGGTCACCTCCGACACGCCTTGCGCACTTACGGTCGTAAGGTTACCCTCGTCCTTCGAGACTTACACCTGTAAGGAGCCCGCGCATGCCGACTCAGGCCGCCACCATCGCCGCGCCCGTCACGGGCGCCCTGTCGGCCGGCCTCGCCGCGTTCCAGGTCGCGCTCGCGTCCGGCGCGCCGTGGGGGCATCTGGCGTGGGGCGGCGGGCACGACGGGCCCCTGCCGACCCAGCTGCGGGTGGCCAGCGGTGTCTCTGCCGTGGTCTGGGTGGGTGCGGCGGCTGCCGGGCTCACCCGGCGGGACACCGTGGGAGTCCGCCGGGCGCGCGCGGCATACGCGGCCATCGCCGTGGTCGGGACCGCAACCAACGCGATCTCGCCGTCCACCCCGGAACGGCTGCTGTGGACACCGGTTGCGGCCGCACTTGCGGTCGGCTTCCTCACCCTGGCTCGCCGACCGACTCCCTGAGGACCCCCGCCGGCCAGGTGGCCCGCAGGCACGACGGCTTCGCTCCGGAACGGTCGTTTTCCGCGTCTGCCGATCAGGACGTATCACCATAAACCGGTCAGGTCTCCTGCAGGTCAGCGGCGGCCCGTCCGGGCGGTCGTCATCACCTCAGGGGGTTCACCACCATGACCGTCAAACCACGCGTGAAGCTCGGGGAGAGCGCCGTCGCCATCGAGGCGCCGACCAGGCTCGTCACCGCGCGCCACCACACCTTGGCGCTGGCCACCTTCGGGTGGTCCAGCAAGATCCCGCTCGACAAGCTCGGCCTGGAGGTCGACCTCGGCGAGCTCAAGGGCAACACAACCTTCGAAAAGCTCACCTGCGTCGGGCTGACGCCGTCGATGGATCAGCTCAGCGCCGTCGTGCGCGTCAACGCCAACGCCGGCTACTCCGGACCGCTGTGCGGCTCGGGCTCGACCGAGCACGTCCGGTTCTACGTCTCGACCGACGACGGTGCGACGTGGACCGACGCGGGCGCGGACTCATTCCCGGTGCACGACACCTCGGGCCCTCGGCCGATCGACTTCGTGGTCAACGTCGTCACGCCGCTGCGGCATACCCTCTGCTGGATCGAGAACCACCCGTTGGTCCGCGCGATCCTGTCGTGGAACGTCGCGCCGACCCCCGCTGACCCCGACTTCACCCCCGCGTGGGGCAACGTCGTCGACGTGCGGGTCCGGCCGCGGAACCGTCTGTTCCCCTCGATCCACGACCTGATCGACCTGGGCGCGCTCAAGCTGTCCGGCCTGGCCCAGGGACTGCTCGATCTGTCCGCCACCATCCCGGTCAAGCCCCAGCCGGTCACCCCGTTGCCGGTGCTGGCCAAGGCGTATGCGCAGGCCGAGGTCGCACCACACCGGTTCGCCTTCCCGGCCTACCTCGCGCATGTCGGCCAGGTCGGGGCGCTGAGCCACACCTCGCTGCCCGTCCCGGGTCCGACGCCGGGTCCGACGCCGGACCCGGCGCCGTTCCCGCAGCCACCCGTCCCGCCGTTGGTGCCACCGCTGGGGGGCACGTTCGGCGAGGTGCTGGAATCGCTGCACATCGACCTGTCGGACTTCCTCGTCCCGTTGTTCCAGACCGACGGCAACACCGACTACGAGGAGCTCGGGTGCATCGGCTACGACCCGGTCGAGGACGCCGTGGGTGGCGTCTTCACCGTCAAGCGCCCGTATGGCTACCTCGGTGAGTCCTGTTCGGCCGGATCCACCGAGCACGTGGCGTTCTGGGTCGACTGGGGCAGCGGCTGGGAGCACGTCGGCACGACGGCCACCACGGTGCACGACGAGGCGATCCCCGACGGTGGGCTTCGGTACTCCGTCTATCACCCGCTCGGCTCCTACGCACACCGACGCGACTGCGTCGACGGGCCGGTCCAGCCGAGGCTGCGGGCCATCCTGTCCTGGGAGCAGGCGCCTCCATCCGGCGACCCGAACTGGGTGCCGACGTGGGGCAACCGCGAGGAGACGACGATCGAGCTGCCGGCCGGTGCGGTGTCACCGCTGCACCCGGTGCTGGAGAGCATCACCGGGCAAGCCGTCTGCCAGATCGACCCCTCGACCGGACGCACCATCGTCCACCAGCGCCCGTTCGGCGCCGGTGTCGGCATCGCCGGGTTCATCCCGGGGGCTCCCGATCTGGGCGCACCGGCGATGAAGTACAAGCTCATCGCCCGCCAGATCGGGGCCGGCGGGGCGGTCGTCTCGACCGAGGAGCTGCGGGACACCTTCTCGGTGTGGGTCACCGAGTCCCTCGGCGGGGCCGCGCCGACGCAGTATGTCGTCACCCAGAGCGCCGACAGCAACGGGTGGTTCACCTACCTCAACGACCCGAACCCGTCCGGTGCGGGCTGGCGTCAGGTCGTCGGCAACCTGCTCTACCCGTGGAGCAGCCAGCCGCGTGTGGGGCTGTGGGAGATCGAGCTGCGCGCCAAGGACTCCGGCGGCATCGAGTACGCCGCGCAGGTCATCACCTGCCCGGACTCGACGATCCGCCAGCGGGCCCGGATCTACCTCGACCAGGCCAGGCCCACGGTCGACGTCGAGATCACGCAGTACCGGATGCCGGGGGCGCCGTGGATCCCGGCGGGGAACTGCATGAAGTTCCCCATCGGGGCGATCCTCGGCGGCACATTCTCGGCCACCGACGAGCACTTCGACCACATCTCGCTCGGGGTCGAGGGCGCGCCCTACCCGACGACGACGCCTGGTGGCGCCGCCCGGTGGGTGATCAGCGGGGCCACGGCATACCCGGGGGCTCCGACGTCCGGAACGAACGGGACGTGGGAGTTCGACACCGCCGGTATGCCGGCCTGTGGCTACGTGCTGCGCGGCACCGCCGTCGACCGCACCATCACCACCGGCGGCAGCTGGTGGGACGACGACGTCTCCGGCTTCTCGCTCCAGTGAGGTAGCCCGAAGCTCGCCGGGCCACGCAGGTGCGTGGCCCGGCGTGGCTCGGCGCGGCGGCGGTGGTTGACAGGCCCAGCGGGCGCCGCGATGGTACCCACACAGCCGAGCGCGAGCGGCTCGGGTGCGTCCCCTCCGTTGAGCTGGTGTCGAAAGCGGGTCCGCCGTGTCAGAACCCCGAGAGCTGCGCATCGCCCCGGTCATGACAGGCGGCGCCAGCCTGTCGGTCTGGATGGGCGGCGCGTGTGTGGAGCTCTACCGCATGACCCACGTCGACCCGGCCGCCGCGCAGGGGGTCTACGGACGACTGCTGACGCTGACCCAGACCAAGCCAGTGGTCGACGTCATCACCGGCACCAGCGCCGGCGGCCTGAACGGCACGCTTCTTGCCGCCGCGTTGGCCTGGCGGGTCTCAGCGGCTGACTTCGAGGGCCTGCGCGAGACCTGGATGGAGGCAGCCGACCTGGCCTCCCTCATGCGCCCGTTGCGGGAGCCGGACCCGCCCTCGATCCTCGATGCCGATGGTGCCTTCGTGCCCCCGCTGCTCAAGCGGCTCCGGCAATGGCGACCCCCGGACTCAGCACCGAGCGTCAACCCCCCGGCGGTGGACCTCGTCACGACGTTTACCACGATCGTCCCCCGCGGCCGGGTGCTCAGCGACGACTTCGGCGAGCGCATGGACGAGGTCACCCACGCGGGCACGCTGCGGTTCACGGCAGCACAACTGGCCGACGGCACCGACGGCCAGCTGACCGAGAAGCTGGCCATCGCCTCCCGCGTGTCGGCGAGCATCCCGGGGGTCTTCGAGTCGGCCTTCCTGCCACTGAGTGACGCGGAGGCGGCCGCCGCCGGGAAGCCGAACTTCGCGGCGCACGCCACCGTCGGCACGGCGGCCTCGGCTGGCTGGGTCGTCGACGGTGGGCTCGTCGTCAACCTGCCGCTGACCGAGGCCCTGGACCGGATCTTCGCCCAGGACTCCCCAGGCGCGGTGCGCCGGGTGGTGCTCTATGTCTCGCCCACTCCGGGGATGGTCAGCGACGCGGTTGTCGACCCCTCGACCCGGCCGGACCTGGCCCAGACCCTGGCCAGCGTCGTCACCGCGCCCCGCGCCGAGGGGGTCGCCGCCGACCTGGAGACGATCCGTCGGCACAACTCGGCGGTCGACCGGCAGCGCAGCGCGCGGATGCTCATGCGCACCGTCATCGAGGCGAATTGGACGACCCGGATCCTGCCCGACTATGTCCGGGCCCGCTCGGAGCAGTCGGTGACCCGCACGTTGGCCCGGCTCGAGGCCGCGGACGCCATACCGCCAGACGTCGACCGCGGTGCGTTGCGCGCGCACCTCGTGCGGGCCAGGTCGGCCCTCATCCCGTGCGACCGGCTGGACCACTGGGCCGAGTGGCCGTGGGGCATTGCGCCGCTCGAACAGTCGATCTCCTTCGCCATCTCGATCATCAACCGCGCGCTGACCATGCCGATCCCCTCGGACCGACCGTCGCTCGACGACCCCTACCCGCACGAATCGCACCGGGAGTGGCTCGACTCCGCCTACGCCGAACTGGCCGAGCAGAAGCGGCGGCTCCATCGCGTGAAGCGGACGGCGGACGAGTTGCGGCGGATCGACGCCGAGTTCTGGGCCAGCCAGGTGGCAACCCTGACCGACCCTGGGACGACCACCGAGGACAACACGGCCAAGCCCGCCTCCTCCCGCGACCGGATCGCCGGATTGCAGGCGTGGGCCGAGGCGGCCTACGAAACCTGGCCGGTCGCGAAGGGCTCCGGCAGCCCCGAGACATCGGATCCGCTGACCCGCCACGATGTCTTGCACCGCATCGAGCAGCAGATGATCGAGGTCGCCGAAACGCTCGGTGCCATTGGAGCACCGCTCCACCAGATCGTCGAGACGGCCCTCCATCGGGCTCCGGGCCGAGGGGCCGCCAGCCGGTGCGTGGTCACGGAAGGCTGGGCGGCCTGGGCGTCCCGCGAGGCCGAACAGATCCGCGACGAGTATGCCGCCGTGGTCGGCGGGCCAGGCGCCATGACGCACCACGTCGTCGAAGGTCTGCTGCGGATGCACGTCTTCCAGACGGTCACGGTGGGCGACGTCGTCGACCGCGAGCAGGCCGTGGAGGTCATGCAGCTGAGCTGGAACGCCCCCGACTACGTCACCGGACGCACCGCCGCGGACAAACTCACCGGCAACGAGGGGGCCCGAATGGGTGCCTTCATGAAGCCGAGCTGGCGAGCCAACGACTTCTTCTGGGGGCAGATGGACGCGGCAGCCCGGCTGGTGCGCCTGCTCCTCGACCCGCGCCGCCTGGCCCACCTCGGGGTCCGGGCTGACGACGCGATCACCGCCTTGGACCTCGGCGCGGACGCCACCGACGTCGAGCTCGGCCGGATCACCGCAGAGCTGGCCTTCCTCGACGACCCCAACCTGCCGCTGCCGGCCTCGCTGCCGGTCACCGTCGAGGTGCTCGCGCGGCGGCGGCAGCGGGAGATCGCCGAGGCGGAGATGCTGCCGCTGGCCCGGGCCATCCGCGAGTCCCACGACCTCGGCGGCGAGGTGCCCCCGAAGGCGATGGAGTTCCTCGACCTCGTCCTGCCCCTTCACGGAGGGCCACCGGCACAGGAGAGCAGCACCGAAGAGAAGCTGCTGGCCATGCGGGTCGGAGAGGAGACGCTGGCGACCGAGCGCTACTCGGCGCTGCTCACTCGCACCCTGACCCGCGCGGTCGCCAACACCTCGGCGGTGCTCTCCGGCAGCTCGCACGGCATACCGGTGGTGAGCAAGGGCATCTCCGGGCTGCGCGCCCCGACCCAGGCGGTGGCCTCGGTGGTGGACCTGCTCGGCGGGCGCACCTCGCTGCAGCGCCAGAGCGGCATCCTCATCGGCGCCATCGCCGCCGCCATCGTGGCGTTCCGGCTCTTCGGTGGGTCGGTGCCGGCACCGGTGGTCCTGGCGGCCGGGGCGGTGCTCGGCGCGTTGCTCATCTGGTCGATGGCCCGGTTCGGCGTGCGGGCGCTGGTGACGCCCGCCCTGCTTCTCGCGCTGGCCTGCCTGGCCGTTGTCGGTGGCGAGGACCTGAAGAAGGTCGTGTATGACGACGACGGCGTGCGGCTCACGCAGGTCGTCGACGCCGACTCGCTGACCTTCGCCGGGGATGCCACGGCGCGACTGTCCGTGGTCGATGCGGCCGGGCAGAAGCGGACCTACGAGGTGCCGCTGTCCTCGGTCGAGGTGACCGACGCCGGCGGTGGGGTGACCCTGAGCACCACGGTCACCGGACGGAAGGCGCCGTGGAAACAGACCTGGTTCCTCGGGCCGGCGCCCGGCGAGGGCGGCGCACCGTGGCAACCGTGGCTGCGCACCCTACTCATGCTGGCTGCCGTCGGACTGTTCGGCGCCGCGGCCTTGGCACACCGCGGGCGGCGACGTCGCGTGGTGGCAGGCCTCATCGCCGCGGCGCTGGGGCTGGTCGTGCCGTGGGTGTCGCCGTGGCTGCTCACCGGGTCGAGCACGCCGGTCAAGGACTGGCTGATCTGGCTGAGCCAGGGTCTGCACTCCATGAACCCGTGGTTCAGCGTGGCCGTCATCGTCGTCGTCGGTGGCATCGCCGGACGGATCGGGGACCGTATGGCGACCGCGGCGCTGCGGCTGCGTCGGCGAGGTCGCCAGCGAGCCTGAGGCGGTCGGTCGGCGTCGCCTAGCCCTGGACCTGGCCGGGTCGAGACGCCAGCTGCTCCCGCCGGAGCATCTCGGCGCGTTCGGCGGCGCTGGGGGCCAGGGCTGCCGCGCGCGCGAACCCCTGCGCAGCGTCATCGAGTCGGCCACAGCGCTGCAGGAGATCGGCGCGCACCGCATGCCAGAGGTGATAGCTCTCGCGGGCCGGGGCCGCATCGAGCAGGGCCAGCCCGGCGGCCGGGCCGTAAGCCTGACCGACCGCCACGGCGTGGTTGACGGGCACGACGGGCGAGCGGTCGACGAGGGCGAGCTGGGTGTAGGTCTGGGCGATGAGTGGCCACGGGGTGCGGTCGGCCGAGGGCGCGTTGGCGTGCAGGCCGGCGATGAGGGCCATCAACCGGTAGCGGTCCGTGCCCGGCGCGGCGCAGGCGGTGAGGAGGACCTCGTTCGCCTCGGCGATGACCTCCCGGTCCCAGAGCGCGCGGTCCTGGTCCTCCAGGCGGATCAAGGCACCGCGCCCGTCGAATCGCCCACGAAACCGGGCCCGGTGGAACAGCTCCAGCGCCAGCAGGCCACCCACCGGGGCCCGGACCTGGTCGGCATACCGCGGCTGGTCGAGCGCGGTGAGCAGCACGCGAGTGAGCCGGATCGCTTCGTCGGCGAGGTCGACGTCGATGGGGCCGGTGGCGCGGCTGCTGAGATAGCCCTCGTTGAACACGAGGTAGAGCACGAGCAGCACCGAGTTGAGGCGCTCGCTGAGATCGGCCGGCAGGGTGAGCGGGATGCCGGCCTGGCGGATCTTGGCCTTGGCCCGGACGATGCGTTGGGTGATCGTGGCCTCGGAGGTCAGGTAGGCGCGGCTGATTTCCCGGGTGGTCAGGCCGCCGACGAGCCGCAGCATCAAGGCGACCTGGGCGTCGCGGGCCAGGGCCGGGTGGCAGCACAGCAGGAGGAGCCGCAATCCGTCGTCGAGCTCGTCGGCACGATCGGTGGGGTCGGTGCCGCCGGTGCCGCCGGCCCCGTCGGTGCGGTCGGTGCCGCCGGTATGGCCGGTACGGTCGGTGCGGCCGGCCCGGTCACGGTCGGGGTCGCGATCGGTGGGCAGCAGGCCGCGTTCGGCGGCCGGGAGCGGGCGTTCGAGCAGATCGGCCGCGGCGCCGGCGAGGCGGCGCTGTTCGGCGTCCGCGCGGCGCCACAGATCGCGCGCCTTGCGCTCGGCGGCGACCCGCAGCCACGCGCCGGGATGGTCCGGTATGCCGGCCGAGGGCCAGGAGCGCAGCGCACTGATGAGCGCCTCTTGGACCGCCTCGTCGGCCAGATCCAGATCACCGAAGCGGCGCGCGAGGGTGGCGGGGATACGTCCGCTGTCCTCGCGCGCCGCCTGGGTCAGCGCGTGCTCGATGGGATCGGCCGTGGCCGCGGCGCCGACCGGGTCGCCAGGGCGGACCGGGTCCCCAGGGCGGGCCGGGTCGCCGGCCGAGGTGCTCGGCTCACCGCCGCTGGCGGCGGGCTGACCGGCATACCGGGGCGGTCCGTTGTCGGCCATGAGGTGAGGATCAGGCGTCCGGGCGGTAGGCGACGGGGCGGACTTCGACCTTGGCCGGGGTGGGGATGGCCCGGGCCCACTCGAGGGCCACGTCGAGGTTGTCGGCGGTGATGAGGTAGAAGCCGCCGACGTGCTCCTTGGCCTCGATGAACGGGCCGTCGGTGATGTCGGACGTGGTGGTGTCGACGACGGACGCCGTCATCGGGGGAGCCAGGCTGGCCCCGGCGATGAAGTGGCCAGCCTCGGTGAGGCGCGCGTTGTAGTTGAGCCAGGTGGCCATGTATGCCTGGAAGTCCTCCGGGGCCTCGGCCGGGTTGGGGACGAGGGCCGGGTCGCTATGGATGAGCAACAGGTATTCCACGGTGGTGATCCTCTCAGGCATTACGGGTGGAGTGGTGGGCCAGCCGGGTGTCGAGGGCTGACAGGCTGGATTCGATGTTGCGTTGCAGGTCGGCGCGGCGGTCGGTCACCCCGGCCAGCCGCTGCAGGACGCGGACCATCGCTGGCTGCGGGGTCGAACGGGACATCGACTCTTCGACGCGGGTGCCGCCCGGGACCTCGGTGAGCCGGTAGCGCCACGTGGTGCCGGCGGCCTCGAACGCGAAGAGTTCGCGCTCGCTCAACTCGGTGACCGTCGCGGTGGTGCTCCAACGCAGGAACCGGAGCCGGTTCTGGCCGCGGAACCGAGCGCCGAGGGCCAAGCTCTCCCCCGGCAGCCACGCCGACCGGACGTTCTCGGGGCTGATGGCGGCTATGGTCTCCAGATCGGTCAGCGCGTCCCAGACTTCCTGGGGGCCGGCGGCGACGGTGCGGCTCGCCTCGGCGAGCAACGGTGGGGCGGTCATGGTGTCTCCTGTGGTGAACGCCCCCGCTCGTCGGGGGCTCCTACTCAGGTGACGCACCATTCGGCGGAAACCGACA
>JBPOIZ010000076.1:0-30252 GCA_052034115.1 Actinomycetota bacterium
GTCTTGCGCGAGGCCTGCGGGAACAGCGTGCCC
Organism: Actinomycetota bacterium; assembly: GCA_052034115.1. GTDB lineage: Bacteria > Actinomycetota > Actinomycetes > Actinomycetales > Dermatophilaceae > Lutibacillus. The sequence continues at coordinate 34 of JBPOIZ010000076.1, forward strand.
GACGTCCACGCCGGCGGGCCGTCGGCCGGGACGAACCCCTTGCGGGGCAGGTTCCGTGACGACAGCCCGATCATGCACACGGGTATGCCGCCCACCGTGGCGTCCCAGATGATCGAGTTCTCGGCGTCCTGCCAGTGCAGCCACCGCTCGATCGGCTCACAGTCGCTGTCGGTGACCGCCCGCATGACCGAGCGCATGTCGAAGGGCTGCTTGCGGTCCGGGTTGGTCTCGTGGTCGAAGACCTGGGCCACCGAGGTGAACGTCGTCCCGGGCACCTTCTCGTGCGGGGAGAGCCGCACATCGCGGGTGATCGGGTCCTTCGTCGGACGACGCCGCGGGAACCGCTCACCCGGCACGACATACGCGTAGTCGTAGTGCTGGAGCAGCAACGCGCAGGCGTCCTGGAACGACGGTGCCCAGTACTGGCCCTGACCGTTCAGGCCCATGACCCGGTCGTAACCGCCGATGCCGAAGTTGTCCTCGGCGGAGACGGCCCCGGAGAAGTCGAGTGCCTGTTTGCCGGTCAGCACCATCGCCGATGCCGGCGTCATGATGAGGATGCCCTTGGTGTGCATGAGCATCGTCGCTTCGGCATTCCAGTAGGGCTGGCCGCCGACGTTGATGCCCGTGACGATGATGTTGATCTCGCCGCCGGCCTGGGTGTACTCGATGAGGCGCCGCAGCGTCAGGGCGATCCAGTCCATGTTCTCGGTGCCGGAGTCCATGGCGATGAGGGCACCCGAGGACACGGCATACCACTCGACCGGGATCTTGTGCTTGAGGGCATAGGCCAGCGCCGAGTTGATCCGGCGGCACTCCGGCTCGGAGAGGTTGCCCAGGCCCTGGGTCGGGTCGGACATGAGCGCCACCCGGGTCATCCCCTCCGGGACGACCTCGGTGTAGTTCGTCAACAGGCCGACCACGAGGTGCGCCGAGTTCTCCGCCGGCGGCCGGTCGACCGGCACGAGGTTGTCGTCGCCGTCCAGGTCGAGCTCCTGGAAAGTGCCCGGCGGGAACATCGAGCCGGTGCCGGCCTGCGGGGTCAGCATCTGGGCGATCTCGTAGGGGTATGGCGAACCGAACCTCTTAGCGGTGAGCAGCTTCTGCGCATACCGGGTCAGCGGGCGCACGGGGTCTGCGCCGGGCTCCCCGATCCGGACCGACGCGCCGGCCCGCCCGATGCCCTCGACGAAGATGACCTTGTCCTCGAGGCGGGTCTTGCCGCCCGGGCCGGAGGTCGGCACCTTGACGTGGACGACGAGCTTCTCCAGCCCGGCCCCGCGGGCCAGCGGCTCGTAGGACTCCACCAGGCTCTGCAGTTGCGAGCTGGGGATGGTCCACGGCGGCCGCACCGACAGCACCAGCCGGTTGGCCACCGGCCGCTCCCGCGGCGGGTATGACGCCAACGCCGAGCGCATGGCGGCGAGGGCGAGCAGGCCGATCCGGCCCAGGCGCGGATAGGTCACCGTCCCGGTGCGCGTGTCGCGGACCGGGACCAGGTCGCGGACCTCGGCCAGGGCGAACAGGCGGTGGTCCTTGGGGTTGTCGTGAGCGACCCCGGAGAACAGATAGACGTCCTCGGGCGAGGCAAGACGCACCAGGGCGAAGTTGGCCAGCCGCCACAGGTCGAGTCGCTTGCCGAGCATCGGGTGCAGGTTGCGGTAGAGCACCTCCTCGACGAGGGCGCCATCGGCCCCGGTGCGGAACGTCGCGTGCTGGGTGCGTTGCCCTTCACGCTCCTGCGCCGCCTGGTAGGTCAAGGTGAAGTCGAGCCGGTGCAGCGGGCGACCGAAGTCGCAGCGACCGGCCCGCTCACGCAGGTCGGCAGCGGTCGTGTCGATGTCGGGCCGCAGACCATCTGTCCACGTCACCAGGTCGACGACCACCTTGACCTCGGCCGGCACCCGCGCCAGATGGCTCGCGATGGCCCGGCTGACCGGCTCCAGGTCCGCGAGCGGGAGGTAGGCCACGACGAGATGCATCTGGTCGGGGTCGCGCGGGTAGTCCGCGGCGGCGATCTGCACCCCGTCGAGGGTCTGGACCGAGACGTTCCTCAGGTCACGCATCCGGTAGAACCGGTAGGCATAGACCTCCAGGATGGCGGCCCGCAGTGCCTGCCCGTTGGTGTCGTCGCCGGCCTCCTGCCATGCCTCGAGGAGCATGCCGCGCATGGGGTGCGGACACCACACCAGGCGAGAGATCCGCTCGCCTCGATCGGAACGGTTGGGGTCCTCGCGGAGCGCGGCCAGGTGCACCGCCATCTCCCGCTGGACCTCGGCCACGCCGGACTCCATGACCGGCTCGTCGTAGTAGTGGAAGATGACGTCGCGCGCGAGATCGGCGACCAGTTGCTGGCGGCCCTCGCTGGCCCACACCAGCCGTTCCATCCGCTGCCGGGTGATCGGACCGGCCTCCGCGGCAAGTGCGCCGTGGTGCTCCAGCCGACGCTGGAGGATCGCCGAGACGACCGGCGCGAGCTCGGGGACGCGGGCGAAGGAGCGGAACACCCACACCATCGCCTCTTCGAGGGCCTTGGTGTGCTTGAGGTTGCGGACGCCATACCGGCCCAAGGCCCGCTCGAGGCGCGCCCGGTAGCCCGTCGGCAAGCCGGCTCGGTCAGCGTCCAGCCACTGGAGGAACGCGATGAAGTACTCCTGGGTGTTGACCGCGGCGGTCTCCTCCTCGCCGACCCGCTCGTCGTCCTCGACCCGCGGCCGGTACAACGAGCCGATGTCGCCGAAGAGATCAAGAAGGGCGTCCTCGCAGGCCAGCAGTTTGGCGTCGCCAGGAGGCGTGGCGGCGGCCAACGTGCCGTACTCCCCGACGATGGCCCGGAACCGGCCCGGGTCCAGGTCATAGCCCAGCAGGTAGTTGACCAGGCGCTCGAAGACCCACGTGCAGTCCTTGCCGGCCGGGCTGTCCCCGGCGCTGGCGTAGGGAGTGAGGTCGACTCGTTGGCCGCCGGAGGCAGCACCGGTGGCTCCCTCGGGCTCGGCGCCGTGCTCCGCTGCGCGGATCCGCAGCAACGGCGCACCCCGTTCGACCTGCGCGTTGGCGATGACGGCCAGAGAAGCCACGACGCCGTCGAAGGGCGCGACCACGGTGGAGACCATCTTCATCGACTCCAGGACGGCCACCGGGTCCCCGGCCTTGATCGGCTGACCCGGCTCGACGAGCACCTGCGCGACGAGGGCCGGCCACCCGGTGCGGACCACGACGCCGTCGCCGCGGGTCACGGTGTGCGCGACGCCGTCGATCTCGATCCGGAAGTCCGCGCCCTGCTCGATGGCGACGATGGCTCGGCGCCGACCGCCGACGGTGATCCGCCGCTCGAACTCACCCAGGCTGTCCACCGACACGTCGACGGTGGCGCCATCGTGGATCCGGTAGACCCCCGGCGCGGTGCGATCCACGCGCAGCCGATAGTCGACGCCGCGGTAGGTCAGCGACATCTGCGACCCGACCGCCTCGGGCTGCTCCGGGCGACCGCGCTCGGCGCTGGCGAAGAAGGCGGCGCGGACCATCGACAGGTCCGCCTCATAGGCTTCGATGGCGGCGGCGAGCAACGCCACCGGGTCGGCTGCCGGCACGAGGTCACCACTCGCGACCCGGGCGTCATACCAGCCGCAGGACACCCCTTCGGCGACCTCTGGGCGGGCCAGCAAGGCAAGCAGACCGGAGCGGTTGGTGGCTCCGAGCTCGAGGACCACGGTGGTCCGTTCGACCGCTCGGGAGAGCCGCGCGAGCGCCTCGGAGGCGTCCTTGCCCCAGGCGGTGATCGTCGCGATGACCGGATCGACGGTCGAGTCGACGTGGTCGCCCTCGCGGATGCCGGCGTCGACGCGCACCCCGGTGCCGACCGGCAGCGCCAGCATCTCGACCGACCCTCCGGCCACAGTGCCGACGGCGTCCGGGTCCTGAGCCAGCAGGCGCGCAGCGACGGCGTGTCCCTCGGCGGTCGGTGGGTCACCGGCGAGCGACTCGCCGAGTGCGATCCGCAACCGCAGCCCGGTGAAGCTCGCGCCGGTGACCTCCTCGGCGAGGGAGTGCTCGGCCCGGGCCAGGGTGTCCACACCGACGCAGGAGACCGCATCCGTCGCCGGGTCGACGAGCAGCCGTACGACGCCCGCGCCGACGTATGACGCGGCCGCAGCGATGGCCCGGGCCGCGTCCGCGCACGCTGCGTGGGCAGCCTCGCTCAGACCCGGGACGGGGGTCTGGGACAGCACCAGGGTGTCGCCGCTGCGCACACTGACGTCGCGAGCCGGCAGCGTCCAAATGGTGCCGGCCGCATCGGCGAGGATGTCCACCTCGATCGAGCGCAGTCCGGCGCACTCAGCCGGATCCGCCGCAGCGACACCCGCCGACGTGAGCACCCGCGCGAGCCCCGACGCGGCGCCGAGGGTGGCGATGACCGCAGCGCTCGGGCCGACGATGAGCATGCCCGCCTGCTCGCACGCCGTGACCAGACCCGCGTGGTCATGACAGGGGACCGAGCCGATCCACACGGCATCGCAGCCGGCCGCCTTGAGCGTCGCCGCCGTGTCCGCGGGGGTGTACGTCGGCTCCTCCCCCGGGGCCGGGGGGACCAGCGGCACCGCCGCTTCGCCCGGGCGCAGCATGAGCGCCTCGTCGGCCTCACGGGCGAACCACGGGCGCGGCCGCGGGTCGGTGTGTGCCAGGACGGTGGTAATGGCAGGGCGGCCGCTAGTGCGGTTGTAGTCGCCCACGGCCGCCACGGTCCGGACGGCGGGCTCGCCGCGCTCGAGGATCGCTAGGCGCGTGATGTCCGTCATCGTCAATCAGCTCCGTTGTCGGTACTGGTGGGGAGGGGTACGGACCACCGTGGGGCCGCCCGGTTCGGACGACCCCACGGTCGGTGGTGCTAGTCGGCGTACGTGTCGCGCAGGGTGGCGGCCACGGCGTCGGGGATCGGTGACGGGAAGGCGATGCTGTGGTATCCGACCATGTCCAGCACCACCTTGCCCTTGTCGTCGACCACGACGCAGTCGAAGACACCGGGTGCGCTTTGGGTGGCGTGGCTGAACAGGCCGCCCTTGACGGTCGCCGGGTCACGCAACACCCGAAGCCGCTCGACCTGCATCGGCAGGGCGAGTTGCCCGTCCCGGCCCGCCTCCCACAGCCCGGCCGTCTGGAAGCACAGCTCAGCCAGTCGCGGGGCGATGGCCAGCGGCTTGTCGGCCGGCGCGTGGTTGTCGGGCAGCGGGGACTGCATGCGGGTCATCGACCCCTTGTCGGTGCGCCACGCCTCGTCCACGACCTGGTATGCCGGGCCGTGGAAGTAGAACGTGTACACCGTGTCGGCGGCCATGCGCTTCGCCGCAGGCTCGGTCGAGACCTTGCGGGTCGACGCCTTGGCCGGTTCCTGGGTGAGGCGGACCAGCCCGGTGAAGTGCGTCTGCTTCTGCGGCACGTCGCTGCCGGGGAGCTTCCGCTCGCCGGTCAGGGTGCACCGCGCCACCAGATCGGACGAGCCGTCACCGGCCGGTGACGTCACCGCGCTGATCGTCAGGGTCCGCGCCGCGTCCCGGAAGAACTTCACCGGGGCAAGGAATCGCACGTCCTCGACCGAGGCCACTCGGTAGCCCTCGGGCGCCAGGAGCGAGGCAACCTCCGCGAACGACTCCATCCCCATGACGCCCGGGAGGACCGGGGTGCCGTCGATGCGGTGGTCATCGAGGAACTTCTGCTCCGCCGGGTCGAGGGTGACCTCGTTGACGACGCCGTAGTGCACGCTGGTGCGCACCGACCCGATCATCGGGCCGTGGGCGGCGTCACCGAGCAGCGCGGCCGGGTCGGCCCCGCCGTTCTCGGCGTACTCGGTGGCCATGGCGCCGAGCACTCCGGCGACGATGACCTCACCGCTGTAGGCCGAGGACTGCAGCTCGCGGTTGATCCAGGCGACCCCAGCCTCCGGCGGGAGCATCTGGACGCCGGCCATCTCCATGATCTTAGGGATCGAGCCACGAGTCGCCATACCGATGCCGCCCCACGCCGTCCAGTCCAGCGCGAGGGCCCGCATCTGCGGACGGTTCCGCCGGGTGCTCGACGCGATCTTGCACAGCAGGTCGTTGGCGGCCGAGTAGTCGGTCTGTCCCTGGTTGCCGAACCGGCCGGCCACCGAGGAGAACGCGACGGTCGCTCCGACCTCCATCGAGGAGGCGGCCCGCCAGACGTTGAACCACCCGTTGCTCTTCACGTCGAAGACGAGGTTGTACTCACGGGCCTCCTTCTCCGGCAGGTTGCGGCTGATCTCCAGTCCTGCCGCATGCAGCAGGACGTCGATCTTGCCGGAGCGCTCCTTGACCTGGTCCATCACCGCGGCCACGGCGGCCGCATCGGTGAGGTCGACGGCGTAGTAGTAGGCCGTCCCACCAGCGGCCTCGACGGCCTGGATGGCCGTCAACGCCGCGCTGAGCCGCTCGATCCGGGCGAGTTCCTTGTCGATGACGACCGGGGTCGGCTTCTCGCCACGCTCCTTGAGCCGAGCGACCAGGGTGGCCTTCAGACCGTCCTTGTTCGTCCGGAACGCCGCGATGTCGGCGTCGTCACGCGCCGGGGACGGCGTCAGGTCGAGCAGGTGGAAGGTGCCACCGCTGGCCTTGGCCAGATCGGCGGTGATGGCGCAGACGATCGAACCGGCCGCACCGGTCACCAGGACGACCGAGTCCTTCGTCAGGGCCATGCCGCCGGCACCGGCCGGGCTGCCGCCCTCGCCGAGCGGGGTGAACGGCACCTCGGCGAAGGCCACGCCCCACCGCTGTCCCTCGACCCGGCCGATCTCGACGACACCGGGGTCGCGCAGGGTCTCCTCGACGAGCAGGTCGGCGATGGCGGCCGTTTTGCGGCTGGCCGGGACATCGACGGCCTTGACCAGGGCGTCGGGACGTTCCTTCTTGTAGGACTTGGTGAATCCGGTGACGGCACCACCCATCGGGCTCGTGGCACCGGCCGCGTCATACCCGTGGTAGCCGCCCAGCCGGACAGCGGAGACGAGGAACGGGCTGGCATCCCACATCCGGCGCATCGTCGCGTAGAGGGTCTTGACCCGACGGCGCAACGCCTCGGTCCACCCGGCCAGGTCGAGCGCCTCATGCGGGCCCTCGTCGTCCAGGGCGGGCAGCCAGTAGACACCGGCAATCGGTCCCTCGGCGAGCCAGCCATCGAGGCGATCGGCGAGGTCGTCGGTCGAGATGCCGGGCTCGGCGGTCAGCGCGCTCGCGCCAAGGCTGTCCAGCTTCTTGACCAACGCGGCACCGACGCCGCCCTCGTCGAGCATGACGACGACGCGGGCGCCCTTGAGCACGACGCCGGTCTCGGCACACTGCCCGGCGGCCGGACGCAGGGCCGGCACCGGGATGCGCCGCGGCAGGGCGTCGATGGCCGCCAGATCGCCGGCGATGGTCGGCGGTGCCGGCGGGGTCGCCGGGGCACTCGCAGCAGCGGCGGCCGGACCGCCGGCGGGCGTGCCCGCACCGGCACCGATCTTCGAGCGGACCCAGCCGGCGACGTGGTTCAGCGTCGGGAAGTCCCGCAGCTGCAGGTTGGCGTCGCGTTCCAGGTCGAACCGCTCTCGCACCGCCGCGAAGACCTCGGCCTGCTTGACCGTGTCGACACCCAGGTCGGCTTCCAGGTCCAGGTCGGGGTCGAGCAGGTCGGTCGGGTAGCCCGTCATGTCGGCCACGATCTCGGTGACCACGGCGACGACCTCGTCACCGCCCGCCGGGGTCGCGGACGAAGCCGCCGGTGCGGGCGCGGCCACGGGCGCTGCCGGGGCAGCCACCGGGGTGGCCGACGGAGCCGGTATGCCGGTCTTGGACCGCACCCACCCGGCGACGTGGTTCAGCGTCGGGAAGTCCCGCAGCTGCAGATTCGCGTCCCGCTCGACGTTGTAGTGCTCGCGCACCGCTGCGAAGACCTCCGCCTGCTTGACCGTGTCGACACCCAGGTCGGCCTCCAGATCCAGCTCCGGGTCGAGCAGGTCGGTCGGGTAGCCGGTCATCTCGGCCACGATCCCGGTGACGACCGCGAGCACCTCATCCCCGCCCGCGGCGGCTGCCGGTGCCGCCGGTGCGGCCGCCGGTGCGGGCGCGGGAGCGGCTGCCGGTGCGGGCGCGGCGGACGGCTCGGGCAGGCCAGCCTTGCTGCGCACCCACCCGGCGACGTGGTTCAGCGTCGGGAAGTCCCGCAGCTGAAGGTTCGCGTCCCGCTCGACGTTGTAGTGCTCGCGCACCGCCGCGAAGACCTCGGCCTGCTTGACCGTGTCGACACCGAGGTCGGCCTCCAGATCCTGCTCCGGGTCGAGCAGGTCGGTCGGGTAGCCGGTCATCTCGGCGACGATCTCGGTGACCTTGGCCAGGACGGGGTCGCCTGCCGCCGGGGCCGCCGGGGCCACTGGCGCAGCCACCGGGGCCGGAGCAGCGGCCGCGGCCACCGGGGCCGGCGCGGCCGACGGGGCCGGTATGCCGGTCTTGGACCGCACCCAGCCAGCGACGTGGTTCAGGGTCGGGAAGTCCCGCAGCTGCAGATTCGCGTCCCGCTCGACGTTGTAGTGCTCGCGCACCGCCGCGAAGACCTCCGCCTGCTTGACCGTGTCGACACCGAGGTCGGCCTCCAGGTCCAGCTCGGGGTCGAGCAGGTCGGCGGAATAGCCGGTCATCTCGGCGACGATCTCGGTGACCTTGGCCAGGACGGGGTCGCCGGCCGCCGGGGCCGCCGGGGCCACTGGCGCAGCCACCGGTCCCGGAGCAGCGGCCGCGGCGACCGGGGCCGGCGCGGCCGACGGAGCCGGGATGCCGGTCTTGGACCGCACCCAGCCGGCGACGTGGTTCAGCGTCGGGAAGTCCCGCAGCTGCAGATTCGCGTCCCGCTCGACGTTGTAGTGCTCGCGCACCGCCGCGAAGACCTCGGCCTGCTTGACCGTGTCGACACCGAGGTCGGCCTCCAGGTCCAGCTCGGGGTCGAGCAGGTCGGCGGAATAGCCGGTCATCTCCGAGACGATCGAGGTGACCTTCTCCAGCACCGGGTCGGTGACCGCTGCAGCCACCGGTGCCGGGGCAGCGGCCGCGGCCACCGGGGCCGGCGCAGCGACCGGTACCGGCGTCGCGACCGCGGACGCCGGGGCAGCCGCAGGCGCTGCGGGTGCCGCTACGGATGGCGGTGCCGCGACCGGCGCGGCGCTGCTCGAGGCGGCCCGGGGCGCCCGCGCCATGTCGGCATACGGAACTGGCACGTGGGTCGTGGAGACCGCAGGGACGGCCGGAGCGCCGGCGTTGACGATCCGCAGTCGGCGGTGGTCGACCTCGAGCACGCTGCCGGAGTGCCCGGAGAGCAGGTCGAGCCAGCGCTGCCACGCCGCCTGGTCGACGATGCGGTAGGCAAAGCCGAGCTCGGACGGCGCGCGGCGACGCCCGTCGGGCATCGGGGTGTAGCGCAGCAGCGCCATCGAGATCTGCGAACCGAAGCCGGCCGCGAGGCGTAGCGCGAACTGCACCGGGTAGGAGCCGCCCGTCGACAGGTTGAGGTTGCCGAGATCGGGGTCCGGTTCCTTGTAGTTCGGCACCGGAGGCACCAGGCCGGTCTCCAACGCCTTGATCGCCACGACGTCCTCGACGCCGGCGCCCATCGCGTGACCGGTGAAGCCCTTGGTGTTGGTGATGACGATGCGGTCGGCGCTGGACCCGAAGGCGTGTCGCAGTGCGTTGATCTCAGCCGAGGCGCTCCCGCCGCGGGCCGGCGTGTAGGTCTCATGGGACATGAACATCAGCTGGGATGCGATGGCGTGCCGATCGACACCCCACTTCTCGGCCTCGCTGACGACGGCTTCCATGACGCCACTGATGTGCTCGAGATCTAGGCGAGTGCCGTGGAAGGCGCTGTTCGCGATGACTGACCCGAGGACTTCGCAGATGGGCTGGATGCCGCGCTCGCGTGCTGCTTCGGCTGACTCCACCACGAGGGCCGCCGCGCCCGAGCCGATGATCATGCCGTGCCGACGCCGGTCGAACGGCGTGGCTGCGTCCTCGACCTTCTCGTCGGTGGCCGCCGCCCCGGTGGCGAGGAATCCGGAGGCGATCCAGGGCATCATCGAATCGCTCGTCGCGTCGTCGGCGGAGACGACGATGACCCGACGGCACCGGCCGGAGCGGATCCAGTCCTCGGCGATCCCCAGCGCCTGGGTCGTGCTCGCGCAGGCTGCGTTGACCTGCGTGTTCGGGCCTCGAGCACCGATGATCTCGGCGAACTGCGAGTGGCCCATCGACAGAACCCGGAAGAGGAACCGCCGGTCGAACTGGAACGGGTTGGCCTCGAGCTCGGCGCGCAGCCCGGCGATGAGCCCGTCGATCTCCGCGGCGGTCGGCTCGGCACCGGTCATGTGCGCCCGAACGCCTTCGAGCGCCAGGAGGTGCTCGCGGCGGGCCCGGTCGGCCATGTAGTGCTCGATGTCCTTGGCGAACTCACCGTAGCCGGGGAAGGCCGAGGCGAAGACGATGCCGGTGTCGTCGCGCAACTCGTCTGGCAAGCCCCAACGGTCGGGCAGCTGGGAACCGATGGTCGTCGTCTTGTAGCGCATGACCAGCGGGATGCCCGCGTCACGCAGCGCGTCGAAGCCGGCCCCGATGGCCATCCGGGTGGCATTGTCGAGCGCCTCGTCCCGGGCCTGGTCGATGCCGAACTGCCCGACGATGTCCAGTGGCGCGTGCCGTCCGGCGAGCTTGATGACGTCGGCGGGGTCCTCGATGCTGACGAAGCTGGCGCCCTTGAGCTCGTCCTTGACGAGCCGGGTGATCCGCATCCGGGCCATCCGCGCCCGGATCGGCTCGGGCAGGGCCCCGATGAACTGCTGTCCGCCGAGGATCCGCCCGACGTTGGCGTCGTCGAACATCGGGTCCACTCCCGGGATGCCAAGCCCGGCGCCGGAGATGACGACCGGCTCCTCCGAGCGGGCCACCGGGGCAGGTGCCGCAGCGGCGACGGGAGAAGTGACCGGGGCGGCGGCCGGCGCAGCGACCGCGCCGACCGGACCACCACCGGCGCCGTAGACACGCAGCCCTTGCTCGAGCACGCCGGCGAAGAGCTTGCCGAGCTCGGTGATCGTCTCGTCGGAGACGGCACCGCTGGGGGCAGGAACGGCAGCAGGGGCGGTGGACGAGGCTGGGGTGGCCACGGAGGGAGCCTTTCCGGCGGGTGCGGTGAAGCCCAGGCCAGCGGCGTAGAGGCCGCACAGCGCCTGGTTGAGCGCGGCGGCGTCGCTGAGCTTCGGGTGGTTGGTGTAGAGGGCCACGACGTCCGAATGCGTCGAGCCGAGCACGTCCTCGACGAAGCCGTGCAACGCCTTCTTCGGCCCGACTTCGACGAAGACGCGGGCGCCCGCGTCATACAGGGTGTTCAGGCCCGTGACGAACTGGACCGGCCTGGCGATCTGCTTGCCCGCATAGTCGAGCATCGTCTCGGTGTCGGCACCGGCCGGGTAGAACTCCCCGGTGACGTTGGCGACGATCGGCAGCTGCGGGCCCTTCATGTCCAGGCGGCGCAACGCGTCGACGAAGCTGGGCGAGGCCGGCGCGACGATCTGGGTGTGGAAGGCATGGCTGACCGGAATCCTCACGGCGTTCATGCCGAGCGAGTTGAAGGTCTCGACGACCTTCTCGACGGCGGCGGTGGCGCCGCCGACCACGGCCTGGTTGTTCGAGTTGATGTTGGCCACGACGACATATCCGTCTGCCGAATCGACAACTCGTTGGATCTCGGCCATCGGACCGAAAACGGCCGCCATGGCGCCGTTGTCCGCCACCGAGACCTTGGTCATCTCCCGGCCGCGTGCACTGACTGCCTCCAGTGCTGCTTCAAAGGTCAGCGACCCGGCCGCGACGAGGGCGCCGTACTCGCCCAGGCTGTGCCCCATGACCATGTCGGGGGCGATGCCGTAGGCCGCCAGCAGTTTGGTCAGGGACAGGTCGGTCGCGAGCACCGCAGGCTGCGTGATCTCGGTCTGCATGAGCTGCTTGTTGAGCTTCTTGACCGCCTCGGCGTCGTCGCCGTCGATGAAGATGTATGACGTCAGCGGGCGCCCCAGCAGCGGCGTCATGACCTGGTCGGCCGCGGCGAAGGTGTCCTTGACGATGGGCTCGGCCGCGGCCAGGTCCTTGAGCATGTTGACGTACTGCGAGCCCTGGCCGGTGTAGAGGAAGGCCACCTTGGGGGCCGGTCCGCGACCGACGAAGACTCCCTGCTGACGCAGCAGCTTGAAGGCCGCCGGGTTGCCGGACGCCATGGCCTTGGTGAGCTTGTCGAGCTTGGCGGCCAGCTCGGCCGCGTCGCCATAGTCGACGGCCACCCGGACCGCCGCGTTGGCCAGGGCCGGGTCGGGGGCGGCCGGCGCCGGGGCGGTGCCCGCCTTGGCCGCAGCCAGAATCGGCGGGATCTGGGCCATCACCGCGGCGTCGTCGGCACCACCGAGCACAAGGGCGCCCCGCAAGGGGGCCTTCCGGGGGGCGAAGACGTTGGCGTCGGCGGTCGGCGCGGCCGGGACACTGGCGGTCACCGTCGGCGCGCTCGGCACCTCGGCCGCGGCATACACCTTCGGCTTGGGCTTGTGCCGGCCGGGGATGTGCTCCTCGACGACGACGTGGAAGTTGGTCCCACCGAAGCCGAACGCGGAGACGCCGCCACGGCGCACGCCGGTCCTCGACTCGGGCCACTCGCGCAGGGCGGTGTTGACCACACACGGGCTGGAGTCCCAGTCGACGTTCTCGTTGGGGTTGACGAAGTTCAGGCTCGGGGCGAGGACCTTCTCGTGCAGCGAGCGGACCATCTTGAACAGACCTGCGGTGCCGGCCGCGGCCTTGAGGTGGCCGATGTTCGACTTCACCGAGCCGAGCGCCACCGAACGGGTCGGCGCACCAGCCGCGCCGAAGACCTTCATGAGGCTCTCCAGCTCCACGGCGTCGCCGACGCGGGTGGACGTGCCGTGTGCCTCGATGGCGTTGATCGTAGCCGGGTCCTCGTGGGCGTTCTCCCAGGCCCGCCGCACGGCGAGCTGCTGGCCGACCGGGTTGGGTGCGGTGATGCCCTTGCCCTTGCCGTCGGAGGAGCCGCCGATGCCCAGGATCGTGGCGTAGATGCGGTCGCCGTCGCGTTCGGCGTCTTCGAGCCGCTTCAGGACGAAGACCGCCGCGCCCTCGCCCATGACAAACCCGTCCGCGCCCGCGTCGAAGGGACGCGTGCCGGTGGCTGACAGCGCGCCGATCTTGCAGAACTTCACGAACGCGTCGACGCCCATGTTGCGGTCGATGCCGCCGGTGATGACCGCGTCGTAGTCGTGCTCGACCAGACCGTGGATGGCCGAGCTGAGCGCCGCGAGCCCGGAGGCGCACGCGGCGTCGGTGGTGAAGTTGGGTCCGCGCAGGTTGAACAGGTTGGCCACCCGGCCGGCCATGACGTTGCTCAGCTCACCGGGCATGGTGTCCTCGGTGATCTCGAACATGTTGTCGAGGTAGTTGGCCCGGGTCTCTTCGACGATCTTGCGCTGGGTCTGCGGCGAGAGGGACAGCAGCGTCGCGGACTGCTCGAGGCGCTTGAGCATCTCGGGCAGTTGGACCCGCATGCTCGACTTGTAGTGCTTCTCGCCGCCGATGGCGTTGCCGAGGATGACCGCGACCCGGTCGGGCTCGACCGACCAGTTCGGCCATCCGGCGTCCATGAGCGCCGCGCGGGAGGCCGAGATGGCCCACCGCTGACCCTCGTCCATCTGGGCCGCGACGGTAGGCGGCACCGGCATACGCCACGCGATGGGGTTCCAGTCGAACTCGCGGACCCAGCCGCCGATGATCGAGTAGGTCTTGTCCCGCGCCGAGTGATCGGCGTCGTAGTACAACGCCGGGTCCCACCGCTCCGGGGGCACCTCACTGATGCAGTAGCGCCCGCCCTTGATGTTGGCCCAGAACGCGTCGGCACTGGGGGCCTGCGGCATGATCGCGGCGACCCCGACGACGGCAACAGGACGTACTTCGAGCTTGCTCATCTGTCTCGCCCTTCCGGAAAGCGACGGTCAGCCGTCGAGACGGCCGTAGAGGACGTCGGCGACGTAGTTCATGTCGTTGACGAGCCCGGCCTGCGTGGCCAGGATCTGCGCTGTCGGTATGGCGTTGACCGCCGCGACCGCCGGGCTGCCCGGGTCGGCCGCGCCGGCCACCCACCGGGCGCCGTCGAGGGCGACCCGCTGGGCGGCCTCGCGGGCGAAGACCCGCGACATCGCCGCGGTCTGCTCCCCCGAGAACCGGCCGGGGTTCTTCTCGAACCGGGTGCCATCGAGACCGGCGGCGGCCGCCTTGGCGAAGACCCCCGAGGTCTCGGTCCAGCAGATCAGCTCGCCGAGGCGGAACAGGACGTGCTGGTTGCGGGTCAGCCGCCCGGTCCGGCAGGCCTCGAGCACCACGGCCAGCGCGTTGTGCGCCAGCGCGGCGATGTCGGCGCCCACGCTCGGGTGGGTGGCGTGCAGCCGGGTCAACTCGGCGGCCATGTCCTGGTAGTAGCGGCCCTGGGTCTTGAGGTGCTGCTGCCACCGCTCGCGGGCCACGGTCATCTCCATGATCTCCGAGGTGCCCTCGTAGATCGTGGTGATCCGCACGTCGCGCTTGACCTTCTCCACGACATACGGACGGGTGTAGCCGTAGCCGCCGTGCGCCTGGATCGCGGCGTCCGCGGCGGCGTTGCCGGCCTCGGTCGCCATGTACTTGGCGATCGCGCCCTCGCAGTTCATCGCGCCGTTGTGGCCCAGCCCGCGGTCGATCTTGTCGGCGGTGTCCTCCATGAAGGAGCGGGCCGCCTCGAGCTTGACCGCGTGCGGCACGATGAGCTTGTGCGTGAAGCCCTGCTTCTCGCTGAGCGGGCCGCCACCTTGCTCACGGTTCTTGGAGTATTCGATGGCCCGGTCGAGGGCCTCCCAGCCGCCGCCGAGACCGAAGGCGGCGACCATGAGCCGGGTGTAACCGAAGACCTGCTGGGCCTGGACCATGCCCTTGCCCTCGACCATGCCGATGAGGGCGTCAGCGGGCACCTTGACGTCGTCGAGGTAGAGCGCGGCCGTGTTGGACAGACGCAGACCGTGCTTGTCCTCCGGCGGGGCGGAGGAGAACCCGGGGGTGTCCTTCTCGACGACGAACCAGCTCGGGCCGGCCGGGGTGGAGGCCAGGATCGTGGTGAAG
This sequence comes from Actinomycetota bacterium, assembly GCA_052034115.1. GTDB lineage: Bacteria > Actinomycetota > Actinomycetes > Actinomycetales > Dermatophilaceae > Lutibacillus. The sequence continues at coordinate 15,261 of JBPOIZ010000076.1, forward strand.
TCGGCGATGGTGCCGTTGGAGATCCACTGCTTGCGACCGTTGATCGTGTAGCCGGTGACCTCGCCCTTCTTGGTGGTGATCGGCGTGGCCGTCGTCGTCAGGGCACCGAGGTCGGAGCCGGCCTCGGGCTCGGTCGCGCCATACGCGAAGACGACGCCCTTGTCGGCGATGGCACCCAGCCAGCGCAACTTCTGCTCCTCGGTGGCGCCGACCAGGATCGGGTCGGAGCCGAGGAAGGTCGCGAACACGGCGGTGGCCAGGCCGATGTCCATGCGCGCCATGACCTCGCAGACCCGGTAGGAGTCGAAGGCGCCGCCGTCCATGCCGCCGTAGGCCTCAGGGACGAAGACGAGCTGGACACCGAGCTGCTCCGGGTCGGACATCGCCCGGACGATGTCCTCGGGGCAACGGTCCTCGTGGTCGAGGTCGAGCTGCAGCTCGGGGGTGAGCATCGCGCCGACGAAGTCGCCGAGCGACTCCACCATGAGGTTGAGGGTGTCGAGGTCGAGGCCGGCGCCGCCGACGTGTCCTGAGGTGGTCTCGGTCATGGTCAGTTTCCTTGGGTCGGTGCGGAGGGGGTGGCGAGCGCGAGCTCGGGGTCTTCGGGTTTGACGGAACGCAGCAGGATCTCGGCGATGTCGGTGACCTCGACACTCTCCGGGGCGGTCTTCTCCAACTGACGCTGGGCGACACCGTCGCTGAGCATGGTCACGCAGAACGGGCAGGCCGCCGTGACGATGTCGGGCTTGGTCGCCAGCGCCTCGTCGGTGCGGTTGAGGTTGATCCGGGTGCCGAGGTTCTCGTCCATCCACATCCGGGCGCCGCCGGCGCCGCAGCAGAACGACCGCTCCCGGCTGCGTTCCAGCTCGGTGACCCGGGCCCCGGGTATGGCGGCCAGCACCTCGCGGGGCGGCGTGAAGATCCGGTTGTGACGGCCGAGATAGCACGGGTCGTGATAGGTCACCGCAGCATCGACGCGGTGGATCGGTGTGAGCCGCTTGTCGGCGACGAGCTGGGCGAGCAACGTCGTGTGGTGGACCACCTCGTAGTGGCCGCCGACCTGCGGATATTCGTTCGCGAGGGTGTTGAAGCAGTGCGCACAGGTGACGACGATGCGCTTGGCCCCGACGGTGTTGAGCGTCTCGACGTTCTGCATGGCGAGCATCTGGAAGAGGAACTCGTGGCCCATCCGGCGGGCCGGGTCGCCGGTGCAGGCTTCGCCGTCACCGAGGACCATGAATTCGACCCCGGCCTCGTGCAGCAGCGTGGCCACCGCCCGGGTGGTGCGCATCGCGGTGTCGTCGAGGGCTCCGGCGCACCCCACCCAGAAGAGGTAGTCGACGTCCTCCGGGATGGTCTCCTCGCCCTGGGCGCCGAACTGACGGACCTCGAAGTCCAGCGGCTCGGCCCACTCCATCCGGGCGCTGGAGCCGCGGCCCCAGGGGTCACCGGCGTGCTCGAGGTTGTTGAGCATGGCGCCGGCCTCCTCCGGAAAGGCAGCTTCCATGAGCACCTGGTGACGGCGCATGTTGACGATGTGGTCGACGTGCTCGATATCCACGGGGCATTGTTCGACGCAGGCGCCACAGGTCGTGCAGGACCAGAGCATGTCGAACGGCACCGCCCCGACCCCCCTGGCACCGTGCTCGTCGACCGACGCGGTCTCGTCGCCCTCGGGTCCGACCAGCGGGCGCTCGGCCTCGGCGCGAGCCTCGGCGGAGACCTCTCCGGTCGGCTCGCCGTCCTCGCCCTTGGTGGCCAGCAGGTATGGCGCCTTGGCCAGCGCGTGATCGCGCAGCGTCATCATGAGGATCTTCGGCGAGAGCGGCTTGTCGGTGTTCCACGCCGGGCACTGGCTCTGGCAGCGACCGCACTCGGTGCAGGTGCCGAAGTCGAGGAGCCCCTTCCAGGTGAAGTCCTCGATCTTGCCCACGCCCATGAGGTCGTCGTCGCCCGGGTCCTCGAAGTCGACCTTCGTGCCCCCGGAGTAGACCGGCAGGAGCGCGCCGAGCGCCCGCGGCCGGCGGGCGTAGGCGACGTTGGGGATCGACAAGAAGATGTGCAGGTGCTTGCTGTAGGTCACGAACACCGTGAACACGAGCAGCACGGCGAGGGAGAGCAGGAGCAGGACGGTCTCGAGCACCTCGTTGGCCGACTCGCCGAACCCGTGGAACAACGAGGCGAACCCCTGCGAGGCGAACGCCCCGCGGAGGAACTGCATCGGGCCGCCCTCCTCGTTGACGCCCTGTGCGTTGATCGAGGCGCCACGGAAGGCGAGCAGGGTCCACACGACGTTGAAGATCATGAACAGGACGAACCACGCCGGGCCGAGGTGTGAGCCGAAGAAGCGCGACCGCCGACCCAAGGAGCTGGGTGCGTTCTTGATCCGGATGACGACGAAGATCGCCAGGGCGACGACACACAGGATGGCGAAGAGGTCCTCGATGAACCCGAACCAGGCGTAGTTGCCGACCACCGGGATCTGGAAGGTCGGGTTCACCAAGGCCGCGAAGCCTTCGATGATGGTCAGCAGCAGGACCATGAAGCCCCAGAAGACCATGAAGTGCGCGACACCGGGAACGGTCCAGCGGAGCAGCTTGCGCTGCCCCGCCACCTCGACGAGCTCGGCCTTGACGGCCTCGCCGGCGCCCCCCAGCCGACCGGGCTCGACGGGTTGCCCCGCCTGGCCCAGCCGGTAGAGGAAGAGCAGCCGACGGGCGGCGAGCCCGAGGCATACCACGGTGAGCAGCAGGCCCAGGACCAGCCGGACCGTCATCATCTGGTGACTCCTTCCGTCGACCCCTGACGGGCGTCCGTGCTCAGCCCTTGCGCTTGGTGATCTCGTCGGTCAGTGCCGGCAGCACCTTGTGCAGGTCGCCGACGACACCGAAGTCCGCGACCTGGAAGATCGGGGCCTTCGGGTCCTTGTTGACCGCGACGATGGTCTTGCTGCTCTGCATACCGGCCCGGTGCTGGATGGCGCCGGAGATGCCGGCCGCGACATACAGCGACGGCGCCACGGTCTTGCCGGTCTGGCCGACCTGCAGGTCGTGGGAGACCCAGTGCAGGTCGGTCACCGCACGGGTGGCACCCACCGCGCCGCCCAGCGCGTCGGCGAGGCCCTCGATGACGCCGAAGCCCTCCTCCGAGCCCACGCCACGACCGCCAGAGACCACGACCGCCGCGTCGGTCAACTCCGGCCGACCACTGGAGACCTTCGGGGACGTGGCGGTGATGGCGGCACCCTTGGCCGCGTCGCTGAAGGCGACCTCGACGGTCTCCACGGTCGGGGTGGTCGGCGCGGGCTCGGCGGCCAAGGCGTTGGGCCGCACGGTGACCACGGCGGTGCCGGCGACCTGGCAGGTGGCCTGCCACCCGCCGGAGAAGACCGACTGGGTGGTCGTCACGACGCCGCCCTCGGAACGGACGTCGGTGGCGTCGGTGACGATGCCAGCGCCGAGGCGGACCGCGACGCGGGCGGCAACGTCCTTGCCGACCGAGCCAGAGGTCACCAGGACCGCGGCCGGGGCGGTGCGGCCGGCGATGGCGACCAGCGCCTCCGCGGCGGGGACGGACAGGTAGCCGTCGGTGCCCGGCACGACATACACCGTGCTGGCGCCGTACTCACCGAGGGTGGCCACGGCCGCGTCGTCGGCGGCGCCGCACACGACGGCCGACGGCTCACCGAGACGGCGAGCGGCGGTCAACAGTTCGAGCGATGCCTTGCGGATGCCTTGCGGGGTGTTGTCGACGAGAACGAGAACTTCCGACACTTCTTCTCCTGGGGTCGAGGCGCGGTGGCGAGAGGGGCGAGGGGTCAGATGAAGCCGCGGCCGGCGAGGAACTCGGCGGCCTGCAGACCGCCCTCCCCCTCGTCGGTGACGATCGTGCCGGCGGAGCGCGCCGGGGTCGGTGCGACCCCGGTGACCGTGGTCTTGGCGCTGGCCAGGCCGACCTGGGCGGCATCCACACCGATGTCGGCGAGCGAGTAGGTCGTCACCGGCTTCTTCTTGCTCGCCATGATCGCCTTGAAGGCGGGGTAGCGGGCCTCCGGGTTGGTGTCGGTGATGGACACGATGGCCGGCAGGCTCGTCGTGACATCCAGGACTGCCGATTCGCTGTCGCGCTTGATCGAGACTGTCGACCCGTCGACGCTCAGCGCACCGGCGAAGGTGGCCTGGTTGATGCCGAGGCGGTCGGCCACCATCGAGGGCATGACCGACATCTCGGCATCCGTGGACGCCATACCGGTGAGCACGAGGTCGTAGCCGACCTTCTCCAGGGCCTTGGCCAGGACGAGCGAGGTGGCCAGGGCGTCCGAGCCGTGCATCGCGGTGTCGCTGACGTGGACCGCGCTGTCACCGCCGATGGCCAGCGCCTTGCGGAGCCCGTCGACCGCCTTGGCCGGGCCGACGGTGAGGAACACGACTTCTGACGCCTGGCCGCCCTCGGCGAGGCGGACGGCCTGCTCGACGGCATACTCGTCCAGCTCGGAGAGCCGGCCCTCGACAGCGCCGCGGTCAAGGGTGAGGTCCGGGGCGAACTTCCACGTTGCGGTGGGCTCCGGGACGTACTTGACCAGGACGACGATCTTCATTGGGGGTCCTGCCTTCATCGGTAGGTCGAATGAGACACGGTGCAGTACCCGAGACTGCCGAAGTCACGCCCGCCTTGCATAGGGACTTGAGTCAGTTACCGATGAGTAGCACGACATCCGTGCCGGTCAGGGACACGGGTGATCGATTTGGGGGGTTGCGCGAAGGCAGTTCGGGTGAAATCGCTGCTGACGTGCGGTGACCTGGGACACAGTGCTGCCTCGCCGACTCGTTCGGAGCCCAGAACCGCCCGGAATCCGGGCCGAGGAGCAGTCCGCGGACCGTGTCGTTCGCCACATCACCCGTCCCGAGGGGTGGGCAGCACCGGTCCGGACGGGTATGGCGGGCCGCCCCGTCAGGGGTTCAGGCGCAAGGCGTTGCGGGGGCAGGCAGCGACGGCCTCACGCGCCAGGGCCACCAGCGCCGCGGGGACCTCGCCCCGGACCAGCGGATAACCCCACTCGTCGAGCCCGACCACCTCGGGGAGCAGCTCGGCGCACAGGCCGCGCGCCGTGCACGACGGCCAGTCAACACGCAGCACCTGAGACCGCGGCCCGCTCATCGCTGAGTCCTCGTCGCGGCCATCGTGCACGTGCCCCGCAGATGCGCGTCGATCTCGTGCGGGACGGCGGACAGGAGGGAACGAACTAGCCGCGCGGTGCCATCCGGATGGGCACACGCACCACGGCGCTCGACCAGGGCGGCGAGCTGGAGGACCCGCTCGGTCGACCGAGCCCGCTGGGCGGCGCCACCCGTCGTGGCACTGACCTGTGCGAAGGCGGCCGCCAACGCCGGTAACCCGTTGAGACAGGGACCACAGCGGCCGGCGCTCTGGGCCGCGAGGTAGTCCACCACCTGCCGGGTGCGGGTCACCGGGCACTCGCCCGCCGGAGTCGGCAGGACGACACCGGCGCCGAGCGCGTATCCCGCGCGGAGCATCTCGGAGCGGCTGACCGACAGACCGGCCAGCCCACCGGCCGGGACCCAGGTGCCGTGGTAGCCGCCGACGAGAACGGGTCTGCCCACCTCGGACTCGGTGAGCACCTGCGACCAGGGCAGCCCGAGCGGGACCTCCCGGACGAGCACGCCCGCGGCACCGTGATGGGTCAGCAACGTCGTGCCCGGCTCACCCACGCCATGAGCGGCATACCCGTCGACACCGAGCCGGGCGAGCAGGCCCACGTGCGCCCACGTCTCGGCGTTCGACAGCAGCGTCGGTCGCCCGCGATGCCCACGGATCGCCTCCGGCTCCCACGCCGTGACCGGCAGGTTGGGTCGGCCGGCCATGAGCTCGAGCACGGCCCGGGCCTGGCCGGCGACGAACCGCGGCTCGGCCTCATGCCAGACGAACCGATGCTTGTACCGGTTGCCCAGGGAGCCTCGCTCTTCGGCGGCGCGGCGCAGCGCGACCCCGACACCGGGTCGCTCGCGCGACGTGACGACATGTATCTGCCGCACACCGAGCGCGGTGGCGACGACGCAGGCGCCGTCCAGGACGCGGTGCGGCACCAGGTTGGCCAGCGCGGAATCCTTCCACGACGCCGGTTCGCCCTCGGCGACGTTGACGACGATGACCGTATGGCGGCCGCCCCGCATCGCGGTGGCCAGCTTGACGGCGAAGGGAAACCCAGCGCCGCCCCTGCCGGTGACCCCGACGGCCGTCGTCAATGCCCCAAGGCTCTCCGCCGAGTGCCTCGGGAGCGGACCGTAGCGAGCCAGGTGCGCCGCCGCGGACGGGCCGTCGTCGAGACCGGCCAGCAGCAGTGGGCCGATCTCCGCTCGCACCTGACCGGCGGCCGGGCTCGACGGGGCGAACGGACCGGGCAGATGCGTGATGCCCGTCGGGTCGGCGGTGACGATGCTCATGGCAGGCCCACCGCTCGGTCGCGAGCCTCCGCTGCCGGCTCCGCGGGGCGGGTGTCCCCGCGGGCCGAGAGGGCGACGCGAAGGGCAACGGCCGCGGCGAACGCCGTGACGCACCCGCCGAGGAGCCACTGGAACCACGACGCCCTCATGTCGGTGCCGATACCCAGGGTGTGCGCCACGGCAAGTGCCCAGCCGACGTAGCTCGTCAGGTGGACCACCCGCCACAGCCGCACACTGAGGCGCGAGCGCAGCGCGCTGGTCAGGGCAATGGCCACCGTCAGGTCCAGGGCCAGCGCTCCCAGGGCGAGGAACACCGGCTTGTACAGGCCGCCGAAGGGCACCAGGGCGTGCCACCACCGGATGTCGACGAACTCGTCGACGACCGCAGAGGCGGCGTGCACCACGAGCAATACCGTCGCCAGCAGACCGAGGGTGCGGTGCAGGCCCTGTGTGACGAAGCGGGGCCACAGCGTCGACGTCCGGCGCCCGGTCGCCAGGATGCCGCCGACGACTGCCAGCGTGTACAGGGCGAGCAGCACGGCACCGGTTCCCCGGTTCAGGTACCACAGCGTCGGTGAGGTCACGAGGACACCATCCTGTCAACGGATGTCATGGGTGCTGCTCCTGGGGGGTGCTCGGCCACCCGGGGGTCTGGGTCACCCGGCCGTCGTGATCGACCAGTCGGGCCGCGACGGCATGATCGGTCAGCCAGCGGGGCGCCTCGGATCCGAGGATGAAGGCGGCCGTGCTCGCGGTGTTGGCGGCCACACAGGACCGACCGAGCGCAGAGACGGTCCGCCAGGGACCGATCACCGGAGAGCCGGTCCGAGGGTCGATGAGGTGATGGAGCTGCAGGCCGCCCCGCCGCCACCTGCGGGCCATGGTCGACGACGTCGCAAGGCCACCGTCGAGCAGATCGAGCTCGGCCACCAAGGCCGTTGCCGAGGTGAGGTCGGACAGCGTGTCACCGATCCGCACCGGCCACCGGATCTGCTGCTCGGCTGCCGGTCGGCCGACGGCGATGTCGCCGCCGACGCTGACGATGACCGGCACGCCGACCTCCTGGACGACCATCGCCGCTACGAGATCCGCGGCGTAGGCCTTGCCCGTCGCACCGAGGTCGAGGCGAGTGCCGACCGGGACCTTGATGGCGCCGTCGCGGACCCCGACCTGCCGCCACGCGCCGCGCCGCGGGGGCTCAGACACCGCCACGGGGTCATCCGCGGCGTGGAGGAGCAGCGTGAACGTCCGGTCGTAACCCGCGGTGAGCAGATGCACGCCGAGGGTGGGATCGACCAGTCCGCCAGTCTGCCCGGCCGCGTCCAGCGCGACGCGCACCGCACCGACCAGGACCCCCGACACGTCCACCCAGGACCCTGCGCAATCGTTGGCCCGGGTCAGATCCGAGTCGGCGCGGAATCGGCTGCACGTTGCGTCCACCTCGTCGAGGACCTCCCGCGCGATGGCTTCGGCGGCGGCGAGGGCCGCACGCTGTGCGACGTCAAGGTGGACGTACGTGCCAAGGGCATGCCAGGTCGAGGCCCCCAGCGCAGTGTCGACCCCGGTCACGACCCTGCCGACGGCGCAGGTGCCGGAGCTGGGGCAGGCGCCGGAGCGGGCGCCGGGGCAGGCCGTGGCGCCGGGGCGGGCGCCGGTGCGGGAGCGGGCGCCGCCGGCCCGGGCGCTGACTGCGGTCCGGCGGGCGCCGGACTCCAGGCGGCCGAGCCACCGCCGACTCCGCCCTGGGTCGTCACCATGGTGACGACCCGCTTGGACACCACGGTCTTGGTCGGCCGCTTGCGGTGGACCACGACCGGAGCAGGCTTCGTGGTGCCGGTGGCAGCCGCGGAGGCCGCCGCCAGTGCGCTTCGGGCGGCGTCCTTGGCGGCCTTCTCGGCGACACTGGATCGTTCGGCCATGGCCGTCGCCACGCCGACCGACGCGACGGAGGCGGCGGTCACGACGCCGGTCAAACCGGTGAGGACATAGCGGGACCGGGTGCGCTGGGTGGGAGTGAGCGGTGTCGCCATACCGTCGATGGTGCACCGGCCTGCAGTCCCGGGACCATCGGCCATGGGGGCGGTCTGGGCGTCCATCTGGCCGCACCGACGCGTGGCGAGTGCTCCATCCGGCCGATTGTCGGCCGTTCCTCTTGAGTCGGACCGTTCCCAACCCGCACGGTGGGGCCATGAACATCGCCCGCGCTGCCACTGTCACCCTCGGCCTGGCCGTCGGCTCCGCCGTCGCCGTCGCCGCGTATGGCGCCATCGCCCCGACGCCGACCGCGGCCAAGCCGGTCCTCGCGGCCGTCGCCGAGCCGACACCTGCGCCGACGACCCTGGTCTATGACCCGTGCGTGGCACCGGCGAAACTGGAGAGGGGGGTCTGCGTCACCCACAAGGTCCAGACCGTGGTGGTGACCACGCCGGCCCCGCTCGCCGTCCCCGCCCCGCGCAACTCGGTCGCAGCGGCTCCCAAGCCCGTTGGCGCACGCCCAGCCCCGAAGCCCACGGCAGACCCGACCGCTCCCCCGCGTGACGAGGACCGCGACCACGCCGACGAGGACCGCGACGACGAGGACCGCGACCACGCCGAGGAGGACCACGGCGAGGACCACGAAGACCACGAAGACCAGGAAGACCACGAGGACCACGAGGACCACTGAGGTCAGCCGCGAGCGGCGCAGCTCAGCGCCCCGCTTCGCTGTCCTCCACCCGGTCGGGCGGCTCCTCGGCTCCCACCATCTCGGCAAAAGTCATCGGATGGGGGTCGTCCTCGACCAGAGACTGCGGCGCCGGCTCGGGCTCGACCACCGGGGCCTGCGCAGCTGACCAGGTCAGATAGGCCTCCTCGGCCACCGGCAGAGTCGGGAACAGCATGTCCTTGCCGATGAGTTTGACCAGGCCGGCCCTGCGCAACGGGAGGAGCATGTCCCGTTTCACCCGGGCCAGGCCCAGCTTGACGCCTCGCTGGGCAAGGTCCTCGTGGATCTTCAGGAGGCCGTCGGCCGCCGTGATGTCGACTTCGACGTTTGCTTCGACGTTGAGGATGAGCCATCGCACCGGCGTTTCGGGATAGGCCTGGTTCTCCTGGTCCACGACCGCCAGCACCCGCCGGCGCAGGTCGGAGACGTTGACGAAGAAGAGCGGCGCGTCATACCGGTAGACGACCAGTCCGGGCAGGGTCAGCGCGTCCGGATGGTCGTCGACATCGTGCATCCCGGGCAGACCCGGCACCCGCCCGAGCACACCCTCGTGCGGGCGAGCGAGCCGCTGGAGCACCTCCAGCAGGCTCAGGGCGACGGCGATGCCCACACCGACGAGGATGCCGAGCACGCAGGTGGCGACCATCGCGACGACCGCGAGGAACAGCTCGCGCTTGCGGAAGCGCTCCAGCCGGACGATGTCCGGCCAACTGACGAGCTTGCCAGCCGCGTAGAAGACGACCGCTGCGAGCGCGGCCTTCGGCAGGTGGGCGATGAGCGGCCCCGCAACGAACAAGACGACGACGATGCACGCCGCCGAGACGAGCGAGTAAAGCTGCGAGCGCGCACCACCGGCGATCGCCAACGCCGTCCGGGATCCGGATGCCGACACCGGGAACCCGTTGACCAGTCCGGAGGCGGCATGCACACCGGCCAGCGCGATGAGCTCCTGGTTCGGGTCGACCTCGGGGATGCGGCCCTTGTCGTCCGGTGGCGAGGGGAACCCGCGGGCGATGAGGGTGATGTCGCCATACGCGACGATGGCGACCCCCAGCCCAGCGATGAGCAGCGCCTGGACCTCCGCCCAGGTCACCGCCGGGAGGTGCGGCATCGGCAGTCCGGTCGGTACCTCCCCGACGACGGCGACACCTTGGGCCTCGAGCCCCATGATGGACGACACGGCCGTGGCCGTCACGACGGCGATCAGGGGCGCCGGCCAGGAAGGGCGCAGGAAGCGGATGGCCAGGAGCAGGGCCAGCGTGCTCACGCCGACGATCAAGGTCGGCACGTGGGTCGCCCCCACGACCGCCAAGAACGAGCGGACCTGGTCGACGATGCTCTCGCCGTCCACCGATGTCCCGGTCATCTTGCCGAGCTGGCCGACGATCATGAGCACCGCGCCCCCGGCCAGATAGCCGACGAGGAGCGGCTGGGAGAGCAGGTCGGAGATCACACCGAGCCGGAAGAGCCGGGCGATGAGCAGCCATCCGGCCACGACGAGGCTCAGGGCCGCTGTCAGCACCATGGCGCGGCCGGGATCGCCAGCCACCAGCGGAGCGATGGCGGTGGCCGCCATCAGCGCCACCGTCGACTCCGGTCCGGGCGACAAGACGCGAGAGCCGCCGAGGACGGCGTAGACGACAAGCGCGGCGAGCGCCGTCCACAGGCCGGTCACCGGCGGGGTGTTCATGATGGCCGTGTAGGCCATGACCTGTGGGACGAGGTAGGCGGCCACCGCGACGCCGGCAAAGACGTCGGCGCGCAGCCACCGCCGGTCGTAGCCGCGAAGGACCTCCAGGCCCGGCATACCGGACTGGACGAACCGCCACGCGACCCGCTCCCTGGTCGGGTCCAGCTCGTAATCCAGGGCGGGGCGACGCGCTACGCGCACACCGGTCTGCTTCACCGCCTTGGCGGCGACCTGCTCGGCACGGGCCGAGCGTTTGCGCTCGGCCTTGCGCTTCTGCTTCTTGCCCACGGGGGCGACCTTATCGGTCACGCCACGCCGCGCTAGGCCGCAGCGGCCCCCAGGCCGAGCACCTGGGCCACGACCGTGCGCAGCGGGTCGGGCTTCCAGAAGTAGGTGAAGTGGTCCGAGTCGGCCTCGCGGTAGTCGACCCGCGCAGCCTCCGCGGGCGTCAGCTCATCGAGGACCCGACGGATGCCGACGACCTCACACAGCTCGTCGTGCAGGCCCGCAACCACCCCGAGGCGCAACCCCGACGCGAGCACTTCCCGCAGGTCACCAGCACCCTCCTGGGAGATCGCGGCAACGTCGTTGCGCAGCGCGATGGGGTGGGCGAGCATCTCTTGCGCGAGCCGGGCACCGGCGGTGAGCAGGCCCCATTTGTCCACCCAGTTCTCCCGGATGATGCCGCGGGCGCCTTCGGCGATCCCCCGCGTGGCCAGCTCCCGTGGGTGCACCTGATCGGAAAACCACGTGGGTGCCACGAGGGAGAGCCCGCTGATGTGGTCGGCGCGCTGGACGGCGGCATGCCGCGCCGGGCCGGTGCCGCGCGAGTAGCCCTGGACGACGATGCGCAGGTCGCCATACGGCCCGCTGCGGAGTTGGTCGATGACGTCGGTGAGGATCTCGGTGCGGAACGGGACGACCTCGTGCATCCGCAACCGCGTCGGCGGGTACTCGATGGAGGCGGCCATGAGGTTGCCCTCGCGAGCCAGCGACTGGCAGGCCAACTCTGCGGCGCCACGGCCCTCACCCCAGCCCGCCGAGTAGGGAACGACAAGGTCCGGCTCGCCCTCCTCGGTCACCTGGAGCACCGAGGGCATGAACAAGGTCACGCCGACTCGCCCGTGCCGCGTCAGAAAGCTCAGATCGTCGAATCTGATGCTGTCGACGTCGGCTCGAGTCACCGAGTCGACTGGTACTGCCACACGCATTGTGTAACCGCCGGAGCGCTCCTAACGCAACCGGTGCCACGTGAACCCCCAGCCAACGGCGCCCGGCATGCCCTAGCCTGCCCGGTATGTCCAATGCCGCCGGCCGCGACGCGCTGACCAGCACAAACGTCCGGGTGACCGGCGACGGCAGACGGTTCGCCGCCGCCCGGTGGCTCCCGGGGCCCGGCGCATCGGCCCCCGCGGCCGGTTGGCCGTTGGTGGTCTTCGGGCACGGCTTCGCGCAGACCCCTGACCGGTATCCCACGATCCTGGCCGGCCTGGCCGCCCGAGGGTATGCCGTGCTCGCGCCGTCGTCCTCGGCCCACCTGGTGCCCAGCCACGCCCGGTTCGCGACCGAGCTGCTCCTGACCGCAGGGTGGGCCGCTCGGACCCAGCCGGTGGATCCCCGGCGGGTTGTCCTGGCCGGGCACTCGATGGGCGGGGGCGCAGCGATCCTGGCCGCTGGGCGCAGTGCCCTGGCTCGACCGCGCGACGTCGACGTTGCCGCCGTGGCCACGCTGGCCGCAGCCCGGACGCGACCCCACGGGATCAGCGCAGCCAGCGGGTGCGCCATACCGGCCCTGTTCGTCGTGGGCAGCGCGGACCGGTTGGTGCCACCTGCGGTTTCCCGCGAGCTGCACGACGCCTGGGCCGGGCCGGCGGCCTGGGTTGAGCTGGCCGGCGGCTACCACTGCGGCTTCGTGGACTCTAGCTCGTTTCGCGGGTTCGGCTGCGACAGCGGAACCCTGCCGAGATCGGTGCAACTGACCCAGACCGTCGCCGCCGTCGCCGACTGGCTCGACGCCACCCTGGTCGGATAACTGGGCGGTGGTACTGGCCGGGCTATCGGGGGCGCGCCGACCCGTCCAGCCGCGCGGCGAGCCTCGGCACGTCGGCGAGGCTCCGCAGCAGGTCGTTGAGGTGAGTGCAGCTCGCCGGGCCGAACAGATCCATCGAGACCTGCTCGCGCAGCCCGCCGACCCGTCCCGGGAGGAGCCGCTCCACCGAGGCAGCAGTCGACGGGCACTCGACGTGAGGCAACACGACCGGGGTGGCCACCAGCGCGTCGATCTGCTCGGTGGCGGAGTCCACCTCCGCGCGGACGCCGTACTCGTGCAGCACGCGCTCGATGCCGGCAGGGTCCACGAACACGTCGCGGAAGGCCGCATCGACGACCCACCGGCCCGGCTCGGGTATGACGTCCAGGCGCCGACGGCGGCTCATCGAGCCAGGCGGCAGAGCGGCCACGGTATGCCATCCCTTCGGGTCGTCGGGCGCGACGACCGAGACCGCGACGGGAGTGGCGAGCGGGGGTGGCGACTCACCGGTCTCGCGATGCACCCTCGCGGCATGGCTGTCCGACGCCCAGCCGGCACAGATGTCGAGCCGCCGGGTCCCGCGCCGGATGTGCTCCGGAGCAGGGCCGAGCCGGCGCACCGCCCACCCGGAGATGACCAGGGCGCCCGGGAGTTCGTCGAGCAATGCGTGCAGCGGCGTCCCCGCGTCATACTCGGCCCGCAGCGAACGCCAGATGGCGGTGCGGAAACCGACCGCGAGACGCCGGCCCACCAGCGCCTGGGCTCCCGGAACCGCTGGATATGTCGAGAGCGCCGTCACCACGCCGGACTCGACGCCCGCCCTGACCAGGGCGTGCGCAGCCACCGAGGTCGACCCGTCGGAGTGGGTCACCAGATCGCGGGACCGGCCGGAGAGGGTCAGCGAGACCGGGTCATATCCGGTGGCCACGATGTCGGTGCTGCTCGTGCGCCGCACCGAACCGGGTCGGCGCGGCGGGCTGGGCATCGAACCAGTATGCCGACCGATGGATCCCGACGTCAGCGCGGGTAGCAGGCGCGGACGGTCTCCCGGATCGCCGCCTCCACCCCGCCGGACGTGTGGCCCAGCACGCGGCGCGACCACTCGGCGTCGAGGTACAGCCGACGCGCGAGCAGGTCCTGGGCGGCATGCACCGGGTCCAGGCCGGCGTCCAGCCCATGCCGTCGGGCGCGGGCGACCTCCAGGATCAGCCCGGCGGTGACGGCGACGGCGGGGGCCGGCAGGAACGCCCGACGCCAACCCATCTCGTCGGCGATGATGCCGAACAACTCTCGGAAGGTGTAGTTCGCGTCCGCGACCGGGTTGTCCCGGGAGACCGATGCCCCCTCGACGAGGGTCGCCGTCGCCTGCCCGATCTGCGCCGCAGTCACTACGGCGGTTCCACCCGCCGGGTATGGGACCACCGGGGCGCGGCGCAGGCGGTCGAGCAGCACGGCGCGCCACATCGGGACGACTCCGGGCACCACCCCGAAGACGTACGGAATCTCCAGGACGCTGACGTCGAGCTCTGCTCCGGCGGCCTGGCGAGCCTGTAGGGCCTGAGCCCGTCTGGCCCCGATGTAGGGATGGCGCGCCGCGAGGGACCAGGCTGGGTGCCGGCGGTCCAGAGCGGTGAAATAGGACCCGAGGATGACCATGCGACGCAGCCCCACGGCGGCCGCGGCAGCAGCGACCCGGGCGGTCGGTTCGACGAGCATGCGGCGGAAATGGGCGCCCGCCGGTGCGGGCACCCGGTGGCGGTCGTCCGGCCCGAGGGCATAGACGACGACGTCATACCCGCCTAACAGCGTGCGCAGGTGCGAGGGGGGCGCCGCGGCCACGTCGAGATCGCCGGCCCGTATGTCGTGCCAGGTGTCGATGGGAACGTCGGCGCGCCGCGACACCGCCAGGACGTGATGCCCGCGGGCGGCCAACTCGGTGACGATGGCCCGTCCGAGCAGACCGGTGGCCCCGAGAACGACGACCCGCATGGGAGTTCAGTCCGAACTGCTGCCACCGTGGACGAGCTGCCACAGACGCTTTTCGAGTGGGTGGAGCTTCATCTGGTCCCGGTAGGCCCGATGAGCCTTCTCCCATGCAGCGTGCTGCT